>NZ_JBEXXK010000065.1:0-65122 GCF_040630405.1 Streptomyces sp. NPDC005811
TGCAGGTCAGAGGGCATGATGGCGTGGACATGGCGTCCGATATGCACCACTAGATGGGTTAGTAGGTGATGTGAGTCATGTGGGGTGGTTCACCGTACGGGCCCCCTCAGCGCAGTACGGCGGCCAGCAGATCGGTGCCCAACTCCGTCAGATCGGCCAGGTTGAGGCTGTAGCGGACGTAACGGCCCTGCCGCCGGGCCGTGAGCAGGCCCGCGCGGCGCAGGGCGGTGAGGTGGCGGGACACCTCAGGGGGCGTGAGCTCCCAGAAGTGGGCCAGCTCGCCGGTGGTGTGCGGGCCACGCGCCAGCGTGCGCAGCAGCCGCAGCCGTACCGGATGAGCGAGCGCCTCCAACCGGAGAGTGACCGTCTCCAGGGAGACCGGCTCCGCCGGACCCGGCTCGGCGACCGGGTACTGCACCACCGGATGCCACCCCGGCGCGTGGACCGCGACCAGGTGCGGGCGGCCGAAGACGCTGGGGATCAAGGTGACCCCGGCTCCCCGCGCGGCGGTCGCCTTGTCCTGCACCTTGTCCACGATGATGCAGTCGCCGTCCGGCGTCAGGGTGACCGCGCCGGAGACCGAGGCGAGCGCCGCCCCGACGCCCTGGCGCCTGAGCAGTTCGTTCTTCAGACGCAGATCCGCAGCCAGCTGCACCGCGACGCCCGCCCAGGCGCCGTCGAAGAAGGCCCCGGCGCATGCTTCGAGCGTCTCGCGCACCCGCGCCCGCACCGCGGCCGGATCCGCCAGCAGCCGTTCCGCGAAGGCCTCCTGCAGCGCGCCGCGCGCCTGGGCCACGTCCAAGGCCCGCTCGCGCGCGGCCGTGTCGGTGAGCGGGGACGCCCCGCGGAAACGGACCCGGTTGCTGCCGCACGTCGTGACGAGCGCGGCGGTCACATACGTCTCGTCGTCGATCCGGTCCACGTCGTCCAACTCCTCGACGAGGGTCGGCCGGGGCCGTGCGGGGATCAGGAAGTCGGCCTGTGAGGACCGCCAGAGGAACTCCGCCTCCCTGAGCCGCTCGGCCAGTTCCGGCCGCAGCCCCGCCCAGACGTCCGCGGCCCAGCCCGCGACCTGCGGATGGTGACCGGGTTCGGCCAGCACGTGGAGCATCGCGGTCAGCTCGGCCAGCGGGGAGGCGGCGAACCGCACGGGCTCGGACGGCAGGCCGCTGATGTCGATCCTCAGCGTCATCCCCCCATCATCACCGCCCATCCGGCCCCGCGACGGCGCCGATTGACGATGTACGTCAACCCACGTGCCCTGCCCCGGCGGCCGGACGCACCGTCTGACGCCATGGCAACCATCACCGGAATCCAGCCCCGTGCCCTCGTCCGCGCCTCCGGCGGCCCCCGCTATGCCGTCGCCCTGGCCGTGGACGCCGTGGACGCCGTGGGCACCGGCCTGTTGCGGCCTTTTCTGCTGCTCTACGGCGTGACGGTACTGAGACTGTCCGCGCCGGTCACCGGCATCGCCATGACGGCCGGTATCGTCGCCGGTCTGGTGTGCATGCCCGCGGTGGGCCGATGGCTCGACCGCGGCGCACGCAGCACGGTCGTGGCGGCTTCGATGCTGATACGGGTGCTCGGCGTGGCGCTGCTCCTGGCCGCCCCGGCGGGGCACGTCCGGCTCTTCACGGCGGCGGCGCTCTTCCTCGGCATCGGCAACCAGGCCTGGCCGGCCGCCCATGCCGCGCTCGTCGCCACCGTCGCCCACGGGCGGGAACGCGACACCGCCCTCGCGGCGGGCCGCGCCCTGCGCAACGCCGCTCTGGGCGTGGGCGCCCTCATCGCCACCGCATGCCTGGCGGGCGGCACCACCGCACTGCGGGCGCTGGCGGCCGTCACCGGCCTGGCCTACCTCGCGGCGGCCGCCCTGGCGTGGTCGGTCCACCTGCGCGCGCAGCCGGCTGCCACCCCGGCCCAGGACGGGAACGACGAGCCCGCACCCCGGATGCGCGCACTGCTGGTCGCCAACGTGGTCTACGTCTTCTGCCTCAACGTCCCCGAAATCGCGCTCCCCCTGGTCCTGGTGACACAGCTGCACGCCTCGCCGGTGTGGTCGGCTGCCGTCTTCGTGGCCAACACCGTGCTCGTCGTCACCCTCCAGGTTCCGTTCACCGTCCTCCTGTCCCGCTTCCCGCGGCGGACCGTGCTGGCCCTCTCCGGTGTGGTACTGGCCGTGTCCTACCTCGGATTCCTCGCGGCCACCTCGCTGGGCTCCGGCTGGGGAGCCCCGGCCGTCGCCGCGGTGTCCGTGGTCTGCACCCTCGGCGAGATCATCTACGCCGGCAGCGCGACCGCACTGGTCACCGCGCTCGCCCCGCCCCAGGCCCTGGGCCGCGCCCTCGCCCGCTTCGGACTCTCCACGGGCTTCGGCCTCGCGGTCTCCCCGGCGGTCATCACCGCGCTCGCACCCCACGGCTCCTCCGCCCTCTGGGGCACCCTGGCCGCCGCGACGCTCGTCTCCGCCTCGGCCGTCGCCACCGAGAAGGACCGAGACGTTCGGGAGGTTCGCCGTTCTCTGCCGGACGTGAGTCCCTGAGCGGTGGGATTGGTACGGACGTGACAAGGAGACTCCGGGCCCGCCCCGTCCTTCGTCTCAGCCAGTGGCGGGGGCGGTCTTCATGATCGTCGGACCGAACTGGCGCACCTGGGGGACCGTGGTGACCATTGCGCAGCTTCCCGGGGACTACGTAGAGGTGGTGCCGGGTGCCGGCGGCGTGCGGGGCGACCGGCTGCGGGTCCTTGTCGCCGCGCTCCAGATGGACGCGGTCCCCGGCCGCAACCACCGCCATGGGACCGAGGGCACCGGAGAGCACGACCTGTCGGGCGCGCAGCGGGTCGCCGAAGGAGCGCGCCGTACGGGCCAGCCACAGCAGCGCGTCGAGCGGATCGCCGAGGCAGGCGGCGCCGTCGCCCTCGGAGACCCGCGCGCCGTTGACGTACATGCGCATCGCCGCCGCACGCGGTGCGAACGCGTCGAGCGGGAGGCGGGCCTCGCCGAGTACGTACAGTCCGCTCGAGGCGTTGTCGGCGACGGTGTCCGTGAGGGTGATGTCCCAGCCGGCGATCCGGCTGTCGACGATCTCCAGCGCCGGTGCCTCGTGGGTGACCGCGGCCCGCACGTCGGCCACGGCCGGCCCGTCCGAGTCGAGGTCGGTGCCGAGGACGAACGCGATCTCGGCCTCGACCTTGGGCTGCAGGAGAAGCCCGGTGGGCACCGCGCGTCCGGAGAGGTCCAAGTCGTCGAGGAGGACGCCGAAGTCGGGCTGGTCCACGCCGAGTTGCCGCTGGACCGCCGGGGAGGTGAGGCCGATCTTGCGGCCCGTGACCCGGGCCCCGCCGCGCAGCCGGCGGTCCACGAGCAACCGCTGCACCCGGTAGGCGGCCGCCAGGTCCTCGGTGCCCAGCAGGTCCCGTACCGGGGCGCACGGGGTGCGTTCCTCGGCGGCGGCCGTCAGCCTGCGCGCGGCTTCCACGATCGCGCGGTCGCGCTCGGACGCGCTCATCGCCGTACCTCCGACTCCGCGGTGACCACGGCGAATCCGGCGATCCAGGTGCGGACCTCGTGCGCCGATCCACCGCCCTCGGAGCCCATCCACTCCGTGCTCCAGGTGTCGACCCCGGCCAGCCTGGCGTCCGCGAGGGTGTCCAGGACCAGGTTGTCCCACTCGGGGTTGATCGGGATCATCGTGGGCGTTCGCCCGGTCGAGTCAACGAGGGGCGGGGCCGGATGTCGCGCGCTCGACCAGGCGGGGTGTGAGGACTGTTTCCTGCGGTGTGCCGCCGTTGATGAGATCCAGCGCGGCGATCACCGCGGCATCCGCCATGAGGGGCGCGTCCTGCGAGACGGTGGTCATCTGCACGTGCGGGATCTTCGCCAGCCGTGAGTCGTCGTAGCCGACCACGGAGATCTCCCCGGGTACGTCACGGCCCTGACGTGCGAGAACGTCCAGCACACCGGTTGCCGTACGGTCGTTGAACGCGATGACGGCCGTGGGCGGCGGCACCGGGCGGTCCAGCAGGTAGCGCATGCCCTCGGCCCCCGCCTCCTCGGTGAGGCCGCCCGCGAGCACGTCGGCGAAGTCGGCCAGTCCGTGATCCGCCATCCCTTCGAGGAAGCCGAGCCGGCGATCGGAACTGCCCGGGGCGCCGGCGCCGTCGATGTGCGCGATCCGCCGGTGTCCGAGGCCCACCAGATGGTCGACCGCGAGCTTGATGCCCACCGAGTCGTCGCTGCGGACGGAACCGACCTGGGGCAGGTCGCTGCGGCGGGCGACGAGGAGGGTGGGCAGCCGCCCGGCCAGACCCTGGAGCTCCTCGCCGGAGAGACGGCTGCCCAGCAGGATCGCGGCCTCGCAGCGCTCGCGCAGCAGGGAGTTGAGCGCCGTGGACTCGTCCCGGCTCGGCGCCACCGCGCTGATCACCGCCTCGTAGCCGTGCCGCGCCGCGGCGGCGTAGAGGTGCTCGACGAGATCGCCGTGGAAGGGCTGCTGGAGCTCGAAGACGATGCCGAGGACCCGTGAGCTGGACCGTCGCAGCTTCTGGGCGCGCCGGTCGGGGACGTAACCCAGCTCGTCGGCGATCTGCAGGACGCGCCGGCGGGTCTCGGCACTGGCTCCGGGGACGTCGCGGATCACGATCGACACCAGGGCGGTGGAGATGCCGGCGGCGCGGGCCACGTCGACCATGGTCGGGCGCCCCTTGCGTGCCGCCCGCGCGGTGCCGGTCTTGGCGGGGGGCGGCTGTTCGGCACCGTCACGAGCGTCGTCCGACTTCGTCACGTCGCCACTTCCCTACCTGGTCGCATGTGGTTCCACCACCCGGCCGGACGGCCTCGCGCCGAGCATATCGACCCCTTGACCGATTCCCGAGGTGCGTTCTACCTTCCCGACTAGAACGTTCTAGATCTGGGAGCACCGACTTGGAGCACCGACATGGTCGTCGCTGACAATCCCCCCGGCCGCCTCCGGCCCGTCCCGCTCGAGGTGCGGTTGGCCACGATCGGCGCGGGCCGTATCGGGTCGAACCACGCCGCGATCGTCGCCCGGGACATCCCGGGCGCCACCCTGGCCGCGGTGAGTGACCCGGTCCCCGGTGCCGCCGAACGCCTCGCGAGCGAACTGGGCGCGCCACTGGCCACCACGGAGGTGAACGAGGTCCTCGACCGCGAGGACATCGACGGCGTACTGATCACCGCACCGGCCCGGGCCCACACCGACCTGGTCGTCGCGGCGGCCGGGGCCGGGAAGCACATCTTCGTCGAGAAGCCGATGGCGGTGAACCTGGCGGACGCCGACCGTGCCATCGCCGCGGCGGAACAGGCCGGTGTCGTCCTCCAGGTGGGCTTCAACCGCCGGTTCGCCCCCGGCTTCGCTGCCGCGCGCGCCGCGATCGACGAGCGCCGGATCGGCACCCCGCAACTGCTGCGCTCGCTCACCCGTGACCCGGGTCCGTTCACCGCCGATCCGGCACGCATCCCGCAGTGGACGATCTTCCTGGAGACCCTCATCCACGACTTCGACACCCTGTGCTGGCTCAACCCCGGTGCCGAACCGGTCGGCGTCCACGCCCTCGCCGACGCCCTGGTCCGCCCCGACGCCAAGGACCGAGGCCACCTGGACACCGCGGTGGTGACCATCCGCTTCGACAACGGCGCCATCGCCACCGCCGAAGCCTCCTTCTGCGCCCTCTACGGCTACGACGTGCGCGGCGAGGTCTTCGGATCGGAAGGCATGGTGACCGCCGGCGGCGTCCGCACCACCGACATGACCTTCTACGGAGCCCAGGGCATCCACATCGACACCGCCCGCCGCGACACCGACCTGCTGCGCGAGGCCTACGTCGGCGAGCTGGCCGCGTTCGCCGACGCCGTCCGTCACAAGAACCCCGCCTCCGTCACGGGCCACGACGCCCGCCGCGCGCTGTCCATCGCCCTGGCGGCGATCCGCAGCGTGGAGAACGACCGCCCCGTCACGATCGCCGAGGTGACCGCATGACCCGCACCGCCAGCCCCTTCGTCCTCGCCGCCAGCGCCGAAATGCTCTACCTGGACCGGCCGTTCACCGAACGGGTGACCCGTATCGCCGAGCGCGGCTTCCAGGTCGAGATCTGGGACTGGTCGGCGAAGGACCTCGACGCCCTGGCCGCCACCGGCGCGACGTTCTCCTCCATGACCGGCTACCTCACCGGCAACCTCACCGACGCCGACGGCATCGAAGCGCTGCTCTCCTCCGCCCGCGCCTCCCTGGAGGCGGCCGCCCGGATCGACTGCCCGCGACTGAACCTGCACGGCACCGGACTCGACGACAAGGGCCTGGCGGTCCGCCCGGTCGAGGTCGTCACACCCGGCATGTGGCTCACGGCCGCCGACACCCTGCGGCGCGTCGCGGAACTCGGCGAGGCCGCGGGCCGCGTCTTCACCCTGGAGAACCTCAACCTCGCGGTCGACCATCCGGGAACACCGTTCGCCCGCGCTGCCGACACCCTGTCCCTCGTCCGCGCCGTGGACAGCCCGTACCTGAGGATGAACCTGGACCTCTACCACGCCCAGATCGGCGAGGGGAACCTCGTCGAACTCTGCCGCCAGGCCCTTGCGTACATCGGTGAGATCCAGGTCGCCGACGTCCCGGGCCGCTGCGAACCGGGCACCGGGGAGATCCACTACCCTGCCGTCGCCCGCGCCCTGCACGGTCTCGGCTACACGGGCGTCATCGGCCTCGAAGGCTGGGCCCGTGACGACTCGGACGCCGCGCTGGACGCGTTCCGCGAGGCCTTCGCCGTGCCGGCCGCATCCGGCCACGGCACCACGGCTGACTCGACCACGACCGAGTCCACCAGGGCCGCTGTCGGTTCCTGACCCGCGAGTGCGGGGCGGCCCGGTACGGGCGTTCGGCTGGGAGACGGGACAGTTCGGGATCGACGGGGAGACCTCCGGCAAGGGCGCCGTACGCCACCCTTGCCGCATCTGGCCCGCGCCGGCTCAGGACAGGCGGACCGGCAGTTTGTCGAACGCGACCAGGCGGTCGGTGCGGACCTCCGTCGGCTCGCCGACGAGCTCCACCGAGGTGTAGCGCTCGGCCACGAGACCGAGGATCACGCTGGTCTCGGCCCGCGCCAGCAGCTGCCCGGCGCACGCGTGGGTACCGAGCCCGAAGGTCAGGTTCCGGCTCGCGTCCGGCGGACGGTGGTAGTCGAACTCATGCGGATTCTCGAACACGGCCGGGTCCCGGTTCGCCGCACCGATCGGGTACTTGACGCACGAACCCGCGGGGATGCGCACGCCCTGGATCTCGACGTCCTCGTTCGGGAACCGCGTGATGATGAGTTCCACCGGGTTCAGCCGCGCCAGCTCGTTGATGAAGGCGTCCCGGATCTCCGGTTTCCGCCCGAACTCCCGCATCAGGTCCGGGCGTTCGGCGAACAGCTTGAAGCCGGCACCGATGAGGTAGGCGGGATTCGGGCCGCCCGACATGTAGAGCAGCACGGTGGTCTCCAGGACCTCGCGCCAGCTCAGCTCGCCGCGCTCATGGGCCGCGAGGAGTTCGTCGACCAGGCCGTTCCCCGGTTCCCCGGCGCTCTGCTTCTCCCGCACGTACCGCTCGGTCTCGTCGAACATGAAGGTCATCCCGGCCAGCGACCTCGCGTGGATGCCCTCGCCCGGAGCGGTCGCGTTGATGAGCATCGCGTCCCACAGGGCCCAGAACATGCCCTCCACATCGCCCACGGGCATGTCGAGGATGCGGCACATCGTCAGATGGGTGGGCATCACGCCCAGGTCGAAGTGGGCGTCCACCACCTCGCCCGGGCCGAGCCCGTCGAGCGCCTCGACCGTGAAGTCATGCGTCAGCCGTGCCCAGGTGCCGATCATCTTCGGTGTCAGCCAGCGGTTCGTCAGCCGCCGCATCCGGGTGTGCTCCGGCGCGTCCTTCGACAGAACCGTGTTGTCGAACGCGGTCCACGGATGAACGTGCTCGGAGGCGGCGGCGAACGACGGCGGTTCCGCGATCCGCATGCACGGCCGTTTCGCATGGTGCATGGTGTCCGCGTGGTTCAGCACGACGTACGTGTTCTCCGTCGTCCGGTGCACGGGTGCGAGCGCGCGGGCCCGCTCGTACGCCGGGTACGGGTCGGCCCGGAATCCCTCGTCGTTCCACGGGAACAGCGCCGAGGCTTCCTCGATGGTCGGGCTCATCTCTGTCACTCCTTCGGTCCGGTCAGGCCGGGGGCGGGGTCAGGCGGGCAGCAGGGCCAGGAGGTCCCGGGCCCATGCGTCGGCGAGCTCCGTGGCCGGGGTCGTCGACGCGGCGTCGTGCTTGGCCGTGGTTCCGATCTGTTCCGCGCCGAGCTCCAGGAGCGCCCTGCGGAGGGTGTCGATGGCGTTGTTGAACGTCTCGTAGATGCTGTCGCCGAGCCCGAACGCCGCGAACCGCACACCGGTCAGGTCGGGGCGCTGCGCGAGGAGGGCGTCGTAGAAGGGTGCCGCCGTCTCGGGCAGCCCGCCCTCGCCGTAGGTGGAGCTCACGAAGACGGCGATCTCCATGGCCGCCAGGTCGGACACCTCGACGTCGGTCAGCTCCGTGGTCACGGTCTCGAATCCCTGGCCGCCGAACGCGGCGGCGATGTCGTCGGCGACCATCTCCGCGTTGCCCGACTCGGTCCCGAACAGGACGTGTACGACAGTCATCTCACTTCTCCTGGGTTGTCGATGGCCCGGTCGTGGCCAGCGGGATGGAAGGCGGGGCGGCGGAACCCGCCGCCGCGGCGAGGAGTTCTTCCCTGGTCGTGAACTTCGTCCGGCACCGGTCGGGCCGGGCACGCCGGATCTCCGCGTCGTCGATGCGCCGCCACGCCTCGAAGTCCACGGCCGAGGCGGGCAGTCGGTCGCGGAGCCCGTCCAGGCCGGCCCGGTGCCGGGGTTCCTGGCCCCGGAGGAACGCGAGGACGTCCCTCGCCGCGTCCGTCGCCAGCCTCCGGTTCTCCGCCAGATTGCCGAGCCGGCCGGTGGCCGGTCCGCCCACCCGGAAGAGGTGCGGCGCGTCGAGGCCACCGGAGTGGGTCAGGTGTGCGGCCGGGGACTCGAATCCGAGCGCCGTGATGACGGTGTCGGCGTCGACGTGGTCGACCTGCCCGCTGTCGCCCGCCCGGTGCGTCGTCACACGGATCCGGCCGTCGTGCCGCCGGATGGCGGCGGGAACCTGCTCGAACCGCACGTTCACCGTCGTGCGCGGGGACACCGCGGTCCCGTCGAGCAGGGGCGTGCCGTCCACGGTCACCCGGACACCGACGACGTGGGCGAGTTCCTTCACCATCGACGCGTCCCACTTGGCGCGATGCGACGGACATCGCCCCAGGATGTGGATGGTCCGTACCGGGTTCGGTGCCACCGCGCGCAGGGCGTCGTCGTCGATGTCGGAGGCGATGAGGTCCAGGTCGGACTTCGACAGCAGGCGCGCCACGTCCACGGCGACGTTCCCGGTCCCGAGGATGACGACCTCGGCGCCGAGGTCGTCGAGACCGTCCCGCCGGTGCCGCAGACGGGCGTCCGGGTCCGAGTTCAGCAGCCGGACGAGGTCCCCGGCGCCGACGACCCGGGCGTCCGGATCCCGCTCGATGTCCAGTCGCCGATCCGCTCCCAGGCCGGTCGCGAGGACGACCGCGTGGAAGTTCTCGCGGAGCGACTCGAGGCCGACGTCGGTACCGACGGACACGTTCCCGACGAAGTCCACCCCTGGCTGCGAGAAGACCCGCTCGAACTGACGCGACACGGCCTTGGCGCCCTGGTGGTCCGCCGCGATGCCGTATCGGACCAGGCCGAAGGGGGTCGGCAGTGCGTCGAGGACGGTGATCTCGATATCGGGCTGTCCCTTGAGCAGAGCCTGGGCCGTGTAACACCCGCTGGGACCGGCGCCGACGACCGCGACCCGGAACGGGATTCCGTCGCCGGTGGCGGCGGTCGGCCGGTTCGGCGCTGTCTCTGCCGGAGTTTTCATGGCCACCTCGGTTGCTTGTGGAAGAGCCGACAGGGTCGACGCACAGTGACTAACTAACGATCGTTAGCGTAGGGAGCCGGTGTCGGCCCCGATCGGGCGATGGGCGTGATCGTCCGATCGGGGCCGGCCGCCGTCAGCGGGAGGCCGTCACAGTTCCTGGCGGCCGATGCGCTGGTAGACCTCGGGACGCCGGCCGCGCAGAACCCGCGCGTGGACCATCCCGATGACGAACAGGGCGAAGGTGAAGAACAGGAAGAAGGACGTGACGAAGCCGGAGCCGCCGAGCAGGTCCGCGTAGTTCGACACCGCGAGGTACGCCACGACGCCGATCCCGGCGGCCGAGAGGAGCGGTGCCACCGCGGTCTTCCAGGCGGGCTCGGAGGACGGGTTGCGGCGGAAGTAGAAGAACACCGCCACACTCGCCGCGAACAGGAGCAGCACGATCGCGAAGGTACCGATACCGGACGCACGGGCGTACAGGACGTTCGGGTCGCTGCCCAGTGCCACGAAGAGGACCACGCCGACCGCCCACAGCGCACCGATGAGGGACGCGGCCACGAACGGTGACCCGTGCCGGGGGTGCACCTTGCCCAGTGCCTTCGGCACCACCCCGTCGGTGCCCAGGGAGTACATGTACCGCGCCGTGACGTTGTGGATGGAGAGCATCGACGCCAGGATCGAGGTCATCAGCAGGACGGTGACGACGTCCACCACGGTCTTGCCGACCAGTGCGGTCAGCGCGTCGGTGAACATCCCGCCGGTGTTGGCCGTGGCGGCCGCCTGCGCCTTGTCGGCTCCGGTGAAGGCGATGTAGGCCCATGCGGCCAGGGCGTAGAAGACGCCGATCCCCGCCACGGACAGGTAGGTGGCCCGGGGGATCGTCCTGTCCGGGTCCTTGACCTCCTCACGGAAGATGACGGTGGCCTCGAAGCCGAAGAAGTTGCCGACCACGAAGAGGAGGGCGAGACCGATGTTCGGGTCGGTGACCCACGGCAGGCTCAGTGAGGCACCTCCGGTACCGGCCGGGGCCCCGTGCGCGAAGGACGCGATGTCGAAGATCACCACGACGACCACTTCGAGCACCATGACCGCGGTCAGCACCTTCGCCGAGAGGTCGATGCGCCGGTACGCCAGGGCGGTGGTCACGGCGACGATCGCCAGGGCGTACCAGCCCCAGCCGATGTGGGGACCGTGGAGGTTCTTCTCCACGTAGCTCTGGACGGTGATGGCGAAGAACGGCGGGGCGAAGAACCCGATCATGAAGTACCCGAACGTCGCCAGGAACGCGCCGCCGAGACCGGCCGGGCGGCCGAGCCCCTGCGTCACGAAGGCGTAGAAGCCGCCGGGGTTCGCAACGGTGCGGCCCATCACCGTGAAGCCCACACAGAAGAGCAGGAGTATGACCGTCGCCACGATGTAGATCGCCGGCCCGGTCCTGCCGCCGAACATCAGCAGCACCGGGATGAACCCGGCCACCGTGGTCAGCGGCGCGGAGAACGCGAGCACGCTCATGGCGAGCTCGCCGACGCCCATGTTGCCTTGCAGACGCCGCGGCTGTTCCACGACTTCCGCCTCTCGTCTTTCACCACTCACGGTGGGGACCTGCTCGTGTCTTGCCATGAGTTTCTCTTCCTGGTGGGGCCCACCCGAGCTACCGCGGGGCCGGTTGGGGTTGGTGTCGCCTCCCGGGGATGCCGTCCCGTTCGGGACGTGCTCACCGCGTGGAGCTCGCTGCGCCGGCGTCAGTGCCCGCGCAGACGTTCGGGTGTGGGGGGAGAGGGCAGGCCGCGGCGCGATGCCGGTCCGGTCAGGTGACCAGGTCCGACAGCGGCCGGCCCGTCAGCGCCTGGCGGGCGCGGAGCACGACAGCCTCCTGAAGCGCGTCCATCGCCAGGTCGGACCGCCATGCGACGTGCGGGGTCATCACCAGGTTCGGGACGCCGCGCAGGACGTGATCCGTCGGAAGCGGCTCCGTCGTGAAGGTGTCGAGACCCGCTCCGGCCAGGTGTCCGGAGCGCAGCGCGTCCGCCAGCGCGGCCTCGTCGACGAGCCCGCCGCGCGAGACGTTGACGATGACCGAGCGGGGCCGCATGCGGCCGATGACCTCGGCGGACACCAGGTCTCTGGTCGCGGACGACAGCGGGAGGTGCAGCGACACCACGTCGGACTGTTCGAGCAGCTCCCTCAGCGGCGCCGCCGGCACCGAGTCGAAGGTCGCGAACGGGTCGTAGGCGCGGACGTTCGTGCCCAGGGCCGCGTACCACCGGGCGACCTGGCGGCCGATCCGGCCCATGCCCACGACCGCGACGTCCAGCTGGGAGAACCGTGGCGTGTCCATCCCGACACTGCCCGCCCACTGGCCGGCCTCGATGGCCGACTGCCCCGCCGGGATGCGCCGCGCCAGCAGCAGTCCCATGGTGAGCGCGTGCGACGCGACCTCCTCGGTCGCCGCACCCGGCACGATCGCGACCGGGACACCCTTCTCCCGGGCGGCCGGCACGTCGATGTTGTCGTAGCCGATGCCGTACCGCACCACGGCGATGCACTTCCTCATCGCGGCGAAGTCCTGGGCCTCCACGGGCGCGTACGGGGTCACCATCACCACGGTGGCCTCCGGGATCGACGCACGGAACGCCTTCCGGTCCGGCGCCACCACGAAGTCCAGGTCGAACTCCTCGGCCAGTGCCCGCTCCCGCTCCAGGCTCGGATATTGCTGGGGACCGACAAGGAGCAAACCACCGGCGCGACCGGCGGGGCCGGCCGGGATTTCGGTGCTGCTTGCAAGAGACATTTCAACGGCCGCCTAAACCTGTTCGCGGGGAAAGTGAAATGAAACGTAAGGACCGACGAACGGCCCGTCAACGGGTCCGGACCAGTGGAATCGGAATACGTCCGAACTGGAAACGGTGTGTTGTCGGAACCGGATTAATCCGGCCACCCGAGACTCTAGCTAACTAACGGACGTTAGCCTAGGGTGGGTGCCGAGCATCACAAGCGGAGGTGTACGACCGTGAACGTGCGACAACTACAGGCCTTCCTCGCGGTCGCCGAACACCTGCACTTCGGCCGCGCCGCGGAGCAGCTCTTCATGGCCCAGGCACCCCTGAGCCGGACCATCCAGGCACTCGAGGGCGAGCTCGGCAGCCGCCTGTTCGAGCGCAACACCCGCTCGGTCTCCCTCACGCCCGCCGGTGCGGCCCTGATCGGGCCGGCCCGCGAGGTGCTCGCCGCCGTGGCCGTCGCCGAGGCCGCCGTCAGTGCCGCCGTCTCCGGCGAGTCCGGCACCGTCCGCGTCGAGTTCTGCGGGGTCGCGGCGCACCCCCTGGTGGCCGCCCTCTCCCGCGGCATGCGGGCCGACCACCCCGGTATCCGCCTCGATCTGACCTCGCAGGCCGTCTCCAGGCCGACGATCCGCCGGCTGCTGGACGCGGAGGTGGACGTCGGACTCGGCCGCTTCGACAACCTGCCGCCCGGCCTCGACAGCGAGGTACTGATCGCCGACTCGCTCGTGGTCGCGGTGCCGCGGACCCACCGGCTCGCCGGCTCGCAGGTCGTCTCCTTCCAGGACGTGGCCTCCGAGCCGTTCGTCTCCCTGCCCTACGCCACCGGATCGGTCACCACCGACCGGCTCTGGCGGCTCGGCTACGCGCACGGCACCGGCGGCGTCAACAACGTCCAGTTCGCCCCCGACACCTCGTCCTGTCTGGCGCTCGTCGGGGCGGAGGTCGGCTGCCACCTCGCGCTGCGCTCCGTCTCCCGGTCGACGACCAACCCCAACGTCGTCTTCGTGCCGCTCGCCCGCCGCGAATGCGAACTCGTACCCGACGTCCATCTGCGCGCGGCCTGGCGATCGGGATGCGTCGACCCGCCTGTCGAGGCCGCTCTCGGCCACCTGCGCCGCTGTCTGCACCGCGAGAACCCGGCCGCCGTGGCCTGAGAAGCCCTCGTGTTGCATTGATCATTTCAGTTCCGGAAACAATCGTCCGCCACCTTCGCATCAATGTGATCTGGCGATCAACATTTCCCGGACGTAGCGTCACGTTGTCGAAATCGGAGACGACTCCCTCCGGTGATTTCGGCGAAACACATCATCGCGCGAGCCGCTTTTCCGTGCGCGAAATCCCGTAAAGGAGCAATACATGGGCAGCGAAGAAACCGTGCGTGAGATCGACGCGCTCGTCGTGGGCACCGGCATGGGCGGCGTCATGGCACTGCGCACCCTCACCGCCGACGCCGGTCTCGACGCGATCGCCATCGACAGGGCGCCGAAGGTCGGGGGCACCTGGTACTGGAACCGCTACCCCGGCGCCCTCTCCGACACGCAGAGCTTCATGTACCAGCTGCCCTACGACAGGGAACTCTTCCAGCGGACCGACTGGCGCACCCGCTACGTCCCCGGCCCCGAGATCCGCCGCTACGTCGAGGACGCCGTCGACTTCTGGGACCTGCGCGACCGGATCCGGCTGGAGACCACCCTGGTCGGCGCGGCCTTCGACGAGGAGAGCGCCCGCTGGCACGTCGTCACCGACCGGGGCGAGTTCCGCGCCCGCTTCCTCGTCACCGCCGCCGGCCTGCTCTCCCGGATCAACATCCCCGACTTCCCCGGCATCGACCGGTTCGAGGGCCGTGTCGTGCACACCGCCGACTGGCCCGAGGACCTCGACCTCGCCGGCCTGCGCATCGGCGTCATCGGCAACGGCTCCACCGGCATCCAGTTCATGACCGAGGCCGCCAGGACCGTAGCCCACCTGACCTCGTTCCAGCGCACCGCCCAGTACACCGTCCCGGCCGGGAACCGCGCCTGGTCCGAGGCGGAGCTGGAGCAGTTCAAGGCCACGTGCGAGGACCGCTGGGAGGAGTTCCGCACCTCCAAGATCGGCTTCGGCGTCGACGAGACCACACGGAGCATCTGGAGCGTCTCGGAGGAGGAGCGCGAGGCGATCTTCGAGTGGGCCTGGCGCAAGGGCGGGAACTACACCTTCGCCAACGAGACCTTCTGCGACGTCACCAGCGACCGCGCCGCGAACGAGCTCGCCGCCGACTTCATCAAGCGCAAGATCAGGGAGATCGTCAAGGACCCCGAGACGGCCCGCAAGCTCACCCCGACCGAGCTGTTCGCCCGGCGCCCCATCTGCGACTCCGGCTACTTCGAGATCTTCAACCAGCCCAACGTCACCCTCGTCAGCACCCGGGAGAACCCCGTCGAGGAGTTCGTGGCCGAGGGCGTCGTCACCCAGGACGGCACCCTGCACCGCCTGGACGTCCTGGTCCTGGCCACCGGCTTCGACGCGGTCGAGGGCAGCTACCGCAACATGGACATCCGCGGCGCCGGCGGCAGGACCCTCAAGGAGCACTGGGCCGACGCCCCCCGCAGCCACATGGGCATGACCGTGTCCGGCTTCCCCAACCTGTTCATGGTCCTCGGACCCAACGGCCCGTTCGTCAACAACCCCTCCGCCATCGGCGTCCAGGCCAAGTGGATCGCCCAGGCCGTCAAGAGCGTCAAGGACACCCCCGGCGCCTCCCTGTGGCTCCGCGAGGAGGCCGAGGAGAACTGGCTGCGGACCTGCCTCGACGAACTCAAGGGCTCGCTGTTCCTGGAGACCGGATCGTGGATCTTCGGCAACAACATCCCCGGCAAGCGCAAGGCCAGGACCGCCAACTTCTACGTCGGAGGGCTCGACAAGTTCATCGCGATCTCCGAGGCCGAGACGGCCCGGGGATACCCCAGCTACGACGTCCGCGTCCCGTCTACGGTCTGACCCCCCACCCCGCAAGCGGTTTGGAGAAGCACGCCATGCCCACCTACCAGACCATCTCGCCGCTCGACGGTGAGGTGCTCGCCGAGTACACGATGATGACCGACGCCGAGGCCGCCGAAGCGCTCACCCGTGCCGCCGACGCCTACCGCGACTGGGCCCGCGCCGGGCTCGAGGACCGTATCGCCGTGCTGGCCCGTATCGCCGCGCTGCACCGGCAGCGCGGCGCCGAACTCGCCGAGGCGATGGCCACGGAGATGGGCAAGCCGCTCGCCCAGGCCGAGGGCGAGGTCAACCTCTCCGCCTCGATCTACGCGTACTACGCCACCGCGGGCGCCCGCCTGCTGGCGGACGAGGTCATCGATGTCGGAGCCGGGGGACGGGCCGTCGTCAGGACCGCTCCCACGGGCCCCGTGCTCGGGATCATGCCCTGGAACTTCCCGCTCTACCAGGTGGCGCGGTTCGTCGCCCCCAACCTGCTGCTCGGCAACACCGTCCTGCTCAAGCACGCCCGCTCCTGCACCCGTACGGCGCTCCTCATCGAGGAGCTCATCGCCGAGGCCGACGCCCCGAAGGGCGTCTACGAGAACCTCGTCGTGTCGTCCTCGCAGATCGGCGCCCTCATCGCCGACGTCCGTCTCCAGGGCGTCTCGCTGACCGGATCCGAGGAAGCGGGCCGGAGCGTGGCCGAACAGGCCGGCCGGCACCTCAAGAAGTGCGTCCTCGAACTCGGCGGCTCGGACCCCTTCATCGTCCTGCCCGACGCCGACCTGGACCTCGCGCTCGACCTGGCCGCGACCGGCCGGTTCAGCAACGCCGGCCAGTCCTGCACGTCCTCCAAGCGCCTGATCGTCCACAGCGACGTCTACGACCGGTTCCTGGAAGGGTTCGTCGCCCGCGCGCAGCAGTGGAACACCGGCGATCCGCTGGACCCCGGCACCCGCATCGGCCCCATGGCGTCCGCGTCCGGCCGGCAGGAGATCGCCGAGCAGGTCGAGGACGCCGTGTCCAAGGGCGCCCGGCTGCACCTGGGCGGCGTACTCCCCGACGGCCCCGGCGCGTTCTACCCGGCCACCGTCCTCACCGGAGTCACCCCGGACATGCGCGCCCACAGCGAGGAACTCTTCGGACCCGTCGCCGTCCTGTACAAGGTCGACTCCGTCGAGGAGGCCGTCGAGCTGGCCAACGACTCCCGGTTCGGGCTCGGGTCCGCCGTGTTCACCCGCGACGAGGACCTCGCCGCGGACATCGCCGAACGCCTGGAGGTCGGCATGGTCGGCCTCAACACCCTCATCCGCAGCCAGCCCGACCTGCCGTTCGGCGGCGTCAAGGCCTCCGGGATCGGCCGTGAGCTCGGCCGCCTCGGCCTGGACGAGTTCGCCAACAAGAAGACCATCCGCCTCTCCTGACGGCCCCGGTCCCCGCGCAGCGCCCTGCCCGTACACCTCCCCGCGGGCAGGGCGCCTCCATGAACGGCACACCCCACCCCGTACGCCCACCACCCGAAGGATCTGACGTGAAACTCGTCTCCTACGCATCCGGAGCCGACCTGAAGCCGGGCCTCCTCCACGACGACCAGGTGTTCGGCCTCAACGCCGTGCTCCACACCGCCGGGCTGATCTCGCGCGACCTGCCGTCCGTGCGCGCCTTCCTCCGGCTGTACGGCGGCCGGCTGCCGTGGATCGCCGCGGCCGTCGGACCGCTCCTCGCCGACGGGACGGTGGAGCCCGTCGGCGACGTGTCCGCCGTGCGCCTCGGCCCGCCGGTCGCCGACCCGCTCAAGGTCCTCTGCGTCGGCCTGAACTACGCCGACCACGTCGGCGAGACCGGCCGCGCCCTGCCCACCCACCCCGACCTGTTCGCCAAGTTCGCCAGCAGCCTGATCGGCCCCTACGACGCCATCGACCGGTCCGACGTCACCGACCACCTCGACTTCGAGGGCGAACTCGCCGTCGTCATGGGCAGAGAGTGCAGCCGGGTGGACGAGAGCGACGCTCTGTCGTACGTGGCGGGCCTGTCCGTCCTCAACGACATCACGGCCCGCGACCTCCAGTACCGCGGCACCCAGTGGCTCGCGGGCAAGGCGGTGGACCGTGCGACGCCGTTCGGGCCGGCGATCGTCACCCTGGACGAGATCGGCGACCCGCAGGCCCTGGACATCGAGACCTTCGTCAACGGCACCCGGGTCCAGGGCTCCAACACCAGGTACATGATCTTCCCCGTCGCGAGGATCATTTCCTACGTCAGCCAGTTCCTCACGCTCGGCCCGGGCGACGTCATCGCCACCGGCACCCCCGAGGGCATCGGCGCGAAGCGCAACCCGCCCCTGTGGCTGCGCCCCGGCGACAAGGTCGAGGTCGTCCTGGAGAAGATCGGGACCCTGCGCAACGAGATCCACTGAGCCGCCACCGTCACCCGTCTGCGGAGCCGAGCCCCCGGGGCCCGGCTCCGCAGACGTGTCACCGGCCTCGGACGCGGGACGCGAACAACTCGGCCAGATGGCGGGTCGGCACCTGGGCCAGGTCGTCGAGCTGGACGCGGCAGGACATGCCGTCCGCCAGGACCACCGCGTCCGCGTGCGCCCGCACGGCCGGCAGCAGATGCGTCTCGGCGACCGCCACGCTGACCTCGTAATGCCCCTTCTCCACCCCGAAGTTGCCGGCCAGGCCGCAGCACCCCGGCACCTGGGTGACGGACGCGCCGGCCCGCTCCAGCAGGCGCCGGTCGGTGTCCCAGCCGATGACGGCACTGTGGTGGCAGTGGGGCTGGGCGACGACCTCCACCCCGGTCAGGTCGGGCAGCGGCAGCTCGAGGCGCTCGACGAGCTCGGCGAAGCTCAGCATCCCCGAGGCCACCAGGCCCGTCTCCTCGCCGTCGCACAGTTCCGCCGCGTCGCCGCGCAACGACGCCAGACACGACGGCTCCAGCGCCATCACGGGGACCCCGCCGCGGAGGTAGGGCGCGAGCGTCCGCACGGTCCGGCCCACGATGTCCCGCGCCCGGTCGAGCTGACCGGTCGTGATCCAGGTCAGGGCGCAGCAGGCGTCCTCCCGGATGACGCGGACCGTGAGGCCGTGCGACTCCAGGAACCGGATCGCCGCCAGACCGGAGGCGGGGAAGAAGTGGTCGGTGAAGGAGTCGGCCCAGATCCACACGTCGGGAGGGGTGTCGCCCACGACACCGGTGTCCGCCGCCCGCCTCAGCGTGGGGGAGGCGAACCGCGGCACGGACCGCCTGCGGTCGATACCGGCGGCCCACTTGGCCAGCGCGGCGAGCGGCCCGACCCGCAGGAGCAGATCGGCCGGCCTGGCCAGCGGTGCCATGAGCCGGGCCCACTGCGGGAGCCGCCCGAGGAACAGATGCGACCGCGGCCGGCGCAGCCCGGCGACATCGTGCCGCTGGTGCAGCACCTCGCTCTTGTACGTGGCCATGTCGACACCGCTGGGGCAGTCGCTCGAACACCCCTTGCACGCCAGGCACAGGTCGAGCGCCCCGGCGACTGCCGGGTCCTTCAGGCCCCCGCGCAGCAGACCGCCGTCGAGCGCCTCCTGGAGCACGCGCGCCCGGCCGCGGGTCGCATCCCGTTCGTCCCTCGTGGCGAGATACGACGGGCACATCACCCCCGTCGTCGTGGGCGCCACGCACTTTCCGACGCCGGTGCAGCGGTGCACGGCGGCACCGAGGTCCCCCGCGTCGTGCACCAGACGCAGCCCCGTGCGCACCGGGGTCCGAGGGCGCACCGGGCGCAGGTCGTCGGTGAGCGGAACCGGGTCGGCGATGATGCCCGGGTTCAGCATGCCGTCGGGGTCGCAGACCGTCTTGACCTGCCGGAACAGGGCGAGGGACGTCTCGTCGTACATCAGCGGCAACAGCTCGCCGCGGACCCGGCCGTCACCGTGCTCTCCCGACAGGGTGCCGCGGTACGCACGCAGCCGTGTCGCACAGGCGGTCATGAAGTCACGGAACACGCCGGCCGAGGCCGGGTCGCCGGGCCGGAACGGGAAGTCGATACGGCAGTGCACACAGCCGTCGCCGAAGTGCCCGTACGGAACGCCCTGAAGGCCGTGCTCCCGCAGGAGTCCCTCGAAGTCGCGCAGCCACGCGCCGAGATGCTCCGGCGGAACGGCGGCGTCCTCCCAGCCGCCGTACGCCGGAGTCGGCAGCGACCGGCCCGCGAGCCCCGCGCCGTCCTCACGGATGCGCCACAGCGCGGCCGCCTCCCGCGGGTCGTCGATCAGCCGTGTGTCCAGCGCGGCGCCGACGGCGACGAGCCGCCGTACCGCGTCGCCCGCGTCCTCGCCCGCCACCTCCGCGAACAGCCAGCCACGCCCGCGCGGCAGGTCGGGAACGGCGGAACCCTGTTCCCGCACCAGATCGACGATGCGCGAGTCCATGCCCTCGCACGCGACGAGCCGGCCCGGCACGGCGGCGAGCAGCGCCGGTACGGCATCGGCCGCGTCGGCCATCGTCGGGTACCCGAGCACCAGCATCCTGCGCTCGACCCGGTCGTCGACCAGCCGTACCGTCGCCTCCAGGACCGTGGCCAGCGAGCCCTCGCTGCCGGTCAGGAACCGTTCGACGCGGCGCCGCTCGGGCAGCAGGTGCTCCAGGCCGTAGCCGCTGACCTGACGGCCGAAACGGCCGAACTCGGTCCGCAGATGAGCGAGGTTGGCGTCCCCGACGGCGGCCAGTCGCGCCGCGGTGTGGCCACCGGGCCGACCGCCCGCCTCCAGGGCGAGTTCGCCGTTGCCGTACAGCACGCGCAGCGACTCGACGTTGTCCACGGTCCGCCCGTAGCCCAGCGCCCGCGACCCGCAGGCGTTGTTGCCGATCATTCCGCCGATCGTGCAGCGACTGTGCGAGGACGGGTCCGGTCCGAACCGCAGCCCGTGGGGTGCCGCCGCGCGCTGGAGGTCCGCGTGCACCACGCCCGGTTCCACGCGCGCCGTGCGCGCGGCCGGGTCGATGTCGAGGATCCGGTTGAACCGGCGGGTGTCCACGACGATGCCATGGCCGACCGCGTTGCCGGCGATGCTGGTGCCGGCGCCGCGCATCGTCACCGGTATCCGCAGCTCACGCGCCACCTCGTGGGCCGCGATCACCTCGTCGGCGTGGCGCGCCGTGACGACCGCGGACGGGACGACGCGATAGAGGCTCGCGTCCGACGAGTACAGGGCGCGGGTCAGGGGAGTGTCGTCGAACGTGACGTTCGCGGCGCGCAGAGCGGCGGCGAGGTCGTCGCGGGACACGGAGGTGCGCTGTGCTTCAACGGGCATGCTTCAGGCTAACTAACGTACGGTAGCTTCGCCAGAGTGTGGCGTCGCCGTGTGCTAACTAACGTCAGGTAGTCTCCCCTCGAAACGTCGCACACCGGTGAAGGAGGCGTCAGTGGCCGAGGAGCGGTGGCCCCGCGCGGTCGAGGAGTTCGACGAGCATCTCGGCGCGCTCGACTGGAGCCGTCAGACCCCCTCGCGGCAGGCGATCCTCGAGGCGTTCCTCCGGCTGGCCACCGAGAACGGGTTCAACTCGGTCACCATGCGGATGATCGCCAAGGAGATGTCCATCAAGGCCCCGAGCCTGTACAACCACTTCCCGGACGGCCGCGACGAGATCGTGGCCGA
The DNA here is from genome assembly GCF_040630405.1 of Streptomyces sp. NPDC005811. NCBI lineage: Bacteria > Bacillati > Actinomycetota > Actinomycetes > Kitasatosporales > Streptomycetaceae > Streptomyces > Streptomyces sp. NPDC005811. The sequence continues at coordinate 21,373 of NZ_JBEXXK010000065.1, forward strand.
GTCGCTCCGCTGGCACTTCTACAAGTTCGGCGTCGCCCTGCTCGACGAGGTGCGCGGTGTCCCGGACCCCCGGGAAGGCTGGCGCCGGATGGTGCACGTCCATCTCACCCGGCAGATCGAGCTTCCCGAGAGCAACCTGTGGGACCTGCTGGTGGCGACCGACCAGGTCGTCCACTTCCTCCCGCCGGCGCTTCGTGAGGAGGTCGACGCCTGGGTCGATCTGTACGAGGCGCTCTACCGCGCCGCGGCCGAGGACATGGGCTTCGGCCCGTCCGTCCAGCAGGTCAAGCTCGTGATGACCGTCCTCGAAGGCGCAAACCGCTGGGCCATGTGGGACGGCGAGCGCCGGTCCCTGGCGCGGTTGGCCGAGAAGGCGAACGGCGCGACCCTCGCCCTGCTGGAACTCGCGAAGGAATGAAGGGACGAACGATGGCACCGCGGAAGTACCCCTCCAGCCCCCTCGTCCAACGGGAAGGACGCCCCAAGGGCCACGCCTTCGTGCCACCGGGGGAGGGGCCCCGGCCGGGAGTCGCCCTCATGGAATGGGAGCTGCGGGGCGAGTCCTGGACGGACGAGCATCCGCACGACGAGTTCAACTACGTCCTGGAGGGCCACCTGTTCGTCGCCTGCGACGGGGAGACCGTCGAGGCCGTCACCGGAGACGTCGTCCGGGTGCCGGCCGGGAGCGTCGGCCGCTACTGGGCTCCGGAGTACGCCCGCATGATCGCCGTCTACGCCCCGAATCCGCAGGGGCTGGAGAGCCGCGTGCACATGTACACACGCCTGGAGCCACCGGAAAGCAGCTGAACCGTCCCGCATCACGCTGCTCCTGTCCGTGCCCGCCTGATTGCCGCCCCTCCCACCCACGATCTGCTGCGCAGACTCGTTCGGTCAGCCGTCGAAGCGGTCTGCGCCCGGCTGCTCGCGAGCTCGACCTCATGCGTGCCGAGCACGTGCACCTCGCTTTCGGCCACGGAATCCAGCACTGCCTCGGCGCTCCCCTCGCCCGGCTGGACGGCCGCGTCGGCCTGAGATCCCTTCTCGAACAATTCCCGTCCATCCAGCTGGAGAAGCCGCGCGTGCGCCTGGCCTGACCTTCCTGCCGGAAGGTCTTCGAAACATTCGGTATCAGGAGGGCCGCGAAACTCTCCCGATCTCCTCTCACCCCGACGAAAATAGCTGTCTCAATAGTCGTCAGAAGGCATCGAAATATTTCGGGACAGAAACCGAAACTATTGACAGTCGATGAGGGCGGGTCAACACTGCGGACCACATTTCAGGCCTCAGAAGAGGAGGAACCTCGAATGCACCCCGCACCCGCACCCGCACACCACCCGACCCGCAGGACCGCATGCGCCCTACTGCTGGGCGCCGCGTCGACGCTGGCCCTGCCCGGCACCGCCCGCGCGGCCACCGTCATCACCACGAACCAGACCGGAACCAACAACGGCTTCTACTACTCGTTCTGGACCGACGCGCAGGGCACGGTCTCCATGACCCTGGACTCCGGCGGCACCTACGGCACGAGCTGGCGCAACACCGGGAACTTCGTCGCCGGCAAGGGCTGGAGCACCGGCTCACGCAGGACCGTGAACTACTCGGGCACCTTCAGCCCGTCCGGCAACGCCTACCTCGCCCTCTACGGGTGGTCGTCCAATCCGCTCGTCGAGTACTACATCGTCGACAACTGGGGCACCTACCGGCCGACCGGCACGTACAAGGGGGCCGTGACCAGCGACGGCGGCACCTACGACATCTATCAGACGACGCGGTACAACGCGCCGTCCGTCGAAGGCACCAGGACCTTCAACCAGTACTGGAGCGTCCGGCAGGCGAAGCGGACGGGCGGCGCCATCACCACCGGCAACCACTTCGACGCCTGGGCGCGCGCCGGGATGTCCCTCGGCACCCTCAGGTACTACATGATCCTCGCGACCGAGGGCTATCAGAGCAGCGGGAGCTCCACCATCACGGTGGCGGCATGAGCCCGGCCGGGACACATCCGGGCGCGCGCCGCCTGACGACGACCCTGGCCGCGCTGGCCCTGGCCGCCGCAGGCACCCTCACCGTCCAGGCCGCCCCCGCCCGGGCCGCCGCCTGTGCGGGATACGTCGGACTCACCTTCGACGACGGCCCGTCCGGGAACACCCCCGCCCTGCTGAGCGCGCTGCAACGCAACGGCCTGCGGGCGACCATGTTCAACGAGGGCCAGTACGCCGCCGCCTACCCGGCCCAGGTCAGGGCGGAGGTCGCGGCCGGCATGTGGGTCGGCAACCACAGCTACACGCACCCCCACCTCACCCAGCTCACCCAGGCACAGATCGACTCGGAGATCCTCCGTACCCAGCAGGCCGTCGCGGCGGCGGGCGGCGGCACGCCGAAACTGATGCGGCCGCCGTACGGCGAGACCAACGCGACGGTCAAGGCGGTGGAGGCCAGGTACGGCCTCACCGAGATCATCTGGAACGTGGACTCCCAGGACTGGAACGGCGCCAGTACGGATGCGATCGTGCAGGCCGCCGGGCGGCTCACCAACGGTCAGGTCATCCTCATGCACGACTGGGCCGCCAACACGCTCGCCGCGATCCCGCGCATCGCCCAGGGACTGGCCGCCCGCGGCCTGTGCTCCGGCACGATCTCCCCGCAGACGGGCCGCGCGGTAGCGCCCTGACAGGGTGGGGGCCGACCTGAGTCGGCACGGCCGACCGACCGTCGGCCTCCACCCTCCACGGCTGCACGGGCCGTCCGGGCCAAGTGGGCCTCCCGAGGCCGATCCGGCACCTTCCTTACGCAGTACGGGTGAATGACCCGATCGTTCAGGTCGGGACAGGTGGGTGAGTCTTCTACGGTCTCTGCATGGATCCGGGGGCTGCACGCCCGGCGGGCGGGGGACAGGGCGAAAGGCGCACCTGATGTCGGGGTTGGGGAAGTCGCCGGACGTGCTCGGGGCCCGGGCGGGCCGCTCCCGCCGGACCGGGGCATGGGCCTGGGGCGCGGTGGGCGTGGCTTGTCTGGTGGCAACAGCGCTGACGGTCAGCGGGCCATGGGCGGCCGGGAACGCGGCGGCGTGGACGGTGGCCTTCGGGCCGACCACCGGGTGCTGTGCGCTGGCGGTCTCCCTGGGGCTCCGTGCGTGGGGGGCGGCCGGCCGGGTACGGACGCGGCTGCTGCTGTTGGGAGGTTCGGCGGCGGCCGGGGGTGTGTACCGGGAAGCGGTCAACGTGCTGTCGGCTCAGCCTCCAGGGCTGACACCGGTCGACCATTCACTGCTCGCTTCGGTGGTGCTCTTCGGAGTGACACTGGCGGTCGGCCTGGGCATGGCAGGTCTGGTGGTCGCGGCCGATGCCGGCCAAGGCCGGAGCGTGTGGCTGCGGCGCGTGCTGGACGGGGTCGTCACAGCCGGAGCCGTGTTCATGACGGGATGGGTCCTGCTGCGCGGCGCCAGTGGTGGCTGGCGACTGGGTACGGGCATGGTGGGTGTCCTTTGGACCGCGGAAGTCCTGTTCCTCAGCTTTCTCTTCGCCTTGCGCCGTCTCGTACGGAGCGACCGGAGAGCCACCTTGTGGGTGGGGATCGTCGGGCTGGCCCTCATGCTGACCGGCGACACCCTGCGCCTGTGGACGGTCGGCCCGCCCAGCCCTGAGACGATGTCCTGTCAGGTGGCAGCCGTCTGCAACACCGTGGGCCTGCTGGTGGCCGCCGCCGGCCCTTGGGTGCCCGGCGGGGCGAAGGTTCTGGGCACGGCACAGCCGACGTTGCGATGGGGGATGGAGAGCGCGGCAGCCTTCATCCCGTTGACGGTCTGCACGGTCACGGTGCTCGGGTATGTCCTGGCTCCTCCTGCCGGGGACCCGGTGCCGGTGCTGGTCGGCGGGACGGCTCTGCTGAGCCTCTGGGTCCGCCAGAGGCTGCTGCCGAACGAGAACACCAGAAACGACGACTGAGAGCGGTCAGTTCACCTGCGCGGCCGCGTCCCGGTGTCGAACTCAGGACGCATCGGCCGAGACGCCCTCGACGGCGGCGAGGCGGTCGGGGAACAGCACACTTCCCGCGTGCACTTGGGCATGTGTCCCGAACTGATGGCCCGCCAGGCGGCCGGTGACCAGCCGACCCCGGTTCCGGGGAACCAACCTGGACCGGCCGGCCACCACCGGGCCGCGGTTGACCTGGAACCGGACCTCGCGATGGTTGCCGAACAGCACGACGCTCACGGCCCTTCAGGACCGGCCCCCCAAAGAAACCGGTTGGCAGGCCCGGGGCACGCCTGACATCGTGCGGGTTTCCGTGACATCCGTGAGGTTCTCATGACGATCTACTTCTATGGCGCCGACGAAGTCCCTTACGGATGCTTCTCGAACTTCTCCGATCACGGCTTCGACCTCGACGGGGTCCGGTGGCCCACCTCGGAGCACTACTTCCAGGCGCAGAAGTTCAAGGGCACCCGCCACGCGGATCTCATCCGGCGTGCGCGCACGCCCCTGCGGGCAGCGGAGCTGGGCCGTGACTCGTCCAAGCCCCTGCGGAGGGACTGGGAGCGGGTCAAGGACGACGTGATGCGCCGTGCGGTGGTGACCAAGTTCCGCGCGCACGCCGATATCCGCGACATTCTGCTGTCCACCGGCGACGAGGACATCGTCGAGGACACCACCACCGACCACTACTGGGGGCGGGGCAGGACCGGCAACGGCAAGAACATGCTCGGGCGGATTCTGGTCCGCACCCGTAACCAGTTGCACGCCGAGTTCACCGAAGCCCTCAAGGACGGCTGATCGGAAATGATGGATGTCATGACCGACGAGCGATACTCCCGACTTGCTGCCGAGCATCTTCCCAGCGACGTCGCGCAGCGCTGGACAGCACTCCTGCGCCCGTCCGTACGCCTGCGCCAGGCCCGAGCCGGCGAGCAGATCGCTGCCGTGCTCGGCGGGACCCCGGAGCTTCCGGCCGGGACCGCCTGGCCCGAGTGGCCCGGATACGGGCCCTTGTCCTTCGTCGCCTCGGTGCGCTGCGCCGCACTGCCCCGCGACGGACTCGCTGAGGAGTTCCCCCGGGATGGAACCCTGTCCTTCTTCTCCTTCGACGGTCAGGTGGACGAAGACGTCTTCGTGTCCGTCGACGACCCCGACACCTGGGCCGGGGCCCAGGTGCTGTACGTCCCGGAGAACACCCCCGTCCTCCCGGTGGACACACCCCCTGTCCTGGAGGCGTTCCCGCGCGTGGAACTCGGCGCGGACGTCGGAGAGAGTGCCCCGGACCTGTGGCTGCCCCAGGCCCGGCAGGCGCTGCTCGGCGACACCCGGCACTGGCCCCACCCCCGCGACACCCCGGCCGGGCTCAGACCGTTCGTTCGCGCCTTCGCGCACCTGCGCACCCGGATCGACCACCAGATCGGCGGTCACGCCGTGCCCGTCCAGGGCCCGGTGGAGTACGAGATCGCGAACGCGACGCTCGGCGGCATGCACGCGTGGGGCGACCAACCGCTGGACCGGGAAGCCGAACGCTGGGTCCTGCTCGCCCAGTTCGCCGGCGACAGCGACGCGAAGACGACCTGGGGCGACGAGGGCACCCTCTACTGGCTCATCCGCTCCGACGACCTCGCCGCCCGGCGGTTCGACCTGGCTCGGCTCACGGTGCAGGGCTAGCCATGGGCCGGCCGGGTGCCTCTCCAGGACCAGACCGAACAAGGCGCCCTCCCTTCGAACGGCGAAGGGTGCGATCGCTATGTCCGGGTACTGCCGCTCAGGCAGCGCGTCCAGCCACTCACCGAGCAGCTGCTCGGCCGCAGTGATCGCCTTCTGTTCACCGTCCGCCGTGGTACCGGTGAACTGAATGAGTGAGTCCATGTGCCGACCAGACTCGTCGAACTGATGGAGCACGGCGCACCAGCGCTTCTTGTCCTGCCAGTCGTCGCTGCTCCAGTCGCTCCGTCCTCGGGAAAGGCCGCGGTGACGGAGGCGAAGAACTGGCCACCCCGCTCCCTCGGTCGTCAAGGCCCCGCTGCTGCTGCCTCTACCGCACATCACCGGCGTCGGCGAAGCGCTGGACGCGCGCCGCGAGGGCGTCGGTGTCGATGGGTGGCCCCATAGGCTCACGTCGCTGTCCCCACAGCACGTGTGCGGGCAAAAGGCCGGCAAGGCATTCGACGACGTCGACGAAGTGGGTGATCAGGCCCGAGCTGTCCAGTTCAGGGTCGTATTGCAGTCGCAGGCCGTCGAACGGTCCCGGATGGTGGTGCACGACAGAACCCTGGGCCAGGGGATACAGCCAGATGACGGGTTCCTCCGAGTCTTCGTCAAGGACCGCGAAGTAGTCGTCGACCTGCTCGAAGCGCAAGCGCTCCAGCGATCCCCAACGGGCGTCCGTGGCGGGGAACTTCGGGTGGTGGTCACCACAGAGGAGGAAGACATCACCGAAGCTGGGCCGCTGCGGCCCGGCGAACATGATATCGATCACGCACTCGTGCTCGACGTTGACAGGTTCCATGGCCGCAAGCTTGCCCTGCCACGCGGGATTCCACAGTAGTCAGACCCTCCGTTCGTCGGCCTTGAGAACGCGGAGGGTCCAAAGTCCGTACAGAGCCAGCAGCGGCTTGACGACCATCCACTCGCCAGGGCGGTAGTCATCCGCGGGCACCAGCTTCTGTGCAAGATCAGGGCGCTGCCGCCGCAAGTACGCCCGGGCCTTGAGCGCATGGGCTGGTTGAGAGACGATCTTGATGCGGTCCACGTCCTCGATCAGTGGGATCACGTTCGTGATGTTCTCCCATGTCGTCATGCTTTGGTCTTCGAGAAGCACTGTGCCGTCGAACCCGAGTACCGACTTCGCGTAGTCGGCCATCAGCGTGGCCTCCGCGGCGCCGCTGCCGGCCGCACCGCCGCTGAAGACCACGCGGGTCCCGTGCGTGCGGTCAGCCGCGATGGAGCGTATTCCCGCACGGACTCGCCAGCGGTTGATCAAGTTCGCCGTCTCTTGGCGATTCCGGTAGCCCAGCACGACCACGGCCTCGGAAGCGCCGTCGTTGTTCCCTACGAGAGTTCGAGACCAGCGCCAGTTCAGCCACTCACCCCAGGCCAGGGCTGCCACCCCGGCTGTCGCCCATCCGGTCCTTCGTCGCATGCGGCGACTCTAGGGCACCTTTCGACGGGTGCGGGGGCTGAACACAATCCGGGTCAGTCGCGCTGCAGCACGAAGTCGAACTCGGCGTGGAGGTAAGGGACCTCGAGCGTGCTGTCGTCGGGCGCGGTCCCCGCCGGGCGTTCGGTGAACGGGACGACCAGCGCGTCCTTGGTGCCGAAGACGACGTCCGAGTCGAGGTATTCGCTGCCCTCCTGGAACAGGTGGGTGATCAGTTTCCGGTAGCCGGGTTCGTGGAGGAGGAAGTGCACGTGCGCGGGCCGGAAGTGGCTGATGTCCGTCCGGCGCACCAGGTCGCCGACGGGGCCGTCCATGGGGATCGCGTAGCCGCGCGGCGCGATGGTGCGGATGCAGTACGTGCCGTCCTGACGGGTGCGGTACTTGGCCCGCAGGCGGGCCTCGTCGATCTCGGGGAGCTGGGCCTCGTACGCGCCGTCGGCGTCGGCCTGCCAGACGTCGAGCACGGCGCCCGGGAGCGGAGCACCCTCGGTGTCCGTCACCTTGCCGGTGAAGAACAGCGGCGTGCCCTCGATGCCGTCCGACATGTCGAAACCGTACGGCGCGGTCGGGGAGCCGTCGATGTGGAACGGCCCGAGCACCGTCGCCGGGGTCGCCCGCGGCCCGAACCGGTTGTTCAACTGCACGACGAGCGTGCTCAGTCCGAGCACGTCGGACGTGAGGATCAGCTCCTGGCGCTTGTCGTCACACGTCTGGCCGGCCGCGGTCAGCCACTCGATCGCGGCCGCCCACTCGTCCTCGGTGAGCCGTACCTCGCGCGCGAAGGAGTGCAGATGACGGACCAGCGCTCCCATGAGTTCGCCCAGCCGCGGGGAGTGCGCGGTGGCCCAGCGCCGGACGGCCAGCTCGGTGATGTTGTCCTCGTCGACGGACACGATTGCTGCTCCTTGCTCTGCGGGTGGAGGGCGGCGGGCGCGGGATCAGGCCTCGCGTCGCCCCTGCGCGAACGGTTCCGGGGCGTAGGGATCCGGGGGGACAGGGGTGTTGTTGAGGTCGACGGACAGGAAGACGTCCCGGGCGACCGGACGGCGCAGTTCCTCGGCGAGCTGGCCGATCAGCCCGGCGGTGCGGGCCAGGAGGGCGAAGCCGCGCAGCAGCGGCAGCGGGAGCCCCAGGTCCGCGAGGGCGGCCCCGCAGACTCCCGCGCCGTTGAGGGGGAGTGTCCTGTTGAGCACGGTCGGGTGGACGCGGCCGATGGCGGCGAACAGGGACAGGTGCGGGCCAAAGACACCTTCTTCCCGCGCGATGCGCATCAGCCGCGGCGTACGGGGATCGCCTTCCTTGTGCACGTGGTGCCCCAGTCCGGGGACGAACGTGCCGGCCGCGCGCTGTTCCCGGACCGTGCGCAGCGCCAGCTCGTCCCAGTCCGCGTCCTGGGCGGGAAGGGCGCCGTCCAGGGATTCCAGGACGTCGTGCAGGAAGCGGCCGGTGTCCTCGGTGACACCGAGGAAGCGTGACCCGCCGCCGAGCAGACCGGCGGCGAGCGCCCCCTGCACCGAGTCCGGCGCCGACAGGTAGGTCAGCCGGGTGACGATGGCGGTGGGGGTGAAGCCGTGGTCGGCGAGTGCGGCGAGCACCGCCTCGAAGACGCGTGTCTCGCCGGGGGTGGGCCGTCGTTGGGTGGCCAGCCAGAAGGCGAGTTCCCCGAAGCCGACCGAGCCCATGATGTCCTCGGCCAGGTCGTGCCCGAGCAGGGTGATGGTCTTCAGGTCGGACGCGCCCAGAGCGGTGGGGTAGGCGGGGCGGGATGCCGGTTCAGCCATGCTCGTTCTCCTCGGGCTCGGACAGCCACTTGCGCAACTCCACGCCGTGTTCGTTCAGTTCGGGAGGCGGCAGCCGGTAGGTGGCGGGTGTGGCGGAGAACCGGATCGGGTGCCGTGTCGTGGGCACGGCACGGTCGCCCTCGCCGACCGTGACGACCGGGTCGAGTCCGAATCGCTCGGCCATCGCGAAGCCGCCGTCGATGGTGTTGATCGGACCGCTGGGTACACCGGCCTGGACCAGGGCTTCGAACCACTCGGTGGCGCCGCGGGTCACCAGCCTCTCCACCAGCAGGGGACGCAGCTGTTCACGATGGGCGGTGCGGTCGGCGTTGCGCGCGAAACGCGGATCGTCGGCCACCTCGGGTATGCCGAGCACCTCACAGAGCTTGCGGAACTGGCCGTCGTTCGCCGCGGTCACGATGAGGTCGTTGTCGGCGGTGGGCAGGGGCTCGTACGGGAAGACGCTGGGGTGGGCGTTGCCCATGCGGTACGGCACGGTCGCGCCGGCGACGTAGGCCGAGCTGTGGTTGACGAGTCCGGTCAGCGCCGAGGACAGCAGGTTCACCTCGACGAGCTGGCCCGTGCCCGTGGCGTCCCGGTGCCGCAGTGCGGCGAGGATGCCGATCGCCGCGTGGTTGCCGGCCATGACGTCGAACACCGAGATCCCGGCCCGGTAGGGCGGCCCGTCCGGGTCGCCGGTGAGGCTCATGAGTCCGGAGATGGCCTGCACCATCAGGTCGTAGCCGGGGACATGGCGGCCGGGCCCGGCGCCGAAGCCGGTGATCGAGGTGTAGATCAGCCCGGGGTTGTCCCGGCGGACCGATGCGTAGTCCAGTCCGTACTTCGCCATGCCGCCGGGCTTGAGGTTCTCGATCAGGACGTCCGCCCGGGCGGCCAGTGCGCGGGCGACCCCGGCGTCGTCCTCGTCGCGCAGGTCGAGGCTGATCGAACGCTTCCCTCGGTTGATCCCCAGGTAGTAGGTCGAGACCTCGCCGCGCGTCGGGGGAGTCCAGGTCCTGGTGTCGTCGCCGTCCGGTCCTTCGACCTTGACCACGTCGGCGCCCAGGTCGGCGAGCAGCATCGTGGCGTACGGCCCGGCGAGGATCCGCGAGAAGTCCGCCACCAGCACGCCGGAAAGGGGTCCCGCGGTCCCGGGCCGAGCGGGCTTGGCGCTCTGCGACATCGAGCATGCCTCTCTGTCCGTCCAGCGGACGAGTGTCCGTATGGCGATTCTGTGTCGCGAGCGGGAGGGCGTCAAGGCCTGGTGATCGCCCCCGCCGACTGGATGGTGTGCGGTACGGACTCCAGCCGGGCGAAGTCCACGCTGATCTCGCCGGCGGTGTGCAGGAGGAGCGGCAGGTAGTCGTCGAGCAGCACTTCGGTGGAGGTCTCCGCGGCGTGGGCGTTGACATTGATGCTCGCGATCACCCGGCCCGAGCCGTCACGCAGCGGGGCGGCCACCGAACGAATGCCCCTGGCCAGCTGCTGGTCGGTCATGGCCCAGCCGCGTGCGCGCACCTCGCGCAGCTCGGCCTCCCAGTCGGCGCGGTCCGGCTGCCACACGGGCTCCAGTCCCGAGCGGCTCGGCTCGCCGATGATCCGGGCCGCCTCGTCGGGTGGCAGCGCGGCCAGCAGGACCTTTCCCAGCGAGGTGGGCAGCGCGGGGAAGCGGGTGCCGATCTGCACGGCGAGGGTGACGATCTTGGGAACGGACACCCGGGCGACGTAGAGGATGTCAGAACCGTCGAGCTGGGCGATCGAACAGGATTCGTTCGTGCGCCGGACCAGCCGCTCCAGGTGGGGGCGGGCCACGTCCCACAGCCCCATCGAGCGGATGTAGGCGACGCCGAGGTCGAGGACGCGCGGGGTCAGGGCGAAACCGCCGGCCTGCTGTTGGACGTAACCCAGCTCGGTGAGGGTGAGCAGGATCCGCCGCGCGGTGGGCCGGGCGAGGTTTGTCGCCGCCGCCACGTCGGCCAGCGACATCACGGGCTGCCGGGGCTGGAACGCGGTGATGACCTCCAGGCCGCGGGCCAGCGCCTCGATGAAATCGGGTCCGGTTCCTTCGCGGGGCATGATGCTCCTCTACACGGGGTCGGCTGCGGCTGTCCGTCTCGCGGACAGCTCGTCGATCCACTCTACGCAGCGAGAATGGCACGGATTCCGCTGCAGTCCGAGGGTAGACCTTCTAGCTGTCCGTCAGACGGACAACTGGCCTCAATCGTGGTGCTGCATCCCGCAGCGCATCGAGTATTGACACAGGACACGGGCTCTCACCACCATCGGCTGACACCATCTGCCGTTGTACGGACGATTGTCCGATGGAGAGTCGGAGATTCAGATGAGCGAGTCCACCCCGTTCCAGGCGGGACGCCCCGTCGTCCTTCGCGGCGGCACGGTGCTGCCCATGGACGGCACCCGGCGGGTGCTCACCGACACGGACGTGCTCGTGATCGGCGACCGGATCGCCGCGGTCGGCCCCCGCCTCGCCGTCCCGGAAGGGGCGGTGGAGATCGACGCGTCCGGCGGCATCGTGATGCCCGGCATGATCGACACGCACCGGCACATGTGGCAGACGGCGATGCGCGGGTACGGAGCCGACTGGACCCTCACCCAGTACTTCGTCTGGTACTACCTCGAGCACGGCAAGGCCTTCCGGCCCGAAGACGTGCACGCCGGGAACCTCCTGGCCGCCGTCGAGGCGCTGGACGCCGGGGTGACCACGGTCGTCGACTGGTCGCACGGCCTGCAGACGGTCGACCACGCGGACGCCGCCGTGGACGCGCTGGAGGCGGTGCCCGGCCGGTTCGTCCTCGCCTACGGCAACATCCAGCAGGCGCCCGCGGAATGGACCGCGGCACCGGAGTTCCGGGACTTCGTCCGCCGACGCATCACCGGTGACGACATGCTGGGCTTCCAGCTCGCCTTCGACGTCACCGGCGACCCCGCCTTCCCCGAGAAGCCCGCCTTCGAAGTGGCACGCGAGCTGGGCGTCCCCGTCACCACCCACGCCGGCGTGTGGGGCGCCACCGACGACGACGGCATCCGGCTGATGCACGAGCACGGCTTCATGACCTCGGAGACGGTCTATGTGCACGCCTCGACCCTCTCGGCCGACTCCTACCACCGCATCGCGGCGACCGGCGGCTCCATCTCGGTGTCCACGGAGAGCGAGCAGAGCGCCGGGCAGGGCTACCCGACGACCTGGGCGATCCGCTCCCACGACATCCCGGTCTCCCTGTCGATGGACACGAGCGTGTGGTGGAGCGGGGACCTGTTCTCCGCCATGCGCACCACCCTCGGCGCCGACCGCGCCCGCGAGCACCTGGACGCCCACGCCAAGGGGGAGACCGTCACCCACAGCGCCCTGCGCGCCGACCAGGTCGTGGAATGGGCGACCCTCGGCGGGGCCAGGGCACTCGGCCGCGCGCACGACCTGGGCAGCATCGAGGAGGGCAAGAAGGCCGACCTCGTCCTGCTGAAGAACGACCACTCACCGGTGTCCTTCCCGGTCCTCAACCCCTACGGGCACGTGGCGTTCCAGGCCCAGCGCGGCGATGTGCACACCGTGCTCGTCGACGGCCGGGTGGTCAAGCACGACCACCGGCTGCTCGACGTCGACCTGGCCGCCGTACGGCACCAGGTGGAACGGACCGTCGAGCACCTGCGGTCGACGATGGGGGAGGAGGCCTGGGCGAAGGGCATGAACCCGGACATCCCCGAGGCGAAGCTCCTGGACAACCCCTACACCTACACCGACTACCGCAGCGCTACGACGCACCAGGGCTGAACCCGGCGGCACGACGGAAGGCCACGCGATGACCGTGGGACTGCTGCTCCTCCGGATCCTGCTCGCCACCCTGCTCTTCGGCCACGCACTGCAGAAGCTGCGCGGCTGGTTCGGGGGAGCCGGCCCCGCGGGCACCGGGGCCGTCTTCGAACGCTGGGGCTTCGTCCCCGGGGCCCGGATGGCCGTGACGGCCGGCCTGGCGGAACTCGTGGGCGCGGCGTCCATCGCCCTCGGCCTGCTGACACCCGGCGGCTGCGCGATCGTCGTCGGCACCATGACGGTCGCCGCCGTCGCGACCTCGGCCCAGGGTTTCTGGGCCCAACGCGGCGGGTGCGAGCTGCCCTTCTGGTACGGCGCCGTAGCGGCGGTCCTCGGAATCACCGGCCCGGGTGCGTACTCGGTCGACGACGCGCTGGGCCTGCCCTGGGCCTCCGGCAACGGCTGGGGCGCCGCCGGCCTGGCCCTCGGACTGCTGGCCTCCACCGTCCCGCTCATCTCCCGCAGCCGCGTCCTCCGCACACGGCAAGCGGGGGAGCGAGGCGAGCCGGACCCCGCCGTCGAGAGCTGAGAGCCCGTTGAACGCCGCTGTCAGGCGACCCGTTCCCGGGCGTGCTCGCACAAGTGGCTGACGAGTTCGGGCGGTTGGAGTGCGAGCGCCGCGAGAGCAGACGCGTCCGGCGCGACCCGGACCGCCGAGAAGTCGCCGGTATCGGGGTCGTCCAGCTCGGGACCGCCACGGCGGCTGGGATCCATGTCCAGCAGCTCGGCACGGAAGTAGTGCCGTACGACGGTGACCTCACCGCCCGGCTCCGTCAAGGTCAGGAACTCGGTGGCCGCGCCGATCGTGGCACCCAGCTCCTCCATGACTTCGCGGCGCAGGGCCGCTTGGAGGTCGGCGTCGTAGCCTTCGACACCTCCACCGACCGTCGTGACGTACGGCGGGCACCCCGGCCAGCTGCGGCGCCCGCTTGCCGACGGCTCAGACCCAACCCCTCGGCCAACCGAAGGTGCGGGCCCTGACCGAACCCAAGATCGACGCCGACTTCCTCTTCCGCGATGAGGCACAGGACACCAGTCCGGTCCTGGGGCAGGTCTTCACCGCTCAGCGTGCACACGCCCAGCCTGTCATGGTCACTCCGGCCGATGTCCAGGATCGAGACGTAGCCCGCGAGGTCCCTGGGCGGATTCGGTCTACGCCGGCCGGCTGGTCGACTGGGCGAAGGGCTTCTTGCACCTGACGATTCGTACGGTCTCCCGGCCCAAGGGCGCGACCGGGTTCGTCGTCCTCCCCCGTCACCTGGGGGCGGCCATCACCGTGATGACCCGCCGCCTCACCCAGCCGACCGGTCATGTCCTCCAGGCAGTACCCTGACGCGTTCTCTCACCGGGTGCCTTCGCGAAGTGCCTTGTCGATCACGCTCAGTGCGCCGATCAACTGCGCGTGGTCGTCGGCTGTCAGTGGCTGGACGAAGTACTTCTCCACGACCTCGGCGTGGACGGCCGCCGCATGCAGGAACGCCGTACGTCCCTCGGCGGTCGGTTCCACCAGGACCACCCTCCGGTCCCCGGGGGACTGGACGCGGCAGACCAGGCCGGCTTCTTCCATGCGGTCGATCAGGCGGGTGGTGCCGCTGCTGGTGAGGGTCAGGTCGTCGGCGAGCTGCCGCTGGGAGACCTGCTCGCCGGGCTTGCGACAGAGCCGTATCAGCACCTCCAGCATGGTGTGGCTGATCCCGCACTCGCGTCTCAGTGCGCGGTCGATGCACTGCTCGAGGCGGGTGGCGGACTTGATCAGCAGGCCGAAATCCCGCACCAGCCGGCTGTTGGCGGCGCGGGCGACGGCCTCCTCGCTGTGCTGAGGTGTGGGGTTCATTGCCGCCAAGTTTACTGCCTCCTCACCTACTGCCTCCTCACCCACTGCCATCTCAATTGCTGAGCAATCAATTGCTGACTAGTCAATGAAATCTTAGGGTGGGCGCACACCGTGACCGAGAGGGAGTTCAATGGATCTGCAGCACTGGCTCGGCCGAGCAGCCGACGCAGTACAGAACTGGGCCGACACCTTCGGCCCCTACCAGCAGCACCTGTCCCTCCACGTGGACGACGACCGATTCGCTTCGGTCTTCGCGGAGTTCACCGGGAGGCTGAAGGACAACTACCCCTTCTTCCACCCGCACTACGCGGGCCAGATGCTCAAGCCCCCGCACCCCGCCGCGGTCGTCGGTTACCTCACCGCCATGCTGATCAACCCCAACAACCACGCCCTGGACGGAGGCCCCGCAACCGCCGCGATGGAGCGCGAGGTCGTCGCGCAGCTCGCCACCATGTTCGGTTACGACACCCACCTCGGTCACCTCACCACCAGCGGCACCATCGCCAACCTCGAAGCCCTCTTCGTCGCCCGAGAACTCCACCCGGGACGCGGTATCGCTCACAGCGCCGACGCCCACTACACCCACGGTCGTATGTGCCACGTCCTGGGCCTGGTGAGCCACCCCGTCCGCACCGACAGTCAAGGCCGTATGGACCTCGAAGCGCTGGAGGACGTACTGCGCACCGGACAGGTGGGCACCGTCGTCCTCACCACCGGCACCACCGGACTGGGCGCGGTCGATCCCGTCCACGACGTGCTGCCCCTGGCCGAGCGGTACGGCGTCCGCATCCACGTCGATGCCGCCTACGGCGGCTTCTTCACGCTCCTGGCCGGTGCCGGCAGCCCCGAGGCGCTTCCGCCCGAGCCCTGGCGGGCCATCGCGCGGGCCGACTCGGTCGTCGTCGACCCGCACAAGCACGGCCTACAGCCCTACGGCTGTGGAGCGGTCCTCTTCCGCGACCCCGAGGTGGGCCGCTTCTACCTTCACGATTCGCCCTACACCTATTTCACCTCCACCGAGCTCCACCTCGGCGAGATCAGCCTGGAATGCTCCCGCGCCGGCGCCTCCGCGGCAGCCATGTGGCTCACCCTCCAACTCCTGCCGCCCACTGTCGACGGCCTGGGCCAGGTCCTGGCAGCCGGCCGGCGAGCGGCCCTGAAATGGGCGGACTTGATCGAGGCGTCCGACGTCCTGGAGCTCTACCAGCCACCACAGTTGGACATTGTCACCTACTTCCCTGTTGTCGCCCCCGCGACCCTCACCGGCATCGATGCAGCCTCCGCCCGCATCCTCGCGGACGGTATGACCAGCTCCGAGCCCGTCTACCTCAGCACGCTCAAAGCCGGCCACGAAGGGTTCACCGCCCGCCACCCCGAGATCACCGCAGACACCGACGGTGCCCGGATCCTCCGCAGCGTCCTCATGAAGCCGGAATCCGAACACCACGTCCCACACCTGCACAACCGGGTCGAGCAGCTGATCCGGGCCCGCTGACCCCGTCACACCAGCCTCGGAGAAGGGCCGACGGGACGCCGTCCGACGTCATGGAGCGCGGTGCCCGTGCGGCCAGGAGGGTCGACCGACCGGCGTCCGGTCGCCATCCTGGACAGGTGATGACTCGACCGGACTCTGCGCGGGCTCTCCGTGCCGTTCTCTTCGACTCGGGTGGTGTCCTGATGCGGCCGATCGGCGGCCGTTGGAATCCTCGGGCCGACTTCGAGGAGACCGTTCTCGCCCATGCCCCGTCCGTCGCACCGGCGCGATTGACGGCGGCCATCGCTGCGGGGGACCGATTCCTCGCCGCGTCGTCGTCGACACCCGACTACGACGACTACCACCGCGTGGTGCTCCGCCACCTCGGCGTGGACCCGGCCCCGCGACTCCTCGCCGACCTCCGCCGCGACGTTCCGGCGCCGACGTATCTGGAGACGTACCCGGACGTCGAGGTGACCCTCGTCGAGCTGCGCCGGCGCGGAGTGCGGATGGCCGTGGTGTCGGATGCCTGGCCCGACCTGCCCGACCTCCATCACCAACTCGGCATCGGCCGGTTCTTCGAGGCGTACGCCATCTCCGCCGTTCTGGGCTGCACCAAGCCCGACCCACGCATGTACCACCAGGCCAGCACCACACTGGGTCTCGCACCCGGGCAGTGCCTGTTCGTCGACGACGACCCGGAGCTGGTCGCCGCGGCGATCCGGCTCGGCTATCCGGGACGCACACTGTGCCGGGACTCGGCCGTACCGGCCGTGTCTGCGGTGCCCGCCGTCGCCTCCCTGACACAACTGCTGGACCTGTTCTAGCGCATCCCGTCCTCCCGGGACAGCCGGGCAGGGTCGGCCACGGCCATGGCCGCCCTGTGGTCCAGCTCCCAGCCCTTTCCGTACGCCGCGGCGAAGGCGTCCGCGCCCAGCGCGGCCCGCCCGCTGAGGGTGAGGTCGCGCACCTGCGGGTCGGTGTGGTCGTGCGTGCCGCGCAGCCGGGAGGCGGCGCCGAGCCGGACCGCGGCCTCCTGATACAGCTCGCGCGCGTCGGCGAGCGCGGCGGTGTGCACCGCCACCAGCGCCAGGACGGGCAGGTCCCGGGTCCGCAGCGCCGCCGTGCAGGCCGTCGCCAGCGCCTTCCGCGCGCCGGCCGGGTCGCCCGTCCGCAGACAGAACGCGGCCCGTGCGGTGCCGGTCAGCGTCCGCGCGTGGTCCCCGGGGAAGGGGAGGGAAGCGGACAGACCCCGCTCTGCCGTGTCGAGGAGCTCCCGCGCCCGGTCCAGCTCGCCGAGCCGCACCCGGAAGCCCGCCTCCCACGCGTCGACCAGGAACAGCAGCGCCGGAGCCCGCGCGCGCAGCGCCCGCTCCCGGGCCGAGTCGAGCAACGCGATCACCCGGTCGTCGTCCCCGCGGCGCAGATGCAGGTCGATCCAGCGCAGATCGCCGAAGACCGTGTCGGCCAGGCTGAGCGAGCCGAACCCGTCGGCCGGCGACCGCGCCTGGAGCAGATCGGCCAGCGCGCCGTCCAGGTCGCCGTCGTACTGCCGCAGCCGGGCGCGCATCGGCAGAGCCTCGGCCTGCCCCCAGCGGTCGCCGACCCGCCCGAAGCAGGCCAGCGCCTCCTCCACATCGGCGCGCGTACGGTCGAGTTCGCCGGCGTTCTCGGTGAACTGGGCGCGGAACATACGGGCCAGCCCGGCCAGCCACACGTCGTCGCCGTCGGCCAGCCGCTCGATGATGGCGGGCGTGGTCTTCTCTCCCTGCGTTCTCTCCGCCTGGAGGAAAGCGAGAGGGAGTGCGGCGAGCGCGCCGTACGGGCCGGGCAGCTCCGGATACGCGAGCAGCCGGTCGGCCAGTTCCAGGATCCCGGCCCGGTCGTCCGCGGCCTGGCCGGTCGCCGTGACCGGCCGGGCGTCGCCCCGGTTGAGCAGGTGGATCGCGTGCGCGCAGTCACGCTCGGGCGTCGGCCGGCCGCCGGGCACCGCCAGCGCCTCGCCCAGCCAGTGGGCCGCGTCGGAGGTACGGCCCAGCATCTGCCAGTACCAGGTCAGATCCAGGGCGAGCGCGACGGCGCCGGGGGAGTCGCCGGTGTCGCAGCGCCGGCGCAGGGCGGCGAGCGTGTTGTCGTACTCGGCGCCGATCCCGCGCAGGGCCGCCGGCTGACCGGGCCCGCGCAGCTGCGGGTCCAAGCGGGCCATCAGCGAGGCGAAGTGGCCGGCGGCCAGATCGCGGACGGTGCCGAGCTCGTCCCGGCCGGCCAGCTGGTCGGTGCCGTACTCCCGCAGTGTCTCCAGCATCCGGTAACGGCCCGGGGCGGGCGCGAGCTGGAGCAGCGACCGGTCGACCAGACCGGCGAGCAGCTCGGGAACGTCCGCGGCCGGTACCGCCGTACCGGCGCAGAGGGCGGTGGCCGAGGCCGTGGTGACGCCGCCGGGCAGGACCGAGACGCGTTCGGCGACCGTGCGTTCGTGTGCGCCGAGCAGGTCCCAGCTCCAGGCGATGACGGCGCGCAGCGTGCGATGGCGGGGCAGAGCGGTCCGGCTGCCGGTGGTGAGCAGCCGGAAGCGGTCGGACAACCCGTCCGCCAGCTCGGGCAGGGACAGCGTCCGCAGCCGCGCCGCCGCCAGTTCGAGAGCCAGCGGCATTCCGTCCAGACCCCGCACGACCCGCAGCACGTCCGGCAGCGTCGCCTCGTCGACCGCGAAGCCGGGGCGCACGGCCGCGGCCCGTTCCACGAACAGACGTACGGCCTCCGCGTGTCGCGCCTGTTCGACGCCGTCGTCCGGGCCGGGCAGTGCGAGCGGGCCGAGCGGCACCAGCGCCTCGCCGTCGACCGCGAGGGGTTCACGGCTGGTGGCCAGCACGCTCAGCCCGGGGCAGCGCGGCAGCAGCGCCGCGACCAGGCGGGCCACGGCCTCGATCAGGTGCTCGCAGTTGTCGACGAGGAGCAGGCTCTCCCGGCCGCCGAGCCGGTCGACGAGTACCTCCACTTCGTCGCCCCCGCCTCCGCTCCTACCCCCGGGCCGGGCTTCGAACGTCGCGCCGCCGCGCAGTCCGGTCCCGGCGAGCAGCGCCGCGCCCACCTTGGCCGGCTCGGTGACCGAGGCGAGGTCGATCATCCGGGCTCCGTCGCGGTACGTCCCGTGCCGACGGCGCGCGGCCTCGACGGCGAGCCGGGTCTTGCCGGCGCCGCCGGGACCGAGCACGGTGACCAGACGGCCCGCGGCGAGCAGCGCGTCGATCCGCGCGAGGTCGTCGTCGCGCCCGACGAAGCCGGTCAGCGGCGCGGGCAGGTTGCTCGCCGCGGTCCGCGCGAGGGTGGCGGCCGGGGTGGGCCGCTCGGCCCGCAGCAGACGCGCATGGCGTTCGCGCAGGGCGGCGCCCGGGTCGGTGCCGAGTTCGTCGGCGAGGGTTGCGCGGATCTGCTCGTAGCGGGCCAGGGCCTCGGCCGGGCGGCCCTGGGCGGCGAGCGCGTCCAGCAGCAGTACGGCCGCCCGCTCGTGGACGGGCTGTGCGGCGAGGAGCGCGGTCAGCCGGACGACGGCCGCGTCGGCACGGCCCAGGGACAGTTCGGCGTCGGCGAGGTCGGCGACGGCCTCGGCCGAGGCGTGCGCCAGCCGGGTCGCGACGGCCGGTGCCACCGCGGCGACGGCCGCCGGTTCGGCTCCCGGCGGCTCGGCTCCCGGGGGATCGGCCCACAGCGCCACGGCCTCCCCGAGCACCGCCGCCGCGCCATGACGGTCCCCGGCCCGCAGGCGGTCCCGGCCGACGGCGCAGAGCTGTTCGAACCGCAGCGCGTCCACGTCGGCCGCGTCCACGTCCAGCCGGTAGCCGCCGGCGTCCTGCGCGACCCGGCCGGCCGAGCCGAGAATCCGGCGCAGGCGTGAGACGAGGGCCTGCAGCGCGTGGGCGGGGTCGGCAGGCGGCTCCTCGGCCCAGATCGCGTCGACCAGCGCGCTCCGGGCGACCGTACGACCACCGGCGAGGGCCAGCCGTACGACCAGAGCCTGCAACCGCGCACCTACGACGGGCAGGGCGGCGTCACCGCGAGACGCCTGGAAGCCGCCGAGCAGCGTGAAGCGAAGCCGCGTGTCGCCGTCCATCCCCCGATCCTCCCGTGCGTGACCTCGAGTCCCCAAATCGGCTCGCTGTCCCCGGTGTTCGGCCGGTGGCCCGACCGCGCCGACGGCGTACGAGCCGCCGTCGGCGCCGTGTGAGCCGCCGCCCATGCCGTGTGAGGCCCGTGTGAGCCCCGTGTCAGCGGCGCGCGCCAGTCTTCGAGTGCCTGCCGGTCCGCAGGCGGCCGGCCCGGAGGCACCGGGCGGTCCGACCCCTGGGGAGTCACCCTTATGCAAAGCCCTGTCACGATCATCGGCGCCGGACTCGGCGGGCTCGTCCTGGCCCGCGTCCTGCACCGCAACGGCATCCCGGCCAGGGTCTACGAGGCCGATCCCTCTCCGGCCGCGCGCAAGCAGGGCGGCATGCTCGACATCCACGACTACAACGGTCAACTCGCCCTTCAGGCGGCCGATCTGATGGACGAGTTCCGTGCCGTCGTCGTCGAGGGCCGTCAGACGATGCGGGTTCTGGACACGGACGGGACCGTCCTGATGGACAAGGCCGACGACGGCGGTGGCCGCCCCGAGGTGATGCGCGGTGACCTGCGGCGGTTGCTGCTCGACTCGCTCCCGGCCGGCACCGTCCGATGGGACCACAGGGCCGTCGGCGTCCGTGGGCTCGGCGACGGACGCCACGAGGTGACGTTCGCCTGCGGGTGCACGGTGGTCACGAGCCTGCTGGTCGGTGCGGACGGCGCGTGGTCACGGGTCCGGCCGCTGCTGAGCGACGCCACCCCCGAGTACGCGGGCTCCTCGTTCGTCGAGACGTACCTGTTCGAGGCGGACACCAGGCACCCGGCCGCCGCGAAGGCGGTCGGCGGCGGATCGATGATCGCGCCCTCCCCGGGCAAGGAGATCTTCGCCCACCGGGAGAGCGGCGCCACCCTGCACACCTACGTACAGCTCACCAGGGAGCGCGACTGGTTCGCCGCGATCGACTTCACCGACCCCGCCGCGGCCACCACACGGATCGCGGAGGAGTTCGACGGCTGGGCGCCGGAACTCACCGCGCTGATCACCGACGCCGACACCCCGCCGGTCCTGCGCCCCCACTACGCCCTGCCGACCGGGCTCCGGTGGGACAGGGTGCCGGGGGTGACACTGCTCGGCGACGCCGCCCACCTCGCGGCCCCGAACGGCGAGGGCGCCAACCTCGCCCTGCTCGACGGCGCCGAACTCGGCAAGGCCCTCGCCGCACACCCCGACGACGTCGAGGCCGCCCTCGGCGCGTACGAGGAGGCCATGTTCCTCCGTCCCACCGAGGAGGTCATGTTCGAAGGGGCCGAGGTCCGGGGGATCGACTCCGAGGACAACACCGCTCGGGGTCTGCTCGACATGATCGAGGAGCAGGGCCGGTGAGCCGCGTGTACGACGTCGTGATCGTCGGCGCGGGCCCGGTCGGGATGTTCCTCGCCTGCGAGCTCGGCCTGGCGGGCTGCTCGGTCCTGGTGCTGGAGCGGGAGCCGACGCTCCGCTCCCCGGGGAAGGCGGACCCGCTCGGGATGCGGGGGCTGTCCGCCGCGTCGGTCGCGGCGTTCCACCGCCGCGGCCTGCTGCGCCCGCTGCTGGCGGCCTCGGACATCGACGACGCCCCCGGTGCGGACTCCGACACGGACGAGCCACCGCGTCCCCGGAGCGCGGGCCACTTCGCCGGCATGATGCTCGACCCGGCCCACGTCGACGTCACCGCCCTGCCGTTCCGGCTGCCCGGCCCGGCGTCCGAGGGCGTGATGACGCACCTCGAAGCGGTCGAGACGGTGCTGTCCGAGCGGGCGGCGAAGCTCGGTGTGGAGGTCCGACGCGGCGTCACGGTCTCGGAGGTCACGCAGGACGACGAGCGCGTGGTCGTTCGGGGTGGCGAGCACAGCTGCACGGGCCGCTGGCTGGTCGGCTGCGACGGCGGACGCAGCACGGTGCGCCGGCTCGCGGGCTTCGACTTCGTCGGCAGCGAGCCGCAGTTCACCGGCTACGTCATGCTCGCCACCGTCACCGACCCCGACAAGCTGCGCCCGGGCTTCCATCTCACGCCGACGGGCATGTACCTCCGGATGCCCGCGAAGGACTACATCGGCGTGCTGGACTGCGACGGCGGCGCGTACGACCGCTCACAGCGACCGACCCGCGACCATCTCCAGACGGTTCTGCGCCGGGTGTCCGGCACCGACGTGACACTGACCGACGTCCGGCACGTCTCGACCTTCACCGACCGGGCGATGCAGACGACGACCTACCGCAGGGGACGGGTCCTGCTCGCGGGAGACGCCGCGCACATCCACTCCCCGCTCGGAGCGCAGGGACTCAACCTCGGCATCGGCGACGCGATGAACCTGGGATGGAAACTCGCGTCGACGGCACGCGGTCACGCTCCGGCCGGACTCCTGGACACCTACACCCGCGAGCGCCGTCCCGTCGGCGCGGCGGCGCTCGACTGGACGCGCGCGCAGACCGCGGCCATGAAGCCGGACGCGCACGGCCAGGCGGTCCAGCAAGTGATCCGTGACCTGATCGGAACGCGGGACGGGACGACGTACGTGTACACGCGGACATCGGGGTCGTCGAACCGCTACGACCTGGGCGGCGAGCACCCGCTCGTCGGACGCGACGCGCCGGACCTCCGTCTGGAGGACGGCACCCGCCTCGCGGATCTGATGCGGGACGGCCGGGGCGTCGTACTCGATCTCGACCCCGACCGACCCCTGCACGCTCCGGCCACGCGCCGGGAGAACCGGATCCGGTACGCGGCCGGGCCCGCGCGCAACGATCTCGGGCTGCGTGCCGTGCTGGTCCGGCCCGACGGCACGGTCGCCTGGGCGACCGCCGACGACCCTGACCCGACGCAGTTCGAACAGACGGCGGACCGTTGGTTCGGTCCCCCGGACAGCGGGGAGCACTCGTGATCGTCATTCCCAGGCGGGGGAGCGGGGGACTGCGCCCCTCGGACCGGGCCGTCCGGACGCGATGTCGGCCGGGCGCTCTCCAGGCAGGAGCACGCGACTGGTGACGACCGCCCGCTCGCACCCCTCGCCGCGTCCGGCGCCGCACGCCCGCACCTACGACGCGCATCTCCTCGCCGCCGACGGCTCGTTCGCCGGACTCGCCGCGACGACCGGACCGGAGTACTGGACCGGAGGACCGGACCGGAGGACCGGATCGCGGACGGCGCACACCCCGCACAACCACCCGCCCGCCCATGACCAGCGCCCCGCGCGTGGTGCGGCGGCGCCGCTGGTCGTCCCTCGGTCTGAAGGCGTGTGCGTCAGTCCGTCACGTCCTCTGGGTACCAGCGCAGTTCGACGGTGTTGCCGTCGGGATCCTTGACGTAGACGGACTGGGCCTCCCCTCGGGCGCCCCACCGGGGGACGGGCCCCTCGACGACGTCGAACGTGCCGTCGTTGATGGCGGCCTGCCAGTCGAGCGGGTCCACGACGAGACAGATGTGGTCGACGTTGGACTCGCCGCGCGGGCGGGAGAACAGGTCGATGACCGTGCCCTCGTCTATACGGACGGAGGGGAACGGCACTGTGCCGGCCCGCCACTCCTCGACCCGCTCGGGCACGAGGCCGAGGAGCCCGGTGTAGAAGTCCAGCGCCTGGTCGACGTCGGTCACGTTGAGGACCAGGTGGTCGAAGGCTTTGACACGCATGAGGGTTCCTCCCAAGGTTGCGTCAATCCAGCATGTCGGTGAAGTAGTTGTCGTGCTTCATCCGGAAGGTCTTCAGTTCCTCGCGGCTGCGCTCCGCGTATTCCGCGGCCTTCTCGAAGTACTCCTCCCGAGGTGCGCCCGGCGAGAAGATCATCAACAGCGACACGGGGGCGTCGCTGTCGTTCCGGAAGGCGTGCAGCCCGCCGGCGGGGACGTGGAGGAAGTCGCCCTCGCAGCCGGTGACCCAGCGTTCGCCGTCCGAGAAGCGGACCTCGCCGGACAGGACGTAGAAGGACTCGGAGATGGTCCGGTGGAAGTGCTCCTCGGCCCCGATGGTCCTCGGACCCATGTCGACCTTGTACAGGCCGAACTCGCCACGGGTGGTCTCCCGGTCGGCGACGTAGCTGATGGCGGCGGAGCCGACGAAGCCGGTGTCGGGCTCCGGAGGGGCGGGCCGGAACAGCGCGGTGACCTTGCCTCTTTCGCCGAGGTAGCGGGGTTCGGGATAAGACATCGCCCGGTTCCTCTCAAGGTTGATTATCTTAACGTTGATAGAAAACCTCGTTTGCTAGGTCAATGTCAAACCTCTTAAGGTTGAGATACCTCACGTGGAAGGAGGGCGGCATGGCCGACGCGGTGGACCGGATCACCGAGCAGTGGCGTGATCAGAGGCCCGACCTGGCGGAAGCTCTGGGCGTCATGGAGCTGTTCGGGCGCGTCCAGCGGATGCAGCGCGTCGTCGACCGGCACTACAAGAAGCTGACCGACGACTACGGCGTGAACATGGGCGAGTGCGACATCCTGTTCACGCTGCGCCGCTCAGGGCCGCCCTTCACGCTCACCGCGGGCGCCTTCCTCCGCGCGTCCATGGTGACCTCCGGCGCCATCACCAACCGTATCGACCGTATGGAGGCCAAGGGCCTGGTCGAGCGTGTGCGTGACGGTGAGGACCGGCGGACGGTGAAGATCCGCCTCACTCCGCGTGGCAAGGACCTGGCCGACGACATGATCGGGGCACATCTGCGGGACTACGAGGACATCGTGTCGGTCCTGACCTCCGCGGAGCGTGAGCAGATGGTCGAGAGCCTCCGCAAGGTTCTGGAGGCCCGGGGCGACATCGCATTCGACTGACCGGGACGACGGAGCCGGACGCCGGACCTCGGGGTGCCGGCGTTCCGCTCACCGTCGGGAGTGCGAGGGGAGCCGGTTCTCGGCCGCCGCCCGGGAGTCGTAGTCGCCGGCAGCGAGCACCTGGCCGATCGCGCGGCGGCGTATCCCCATGTTGCCGCCGTCGTAGAGGGGCAGGGCCAGGGCGTCCTGCAGCATCCGGGCGAAGGGGCGCTCGTCGGCGTAGCTCTCCACGCCGACCAGTCGCATCGCGTCGTAGACGACCTGCACCGCCAGCTCGGAGCAGTGGACCTTGGCCATGTTCGACAGTTCCATGTCGGCGCCCTGGGTCTCGTCCAGCCGGTGGGCGGCCTTCCAGACCAGGTAGCGTGCGGCCTCCAGCCGCATCTTGATGTCGGCGAGCATGTAGGCCACGTTCTGGTGCTCGATGACGGGTACGGCGCCGCGTCGGCGCTCGGTCACGGCGAACGCGCGTGCCGCGTCGAACGCCTGCTGCATCACGCACACCGCCTCCGCCCCGACAGTGACTCCCGACCAGGCGAAGGTCCGGGTGAGGAGGTCGATCCCGTCCCCCGGGCGCCCGATCATGTTCTCGACGGGTACCCGGACCTCGTCGAACACCACGCGCGGCGACAGACAGGCACGGTGCCCCATCGTGTCCAGGGACGGACCGTAGGAGATGCCCGGGGAGTCACCGGGGACCACGATCACCGAGAGTGTCCGATCGGACGGTCCGTCCCCCACGCGGCAGGCGACGGAGAAGAACTCCGGGCCCTCGCCCTCCCAGCCGTAGCCGTTGGTGGTGAACGCCTTGCGTCCGCTGATCACCCACTCGTCGCCGTCCCGGCGCGCGGTCGTGGTGAAGCCGGCGGACGGCTCCGGAGCGTCGAAGTTGGCGCTGCCGCCGTCCTCGCTGAAGGCCAGCGCGGCCATCGGGGTGCCGTCATCGGCGAGGAAGGGAGCGAGGAAGCGACGGCGCTGTTCCGGGCTGCCGCCGATCAGCACCGGGTAGAAGCCCAGGCCGGAGGAGAACAGACCGCAGGACACGCTCATGTCCCCGTGCGAGATCTCCTCTCCCACGATCACGAGGTCGAGGACGGACCGGAAGGTGCCTCCGAGGTCGGCGGGGATCATGGCCTTGAGGTAGCCCGCTCGCACCATCTCCCGGTAGATCGGCCGGGTCGCCAGCAGGCGTTCCTCCGGGGTCGGGATCCCGGCGATGAGGCGTTCCACCCCGGCGAGATGCTTCTCGGCGAACTCACGTGCGGCGGCGCGTTCGGCGAGTTGGTCCTGGGTGAGGGTGAAGTCGACGGCCATGGTCCTTTTTCTCCATTCGGTCAGGGGCGGTTTCGCGGTGGGTCAGGTGGCGCGGGCGGGGGGAACGGCGGGGGCGCCGGCGGTGCGGATCACCTTCACGTTGACGAACTCGTCGATGCCGAGCGGGCCCAGCTCGCGGCCGAAGCCGGAGTCCTTGGTGCCGCCGAAGGGAAGTTCGGGGCCTTCGAGCCCGACACCGTTGACGAAGACCATTCCGGCGTCGATCCGGTCGGCCGCGCGCCCGGCCTGGTCGGGATCGTCGGTGAAGACGTACGAGCCGAGCCCGAACGGCGTGTCGTTGGCCAGGGCCAGGGCGTGTTCCTCGTCCCGGGCCCGGTAGACGAGGGCGACCGGTCCGAAGAACTCCTCGTGGTGGGCGCGGTGGTGCGGGGTGATGTCCGTCAGCACGGTCGGCGGTACGAAGCCGCCCTCGCGCGGGCCGCCGAGGTGCAGGGTGGCGCCGTCCTGCACGGCGGCGGCGATCTGCTCCTCCAGGCGGTGGGCCGCGGCTAGCGAGGCCAGCGGGCCGAGTCGTGTCGCGTCCCGGCGGGGGTCGCCGGGGGTGACGGCGGCCATGGCGGTCGTCAGCCCGGTCAGGAACTCCTCGTACAGGTGGTCCAGGACGATGAACCGCTTGGCGGCGTTGCAGGACTGCCCGTTGTTCTCCAGACGGGCCTCGACGCCCGCGCGGACGACCGGGGCCAGGTCGCCGACGTCCAGCACGAGGAAGGGGTCCGAGCCCCCCAGTTCCAGGACGACCTTCTTCAGGTGGCGCCCCGCGATCTCGGCCACGGCCGAACCGCCTCGGCTCGACCCCGTGAAGGACACTCCGCGCACCCCGGGGTGCGCGATCAGCGACTCGACCTGGTCGTGGCCCGCGAAGGCGGTCGCGTAGGTGCGGGCAGGGAGGCCGGCCTCGAGGAAGAGCGCCTCCACGGCCGCCGCGCTGTCGGGGCACTGTGGAGCCGGTTTCAGCAGCAGGGAGTTGCCGGCGGCCAGGTTGGGCGCCGCGAACCGGGCGATCTGGTAGTAGGGGAAGTTCCACGGCATCACGCCGAGCAGGGTGCCGACCGGACTCCTGCGCAGCAGGGCCCGTCCGCCGCCGGAGAGCACGGGGATCTCCCGGTCGGCCAGCAGGGCGGGGGCGTGCTCGGCGTAGTAGTCGTAGATGTCGGCGCACAGGTCGACCTCGCCGAGTGCCTGGGTCACCGGCTTGCCGACCTCCGTCACGATGAGACCGGCCAGGAGGTCGCGCCGGTCGCGGTAGAGCCCGGCGACGCGCCGCAGGACCTCGCATCTGCGGGCCAGGGGTGTCGCGGCCCAGGTGCGGTGGGAGGCGGTGACGGCGTTCAGGAGTGCCTCGAGTTCCGTGCCCGTGAGGCAGGCTCGTGTCGTGCCCGTCTCGCCCGTGGCCGGGTTCACGGTCCGGAAAGCGGCTGGCGCTGCGGTGGTCATGGAAGTGGTCTGCCTTTCTGGCGGAGGGCCGGCCGGCGGCCGCGCGGAGGTCAGGAGGTCCGGCGCGGAGGTCACGAGGTCCGGCTTCGCGCGGTGCGGGAGCCGACGTACGCGCGGATCAGCTCGAGAAGCCGCGGTCGGCCGAACGGTTCGCCGTGCCCCGGGTGGACGACCGTCACGGGCAGGTCGGCGAGCCGGTTCAGCGAGTCGACGTAGTCCGGCACGTTCGCGCCGTCGATCGCGTCGAGGAGCTCCTCGCCCTCCTGGAGGTCGTAGACCACGTCTCCGGAGAACAGTGCGCCCGTCTCCGGCTCGAACAGCGCGACGCTTCCCGGGCTGTGGCCGGGGAGGTGGAGGACGGTCAGCCTGCGGTCGCCGAGATCGATGACGTCTCCGTCCGCGAGGGGCAACCACCGTTTCGGCGGGCGCAGTTCGTACGCGTCAGGGTCGAACCCCGGTGCGGGCGCGGCGTCCACCATGAACTCCGGGAAATCCGCCGCGTACGCCACCCGCAGCCCGAGCGCGTCCACGAGGCGCCCGCCGTGCAGCGTGCCGGGTGCCGGCGTGTGGGGTGCCTCGGCCGGGTGGGCGTGGCAATGGTCGAACTCGTGGGCGCCGCCCATGTGGTCCAGATGGGCATGGGTCACCACGAGCGCCGGATCGCGGTCGAAGAGCTGTGGCACGTCCTGCCGGAGGGAGTGCACCCCGAGCCCCGCGTCGACCACGAGGTCACGACGGCTGCCGCGCAGGTGCCATATGTTCGCGCGGAGAAACGGGTGCACATGCGGTTCCGTGACCACGGTGAGGTCGTCGTCGACCCGGGTGACCTGGAACCAGCGGTCGGCCACGGGGTGTCGGGGAGCGATCACAGGTTTCCCTTGCGGTGGTTGCCCAGCAGCAGGCTGCCGCCGGTGTGGAGGAGAGCGGCGACGGCCGGGCCGACGAGCGCGGAGAGGTCTCCGCCGCCGATCGCGGAGGCCACCGGGCCGACGAAGACCGTCGTGTTCACGCAGAGCAGCGCCGCCGTGGTCCCGCCGGCCAGGGCCAGGACGCCGGACCAGTTGACGCCGTTGCGGAACCAGAACGGGCCGGACGGGGAGGAGTCGTGCAGGGCGGGGCCGTCGTAACGGTTGCGGCGCAGCAGGATGTCGGTGCCGTAGATCGCGAGGAACGGCCCGAGGAGGGCTACGGAGAGGGCGAGCACGTTGCTCATCGAGGTGAGGAAGCTGCTGGAGGCGAGCGCGGCCACGCACAGGGCACCGCCGAGCAGCGCGTCCGCGAGCACCGACCGGGCCCGGCTGATCCGCACACCCATCGCCTGGAGGGCCAGCCCCGACGAGTAGACGGTCAGGACGTTGTTGGTGATCGAGCCGACGACGAGGACGAGGAGGAAGACGGCGTAGAACCAGGAGGGCAGGATGGCCCTCATGTTGGACTGCGGGTCGGACATGTCGATCGCGGAACCGGCCAGGATCCCGATGCTCCCCAGGGCCATGGCCGGGACCCAGCCGCCGAACGCGGTCCATCCGGCCACCGCGCGCTGCGAGGCGGTCCGCGGCAGGTAGCGGGCGTAGTCGGCGCTGCCGGGCCAGCCCAGGGGCAGCGCGGCCACCGCGGTGAAACCGATCAGCAGCGCGGCCCACAGCTTGCCGCCGGAGAGCGCGTGGAAGCCGGCCGGGTGCAGGGTCGCGTGCCGGACGACGAAGAATCCCAGGACGACCGTGCTGGTGCCCAGCAGTACGGAGAACCACACGCTCAGGCGGACGATCGTCGCGTGCCCGTACACGCCCATCGCGAACGTGACCATGCCGATGAGCACGGTCACGGCCACCTTCACGGGGAGCGACGTCCCCGCGCCGACGAAGGACGCCAGCGAGAACCCCGCGTCCGCGCCGATCGCCAGGTTGAGTCCCTCGTAGGCGATGCAGAGGACCCACACCGCGCCCGCTCCGAGGACGCGGTTGCCGCGGACGCCGTACATCGCGCGGGTGACGACGGAACTCGGTGAGCCCGTACTCGGCCCGCTGACGGCCACGAGGCCGACGAGTGCCCAGAAGAGGTGGCCTGCGGTCAGCACCGCGAAGGACTGCCAGATCGACAGTCCGAGGACCGGGAGCAGTCCGCCCACCAGGATGTAGAAGTACGCGAGGTTCGACGACAGCCATACGGCGAACAGCTCGCGCGGGCGGCCATGACGGTCCGCCGGGCCGATGTACTCGACACCGGCGCTCTCGATCCTGCCGAACCGGTCGACGGCTTCCTCGGGCGATGCGGGTCCGGGTTCTGCGGGGCCGGGTTCTGCGGCGAGGTAGGAGGCGTCAGACATGAAGGTCACCCTGCCTTGTGTTGGGCGAATGCCCAATAGTTCTGTTGGGCAGGGAGCCAACAACAGAGTCGTCGTCCTGTCAATGGCTCCGGCGAGACGTCTTGGAACAAGCATGATCGTGGTGGTGACGTGTTGGCTGTTCGACCAATAGAGTGCTTCGGGTGACCCGGATACACTGGCCGACCGAAGAGAAGGGCGGGGATCGCGTGGGGACCAGAGGGCGGAGGCTGAGCCCGCAGGAGCGGCGCCAGGAGATGCTCGACGCCGCCTTGGACCTGGCGGACGAGGTGGGGCTCGACCGGCTGACGTCGCGGGACATCGGAGCCGCCGTCGGTGTGGCGCCGGGGCTGGTCCATCACTACTTCGCCTCCATGGACGAACTGATCGTGGAGGCGTTCGCCCAGTTCACCGGGGCCGAACACGACGAGCTGCGCTCGATCATCGAGTCGCTTCCCGCCCTTCCGGGCCTGTGCGGACTGGTGGCACGCCAGCTCGACGCGCCGCTGCGCTACGCACGTGTCTGGATGAGCGCCTGGGTGGCGGCCCCGCGCCGTCCCGAGCTGGCGAAGGAAGTCGACCGGCGGATGGTGGAGGGCCTGGACCTGCTGACGGGCCTGCTCGCCCGCGGACGTGACGAGGGCGTCTTCCGGCTGACCGACCCCCGCGCGAGTGCCTTCCGGATTCTCGTGCTGCTCGACGGGGTCCTCGTCCAGATCTCCATGCGTGCCGAGAAGTCCTACGGCGATGTGACCAGGCTCGTCTGGGAAACGGTCGAACGTGAGGTCGGACTGCCCGCCGGAACGCTGAGCGGCCCCGGCGGCCCGGCGTCGGCCTCCTGACGGGCACGCGCCACCGAGGCCGTGCCGTGCCGCGTCGTCGACGTCGTACGACCCGAGCCCCCCAGCGGGGTCCGCGCGGGGTCCGTACGGGGTCGGCCAGGCCGGCCAGGCCGTCGGCGCGCGGGGCGGCGGAGTCGCATGCCTTCCCGCTGCCCGCTTCCCGCTGCCCGCTTCCCGCGCCTCCTCGCTTCCCGTGTCGGCGGCACCGAGCAGGCGGCACCGAGCAGGCGGCGACACCCGTGAGCATCGCCGCCCTGGCGGTACGCCGTCCTCGTCCGGCGTACCGCGAAAAGGGGCCGGCCGAACCGGGGAAAGGACGGTCCGCCGCCCGCGTCAGTCCGTGTCCGCCGGGGACCGGGCCGTCGCCGACCGCCCGCGTCAGTCCGTGGACAGCTCCCGGCGTACCTCCCGCGCGGCTGCGACCAGGTGCTCCAGCGAGTCGCGGACCTCGGGCCAGCCGCGGGTCTTCAGCCCGCAGTCGGGGTTGACCCACAGGCGTTCGGCGGGAATGGCTCTGAGGCCGGTGCGCAGCAGGTCGGCGGCCTCCTTCGTGCTCGGTACGCGCGGGGAGTGGATGTCGTACACGCCCGGCCCGGCCTCCCGTGGATAGCCGTGTGCCGCCAGTTCCCGGGCGACCTGCATGTGCGAGCGTGCCGCTTCCAGGCTGATGACGTCGGCGTCGAGGTCGTCGATCGCCTGGACGATGTCGCCGAACTCGGCGTAGCACATGTGGGTGTGGATCTGTGTGTCCGGCCGTACGCCGGAGGTGGTCAGGCGGAACGCCTCCGTCGCCCAGGCCAGGTGGTCCGGGCGGTCGGCGGCCCGCAGCGGCAGGGTCTCGCGCAGTGCGGGTTCGTCGACCTGGATGACCGAAGTCCCGGCCGTCTCCAGGTCGTTCACCTCGTCACGCAGGGCGAGGGCGACCTGGCGGGCGGTCTCGCCCAGGGGCTGGTCGTCGCGGACGAAGGACCAGGCGAGCATGGTGACCGGCCCGGTGAGCATGCCCTTGACCGGGCGGTCGGTGAGGGACTGGGCGTACGACGTCCAGCGCACCGTCATCGGCTCGGGGCGCGAGATGTCGCCGACGAGCACCGGCGGGCGTACACAGCGGGTGCCGTAGGACTGGACCCAGCCGTGCTGCGTGGCGAGATAGCCGGTGAGCTGCTCGGCGAAGTACTGGACCATGTCGTTGCGTTCGGCCTCGCCGTGCACGAGGACGTCGATGCCCGACTTCTCCTGGAAGGCGATCACCTCCTGGATCTCGGCCCTGACGCGCTCCTCGTATCCGGCCGTGTCGATCCGGCCCGCGCGCAGTTCGGCGCGGGCGGTGCGCAGTTCGCCGGTCTGCGGGAAGGAGCCGATGGTCGTGGTGGGCAGCAACGGCAGCCTCAGGTGCGCGCGTTGGGCGGCGGTGCGCTGGCGGTAGGGGTGGGAGCGGCGGGCGTCGAACGCCGTGACGGCCGCCGTACGCGCCCGGACGGCAGGGTCGTGGGTGATCGGCGAAGCCGCCCGGGAGGCCAGGACCGCGCGGTTGGCGGCCAGTTCGGCGGCGATCGTGTCGGTGCCCCGGGCGAGGCCCTTGGCGAGGGTGACGATCTCGGCGGTCTTCTGCCGGGCGAAGGACAGCCAGCGCAGGATCTGCGGCTCGATGTCCCGCTCGGCGGCCGTGTCCAGCGGGACATGCAGGAGGGAGCAGGAGGCGGCGACGTCGACGCGGTCGGCCAGCCCGAGCAGGGTGCCCAGGGTGGCCAGGGACGCGGACAGGTCGTCGACCCAGATGTTGCGGCCGTTGACGACCCCGGCGACCAGGCGCTTGCCGGGCAGGCCGCCCACGGCGGCCAGGGCATCCAGGTCCGCGACGGCGGCCCCGGTGAAATCGAGGGCGAGCCCCTCCACCGGGGCCTTCGCCAGGACCGGCAACGCCTCGCCGAGCCGGTCGAAATAGGAGGCGACCAGCAGCCGGGGCCGGTCGGTGAGGACGCCCAGATCACGGTAGGCGCGGGCGGTGGCGTCCAGCTCGGCCCGGGTGCGGTCCTGGACCAGGGCGGGCTCGTCGAGCTGCACCCACTCGGCGCCGGCCGCCCGCAGGTCGGCGAGCACCTCGCCGTACACCGGGAGCAGCCGGTCCAGGAGGGTGAGCGGGTCGAAGCCGGCCGGGGCGCCCGGAGCGGGCTTGGCGAGCAGCAGGTAGGTGACCGGGCCGACGAGGACGGGCCGGGCGGTCAGCCCGAGCGCCAGGGCTTCCCCGAGTTCACCGACCTGCTTCGTCGAGTCGGCCGCGAACACCGTGTCCGGGCCCAGTTCCGGCACGAGGTAGTGGTAGTTGCTGTCGAACCACTTCGTCATCTCCAGCGGCACGGTGTCCTGGGTGCCGCGGGCCATGGCGAAGTACCCGTCGAGGGGATGGGCCTCGACGGCCGCGCGGTGCCGTGCGGGGATCGCGCCGACCATCACGCTGGTGTCGAGGACGTGGTCGTAGTACGAGAAGTCGCCGGTCGGGACTTCATGGACGCCGGCGTCGGCCAGCTCACGCCAGTTGGCGCGGCGGATGCCGGCGGCCGTCTCGGCGAGGGCGCCGGCGCTGACGCGGCCCTTCCAGTAGCCCTCGATCGCCTTCTTCAGTTCCCGGTTCGGTCCCTGCCGGGGGTAACCGTGGACCGTGGCCCGTACGGCCGCGGACTTGGCTGTCACGAAACTCTCCTTCGCGAGCTCTGGACGAGAGCGACCCAGGTGGAGCGCGGACGCGAAGGGACGACAGACCGGACGAGTCACGACTCGCGTGCCCGCCCGCTGTGTACGCCGACCCGCCCACGAGGTCACCGGGATCTCCGCGCACGGCGGTCCGCGCACGGGCAGTGGCAGGTCTTCGGACTCACGGGCACGCCTCGTTCTGTCACGAGGCACCTACTGGCCGTCGCTTCCCAGGTCCGTTGCGTCCGGACCCAGTGCGTATGACGGCGGTCGTTCCCGCTCACCGCTGCGGGGCAGTCCCGGATTCCCACCGGGTTCCCTCTTGCGACGCGCCTGCCTGGCGGGCAGGGCGAACCAGCTGCAGGGCCAGCGTACACACAGGACCGCTGCCGCGAGCGGCCGTTGACCGTCCGGCCGCGCGTCAGGGCCTGCGGCCGGGCAGCGGGCGACCGAGCCGGACCATGGACCGGTACAGGCTGGTGGGCGTCGGGGTGTCCGCCAGTGGGAGAAGCCGTCCCAGGGGTCGGGGTCGGGGTCGGCGAGGGCCTCGGTGACGGCGGCGGCGGCGTAGGCGTCCATGCGGTCCGCGAAAGGCGGCGGTGATGGCGGTGATGGCGGTGATGAGCTCCTCGCGGGTGGCGAACCTGCGGGAGAGGGCGGCCTTGCCGACGCCGGCCTCGCGGGCGACGGAGGCCATGGACACGCCGAGCCCGTCG
Source organism: Streptomyces sp. NPDC005811 (assembly GCF_040630405.1). NCBI lineage: Bacteria > Bacillati > Actinomycetota > Actinomycetes > Kitasatosporales > Streptomycetaceae > Streptomyces > Streptomyces sp. NPDC005811. The sequence continues at coordinate 55,666 of NZ_JBEXXK010000065.1, forward strand.
GTGGCCTAGAGGCGGCGGGCCGCGTCGAGGACGAGATCGCGGTTGCGCTCGGCGTCGGCGCGCCCCTTCCCCTCCTCACGGAAGAGATCTGATCGTGCCCACTCTCGCCAGCGTCGGCGCCGGCCCCGGTATGGGTCTGGCCATCGCCCGCACGCCCGAGAAGCTGGACGACCTCGTCGCCCTGCTCGGCGAGGAAGGCGTCACGGCCGCCGCTTTCCCCGCGGACGTACTGGACCGCCCCTCCCTGACCGCCGCCCTGGACGCGGCCCGTGCCCGCTTCGGCTCGATCGACGTGCGGGCGGCGCGCTGCGCAACCGGGTGATCAACCTGCACAACGAGCCTGCCGACAGCGGCGTCCTCGCGGCGCACGTGACGATCAGGCACGTGGATCGGACAGGGCGGCCCCGGGGAAATCCCGTGGGCCACGCCCGAGCAGATCGCACCCCTGTACTGGGACTTGCACGAGCGCCGCGACCGGAGCGAAGCCGTCTCATCGGGTGGGAAGCACCGCGGTGACGCGCCCCCCGGCCGTCGCGTACAGCGCCGATTGCCTGGCCCCGGAGAAGCTGCGGCCGACCGGGGGAGCAACGCACCGGCGCGGGAACCGCGTTCAGGCCGATGTCGGCTCCTCGGCGGCGGCCGAGCCGTGCTCGCGAAGCCGACGGAACGCGTCGGCGTGGGGTGCGGCCGAGGCCAGGGTGTAGGTGACGATCGTCAAGCCCGGATCCGCGGGGATTTCGAGGGCGTCGTAGTCGAGGTCGAGATCGCCGACGGCGGCGTGGTGGAAGCACTGTCGTCCACTGCGGTAGTACTCGACGTCGTGTGCGTCCCAGCGCAGGGCGAACTCGGGGCTGTGGGCGACGAGTTCGTCGACGAGGTCGGCGAGGTCGGTGTTGCCGGGGGCGCGGGCGGCTTCGGTGCGCAGACTGCCGACGGCGTCGTGGGCGATGCGCTCCCAGTCGCGGTAGAAGCGGCGGGCGCGCGGGTCGCAGAAGACGAAGCGGGCCAGGTTGGGCGGTTGCCCGGTGGTGTCGAGCGCGTCCGTGTACAGGGTTCGGGCGAGCCGATTGGTGGCCAGCACGTCGAGATGGGCGTTGCGCACGAAGGCGGCGGCGCCGGTCATGGCGTCGAGGATCTGCTGGAGGCTGTCGCGGACGTACGAGGTCCCGCCGTCCCGGTCGGAGGCTCGGCGCGGGGCATGGGCCGCGCGGACGAGGGCGGTCAGGTGGGCGCGTTCGACATCGTCGAGCTGGAGCGCGGCGGCGAGGCTGTCGAGGATCTCCTCGGAGACGCCGCCCACATGGCCGCGCTCCAGGCGGGTGTAGTACTCGACGCTGATCGAGGCGAGCTGGGCGACCTCCGAGCGCCGCAGTCCGCTGACCTGACGCCGCCCGCCGAAGTCGGGCAGACCGGCCCGCTGCGGGGTGAGGCGGGCACGGCGGCTGGTGAGGAAATGGCGGATGTCCTCGCGGACGGTGTCGGACGGCACGTCCTCAGCCTAGGACACAGCCGTGGAAGGAGGGTCCCTGCCCGTACCCCTCCGGGCAGGGACTCCCAGGTCAGACCGGGTGCGTGGTGCTGTGGACAGGCGCCGGGCCCCTGCGGTCGGCGCGGCTTCTCCCTCCCCACCCCGGAAGGACCCCTGACCGTCATGCCCCTCACGGCTTCGCCGCACCGGTCGTCGGAGGCGGGCGCGCCAGAGACGCGTCGGCACGCCACCGCAACCCTGGCCGCTGCCGTCCTCGGCTTCTTCGTGATCACGCTGGACGCGACGATCGTGAACGTCGCTCTGCCCCCGATCCGTGACGCGCTGGGCGGCGGGATCACCGGCCTGGAATGGGTCGTCGATGCCTACACCCTGATGTTCGCCGCGCTGCTGCTGTCCGCAGGGTCCCTCTCGGACCGGATCGGAGCACGCCGGGCCTTCGCGGGCGGCCTGACCCTGTTCGTCATCGCCTCGGTGGCCTGCGGGCTCGCCCCTTCGCTGCCGGTCCTCATCGCCGCCCGCGTCGTGCAGGGCGTCGGCGCGGCCGTCACCATGCCGACCTCGATGGCGCTGGTGCGCCAGGCGTTCCCCGACCCCGCCCGCCGGGCACGCGCGGTGGGCGTATGGGCGATGGGCGGCGCCGTGGCCGCCGCCGCGGGCCCCGTGCTCGGCGGCCTGCTCAGCCTGGTCTCCTGGCGGATGATCTTCTGGTTCAACCTGCCGGTCGGCATCGTCACCCTGCTCCTGCTGCGGCGCACCGAGCACTCACCGACCCGGCCCGCCCCCTTCGACCGGATCGGCCAGATCACCGCCATCCTCGCCATGGGCTCCCTCACGTTCGGGGCGATCGAGGCGGGCGAGGCCGGGTTCACCGCGCCGCAGGTCCTCATCGCTCTCGGCATCGCGCTTGCCGCGCCGGCCGCGTTCGTCATCGCGCAGGCCAGGGTGACGCACCCGATGGTGCCCCTCACCCTGTTCCGCTCCCCGACCATGGTCGTCGCCACCGGCATCGGGTTCGCGTTCATGGTCGGTTTCTACGGACTGCCGTTCCTGTTCTCCCTGTACTTCCAGCAGCAGCACGGCCTGTCCGCCCTGGGCGCCGGAATCGCGTTCCTGCCGATGATGCTGCTCAGCGCCTTCCTCACGCCGTTGTCCGCGCGGATCGCCGAGCGCATCGGCCCCCGTGTGCCGGTCATCGCCGGGCTGACCCTGCTGGCGGCCGGATCGATCACCCTCGCCCTGGTACCCGCCTCGGCACCGGTGTGGGCGAGCGCGCTCCTGCTGATCCCGGTCGGCATGGCCGGCCCGCTGGTCATGCCCCCCACCACGGCTCTGCTCCTGGAGCACGTACCCGCCGAGCAGACCGGCACCGCCGGCGGTGTGTTCAACACCAGCCGCCAGATCGGCGGTGCCCTGGCCGTGGCCGTCTTCGGCGCACTGATCTCCGCCCCGTCCGGTTTCCAGCACGGACTGCGTGTCAGCCTCACCCTCACGGCCGTCATCGCCCTCCTGGAAGCCCTCGCCGCCCTGCGTCTGGGCCGGGGCGGAGGCCGAGCGGCGTGAGGACCGCACCGAACAGAAGTATGCGCGTCACCACTTGGGCCCGCGCCAGGGACGAGGGCGTCAGCGAAGCGGAGCTGATCGATGCCATCAGCCACCTCGCCTCCTCCACCGGCAGGCCCGGAGCCCGAGCCCTGCAAGGAGCGAGCTCATGGAGCTGTTCAAGCGGCCCGCCTCCCGCAAGCTGCCGGAGGCGAACTCCACCGGCGACGCCTGGTCCGATGTCATCCACCGCGGCGAGGAGCCGTCGAAGGCGCGGGCGAACGCGGCGCACTTCGCGCCCGGCGCCCGCACCGCCCCCGAGGGGTTCGACCACGTCACCGACACCGAGTACGCCGCCCCGCGCACCCACGATCTCCGATCCTCCCCTCCACACCACCCAGGACATCAGCAAGGAGCACCCGCCATGCGTGGAGCCATCCTCTACGGCCCCGGCGACGTCCGCGTCGAGGAACGCGACACCCCGAGAATCCTCGAGCCCACCGACGCCGTGATCCGCACCCTCGCCACCTGTGTGTGCGGTTCCGACCTGTGGGACTACCGTGGCGTCAACCCCGCCAAGGACCCCACCCCGATCGGGCACGAATACGCCGGGATCGTCGAGGAGGTCGGCGCCGAGGTCACCGCGGTGCGGCCGGGGAAGTTCGTCGTCGGCTCCTTCTTCGCCGGCGACGGCACCTGCCCCCACTGCCGCAATGGATACCCCAGCAACTGCCTTCATCGGGAGTTCGTCGGCGGCTGCCAGGCCGAGCACGTCCGCGTCCCGTGGGCGGACGGCACCCTCGTCGCCACCCCCGGCCTGCCCACCGACGCGCAGGTGCCCGACCTGCTGGCCTGCTCCGACGTGATGGGCACCGGCTGGTGGGCCGCCGTCGCCGCCGGTGTGCAGCGGGGCGACACCGTCGCCGTCGTCGGTGATGGGGCCGTCGGCCTCTGCGCCGTCCTGGCCGCCCGTGAACTCGGCGCCGAACGCATCATCGCCATGTCCCGCCACGAGAGCCGCCGGCAACTGGCCCGCGCGTTCGGTGCCACCGACATCGTCAGCGAACGCGGTGCCGAGGGCGCGGCCCGGATCCAGGAGATGACCGGTGGGATCGGCGCCGACCGCGTCCTCGAATGCGTCGGCACCGAGCAGTCCACCGAGCAGGCCCTGAAGTCCACCCGCCCCGGCGGCGGCGTCGGCATCGCAGGGGTCCCGCACGGCGTTCAGATCGACGGCGCCGCCCTGTTCTACTCCCACGTTGCCGTGCAGGGCGGCCCCGCCCCGGTGCGCCGCTTCCTGCCCGACCTCATCGACCGCGTCATGACCGGACGGATCGACCCCGGCCGCGTCTTCGACCTCACCCTGCCCCTCGACCAGGCCGCCGAGGGTTACCGGGCCATGGACGAACGCCGCGCCATCAAGACCCTCCTGCACCCCTGAGCGTTTCCGGCCACAAAATGACGAACTTCTCACCTGATCGAGCCCATGCCGGCGGACCTGGGGCGGCTCGCGGCGCGCCTCGGCCGGGTCCGGGGCCGGGCGTGGAGGATCGGTGCGGTGGCGGCCCGCCCGCCGGGCGGGCCGCCCGCAACTGTCCCCCCTGCGAAGAGGTCCGGTCATGCGACGGTTCGAGGAACCGCTGTCGGAGTACGTCGGACTCGGGATCCCGGAGGCGGCGAGGTGACCGCCGCTTCCCCCGGCGACGGGCGGAGCGGCGAGGGCCGCTACGGAGAGGGCCGCTACGGAGAGGCCGTCTTCCGCCCCGGGCAGGCCGGAGAGGGCGAGCGCATCGACTTCGGGGCCCTGGCCTACGACGACATCACCCTGGCGCGACTACGGGCGCTCGGGGCCGGACCGGGCTGGCGCTGTCTCGACGTCGGGGCCGGTACGGGCACGGTCGCCCGCCGTCTGCTGGCCCAGGCCCGGGTGACGAGCGTGCTCGCCGTGGACCGGGACGTACGGTTCCTCGTCGCGCGGCCCCTTCCCGGTCTCGATGTGCTGGAGGCGGACATCACAGCCGACGCGACCTCGGCTCGCCTCGCCCCCGGCCGTTTCCGGCTCGTCCACGCCCGCTTCGTACTGATGCACCTGCCCGAACGGGAGCGCCTGATCCCGGCGCTGGCCGAACTGGTCGAACCCGGCGGGGTGTTGGTGCTCAGCGACGCCGTCGACCTCACCAGTGACCGTACGACGCCCGACACGCCGTACGCCGAGGTGATGCGGGCGATGTGGCGGGGGCTGCGGGACACGATCGGCACCGATGTCTCCTGGGTGCCGTCGTATCCGCACCTGCTCAGAGAGGCCGGGCTCCGCTCCGTGGGCGCCGAGATCCATGTGCCGCCGCTGCTGCCAGGCAGCCCCATCAGCCGCTTCTGGGCGGACACCTGGGAACGCGGCAGAACGGCGATGCTGGCCACCGGCCTGGTCGACGACGCGGCCGTCGACCGGGCCGTCCGCTACCTGGACTCCGACGACTGCGCCGCGCTGTCGGCCGGCATGCTCACCGCCTGGGGCCGCAAGCCACCGGCAGCCCGATGATCAGGCTCTGACGTCGGCGCCGCGCCGCGCCACGAGGCGAAGGGCCGCGCGTACGACCGGGAGAGCCAGCCAGCTCAGTGACGCCCAGTGCGTGACCAGCGCAACGGGTATCGACAGGCAGAAGGTGACGACCATCGCGGTCATCCAGGTGAGCGTCGAGTCGATCACCTCGGACGAGGCCGTCGCCCGCAGCAGCCCGGCTCGGCGCAGGCCCCTGAACGTCAGCAGCAGGAACAGACCGGCCAGGGCCTGGTCGGCCGCGTACAGGATGAACTGGACCTGGAACGCGTCGGCCTCGCTGGTCAGCAGCTTGGTGGTGAACGGCATCAGCACGATCATCAACAGCCACAGCAGATTGCCCTGGATGACTCCGCCGACCAGTCCGCGCGCGTACCGGAACAGGCGCTGGTGCGCGAGCCAGTGCACGGCGACGACCGTGAAGCTGATCAGGAACGCGACGTACTCGGCGAGGTGCTCGCGCAGGAAGTGCAGGACGCCGGAGTTGCCGTGGACGCCTTCCTCCGGTACCGGCAACTCCAGTGCGAGCAGCGTGATGGCGATGGCGATGACAGCGTCGGAGAAATAGATCAACCGCTCCGGGCCGATCAGCTCGGCCCCGCCGGACTCCTCGTCCGCCGCGCCGGGGCGCTGTCCCACAATCTCAGCCATCCGCTGGTTCCTCCGATGCCGTCGCACGACAGAAAAATCGCCGCGCCCCGCGACGCGGCACGGCTGCGGCGGGGAACGGCAGAGCGAGTGTTCCAGTCCGGGACACCTTCACGGACGGCCGTTGACCAACTCTTGAAGCCTCAATCGTCCAGTCACCGGCGGCGGACAGCTGGAGGGCGCGTGCCAAGGAGGCCACCATCTGCACGGAGGGTGTCGTGGCCCGCCCCTGTTCCAGGCGCACGAGGTGCTGACGCGCGGAGCGCGTGATGATCAGGTGGACCGGCGATGGTGGTGAGCCGGAGTCGCCGTCGGTCAGGACGGCGCAGTCGAAGGTGACTGGGCCCACCGCCGGGTGGTCGATCGTACGTAGTCGACCGACACCCCCGCCAGGTCGGCCAGTTGTTCGCGCCGCAGCCCGGCCGCCCGGCGACCGCGGGCCACCGGCAGCCCGGCGGCCGACGAGCGTCAGGGCGCAGGGTTGGCGCTGCGGTTTGGCGTAACCGGTGTCGGAGGGTGAGCCGGGGACCGCCCGCAGAGGCCCGGGCCCCGGCCTTGCCGAAGGAGTGATTCAGGGAGCGGGGCAGTTGATCACCGTGTCCAGTGGTGCTGACACGCAGTACTGATCTCCTGTGGCGGTGACCGTCCCGGGGACCGTGAACACGGCGATCCGCGAGGGGGGAACAGTGACGGTGCCGATCTGGCGCACCAACTTGAAAGTGTGGGCTTGACTCGTCCTCCGGTAGAGCCCGACTGGAACCTCCTCGCCCTGCTGGAATCCGAAAATGACCAGCCGGTGTCTCTGGCCGTGGATCCAGTCCTCTCCCGGTGGGTTGGGCACGGTGACTTCTTGTCGGTACGAGGCGCTTGTTCCCGCCTGGACAGCGCTAGTGGTGACGGCGCCGGCCTTGACGATGGCGTCGCGGGCGGAAGACGGGGGTACGAAGCTCCACTCGATGCTTTCCAGAAGTCCCGAGCCCACGTCGAACACCTGCAGTCGGCGCCCGTTGAAGAGTGTCTCCGGAGGTTCGAACCGGCTCACGGAGAGCTCGCCAGAGGTCGGCGTCACCGTTGTGACGTAGCTGCGGTTACCGGCGGTGAGAGTCACCGTGACAGGCTGGTCGTTCGCGAAGCCGTGCAGACAAAGTGCGGCAGAAAAAGCGAGCGGAACGTTCTTGGGGCCGTTCATGCCGCTCAGCCACACCGCTGGCGAGGTGCCGAACCGCGATGGCAGCTCCGGGAGGTCGGAGACACAGTCGGGGCCCCGGCCGCCGCCGCCCGGGTGCGCCACGAGCTGCCCGGCCAGCACTTTCTTGCGCTTCTTCTTGCTGGGACGCGCGCCGATGGCCTGGTCCGTGACGGGGCTCGCGGGCCGGGTCCGGGTCGCTGTGTCCGCCGTCTGATTGGTTCCCCTGCCGTCCGAGCCGCATGCCGCGGCGGCGGCCATGCACAGGAGTGCGAGCCAGCAGGCCAGTTGTGGATGTCTCATCGCGTAGCGTTACCTCCTCGGTTCACCCGCTGCTTCCTGCCCCGCACGTTGCGTGGGCCTCGGACAGCTGATGTTCGTAGTCCGTCCGGTATGTTTCGTAGCGCTCCTTGGGAGCGGTACCGGCGCGGATGGCACTGTTGAGCTGGCGCAGGGACTCTTGATGTGCGGTGGCGGCGGTGGCGAAATCGCACTGCGCGAGCGCAAAGCCGGCCAGCTCCGCTTCCCAGAGGGCGCGCAAGGCGAAGCGCGCTTCCAGCGCGAGTGCTTGCCTGAGGTAGGAGATGGCTGCGTCGTACCGCTCGTACATCACCTCGTGCTGGGCCGCTACGGACGCGGCGAGCGCCACGAGCTCCTTGACGCCCTCCGTGCGCCGGGCTTCACGCACCCGGCGCAGGGCACGGTCGATCGTTCCGTCGTCAGTGACGAGTTCAGCGCTCACGCGGCAGAACTCCACCTGGGCCAGATCGAACGATGCTTTGAGACGGCCCAACGATGTGAAGGCGGGATCGTCTGCCAGGCGTCGGAAGGCTGCGGCTGCCTCCGCGAGCTCTGCTGCTCGGACGGTGCCCGGGGCGCAACTGGGATGCTGCCCCAATGCCTGCAGATAGGTGTTGTAGGCCAGACTGATCTGTGCACGCAGCCTGATCGGGGAGGAGTCTGCGATAGCCAGGTACTCGGCGCGGGCGGCATCGAGTTCAGAGCGGCGGACGTTCTCCGGATCCGTTACGGCGACGTCCTCCAAGGTATGGCCTCGGAACAGATGGACGAGGTCGGGGGTGACGAATCCGGTTCCGCTCTCGGACGTCGGGCTGCCGCCGCCCGGCAACAGCCGTGCGAGTGCCCGGTCGGCCTGCACCGCGTTGCCCTGCCGCCAGGCGTCCAGCGCGGAGGTGAAGTCCGCCAGACCCCGGGCACGTTGTACGAGTTCGGACACCATGGCTCTGCGGCTGTAGGCGGACTGCCACCCGGCATCCATGGGGAGTGGTCCGCCGATGTACCACCCGGCGAGTTCCGGCGCGTCCACCACCTGATCCGGGCGCACGTAGACGGCCGGTCGCACCAGAGTCTGCCCGGCGTCACCAGAGGTGACGATTCCACCGAGCAGGATTGCCGCATTGGACTGGTCGATGAATTTCTTCGTCCGTGTATCGAGGCCATGATGGTCGTGGTGCAGGAGTTCGGTGAGCGGCAGGGAGTACTCGGCCGCGTAGTCGCGCACGGTGGTGTCCTGCAGGACCTTGCTCAGTTCATGGGCGAAGGTCGCCGAGACGTCGTCCAGTACTCGCTGGTCCTGCCCGGGACCATTGCCTTTGAAGCCGACCACGGCCACATCCCTGGGGCCGGTGAGCCGGTGCAGCGGGGGAGGCGGTGCCTGGAAGCTGAGCAGGAGGACGACGGCGCCGATGAAGATCCCTACGATTCCCGTGGCGAAGGCAACGCGTTTCCAACGGGGGACTCCGACGAGCCTGTCCCGCAGCAGCTGGCTGACCGACCCGAGAAAGCCGCTCACCCCGACCAGCACACCAACGAACGTCGCCGCCCGCCCCGGGCGCGCGCCGAGTGCGCTCGCCAGTGCGAGCGACGCCGCCAGGGACAGACTGATACCGGCAACCACTACCCATGTACGTGAGACACGAGAGCTAGTGACCTGGTTTTGAGTTCTGGGCTCGCCCCATGAGTCGTGTTCTGTTTCAGATCTTGTGCTCTGCCTGACGGAGCCGGCATCGTTCCGGTG
>NZ_JBEXXK010000066.1:0-64309 GCF_040630405.1 Streptomyces sp. NPDC005811
CGCACGGAACCCACCCGTGACCGCCGATCGGCCGCTACACTCCCACCGCTCGACGTTTCCCCAGGTCAAGCCACGAAGTCCTGTTGGAGTACTAGTACTCCAGCCGTAGATCGTGAGAGCATCGCAGAGCGGTAACTGGTGCCGCTGGTCCGTGCGGGCGCCAGGCTTGAGAACGGCATCCTCGTCGAACGCACTGAAACGCGGGCTGCGTGAGGCCGTGGGGCTGGGAGGCAGAAGGACCGTGGCGATCTGTTTCGAGCTCGTGGTGAACTTCGGCGATGACGCCGAGGCAGCACAGACGGCTGCGCGCATCGACCTCAAGCCACGGGTGCTTCGCGCGGGCGCCCACCGCATCCCTCTCCACCGGCCGATGCTGGCGAAGGTGGGCTCGTACATCGAACTCTCGATCCTGCCCGTGGCCGTCAGTTGGGGTCGTGGCCTGGACGGCAGCCTCCCCAGATTCGAGCTCACCGCAGCAGAGCTGAGCGAACTGGGACACCAACTCTACGCACTGCTCGCGCAGTTCCACGGGTATGTCGCCGCGAAGGTCGGCTGGGATCCGGAATCACTCGTGGACCCTGCTGAGCTCAGGTGTGAGTGGTCGGATGAACTGAACGACGGCAGCATCCATGGGCTCGTGCTCTGCGAAAAGCTGCACGCGGAACTTGACCTGAGTACCGACTACGAAGTGTTCCAGCCTGGATACCGATGGATACCGTATCGCGGGGAGGGCTGAGCAACCTGACGGCCGACTGACAAAGTAGGCCCGACCCAGGCCAGCTCATCCACATAATTGACAATTACTCCTCGGTTTCGGAGGCGGCCTTCGTCAGGGGAGGCGGTCGTGCGCTGCGGCCGGTGGTTGGCTGTTGTGCAGGATCGGCGTGGCCGGGGGGATTGCTGTGCGCGGGGCGGGGGTGGGTTGGTAGGTGATGCCGGTGTCGCGAGCGAAGCGGTTGGCCTCCTGTGCTGAGCCGGTCATTTTGTGTAGCCAGAACACGTACGCCACCGAGGTGACCTGTTCTTCGGTCAGGTGCATGACCCACCGCTTGACCAGGTGGTCGCAGCGGGCTGCGCGGACCTGGTCGGCGAGGCCGTCGGCGAGCGGCGTCTGCAGCTGGTCGGCCAGGCTGACGGCGAGCAGCAGGGCTGCCATCTGGGACAGGCTGAGCTCGACACGCTGGCGCCCGGGTTCCTCGTCAGCGGCGGGCGTTCGCCGGGGGCGGGCCTGGGCGTACAGGAGGAGATCGTGGCCCGGCGGGGTGATGCGGACTGCCCACCGGACGGGCCGGCCCTCCCACGCCGACAGAGCCGCCCGTTCCTCTCGGTCGGCGAGTTCGAGCAGGCCGCGGTCGGCGAGATTGAGCACGCGCTGCTTCACCGGCTGAAGCACCGCCTGGACCGCCCAGCCGTGGCGCGCCTCGTACTGATGTGCTGTCACGATCCTCAGCACGTCAAGGACCCTCTCTTCATGCGGCACTGCCGCCTCCCTCCCGCCCACACCCGTCCGCCGGGAACAACCGGCACGGGGGCTTCGACGTCACGTCCGCAGATGCGCGAGGCACCGTTACTCACTTTCGGGTGACGGCCCGGGCATGCCTGGGGTGGCGTGGGGTGGCGATTGAAGAGAGGAGGTCAAGTCCCGTATGGGCCGTTGCACCGGGCGAGCGTCGACTCCGTGCATTCACGTCATAAATGAATGATGCATGCGAGAGTCATGGATATATGGGCAACAGGCAACATAGTCCATGTTTCTCTGCCAACTCCTGCGCACGGTCGACAGAGTGTGTGTGCGGCCAGAACGGCCGCCACCCGCACACCGCACCGACCCTCTCAGCGGCCCCGCAGCTGCTGGCGGGGAGGGTGCCCGCACCGTCAGGGAGATTTCCTTGTCCGTTTCCGCTTCTGTCTCCGCCCGCCGTCTGTCCGCCGCCGCGCTCGCGGCCGGCGCCCTGGTCTCGGTGGCGGCGCTGCCGGCGTCCGCGGCCGACCACCGCGCCCCGCGTCCGAAGGTGGAAATCTCGGCCGTCCAGTACGACTCCCCGGGACGCGACGACCGCTCCAACCGCTCGCTGAACAAGGAGTGGGTGGAGCTGACCAACACCACCCGCGGCGCGGTCAACCTCGACGGCTGGACGCTGGAGGACGCCTCCGGCCACACCTACACCTTCGACGGCTACCGCCTGGCCGGCCGCGCCACCGTCCGCATCCACACCGGCCAGGGCTACGACACCCGCACCGACCTCTACCAGGACCGCCGCGCCTACGTGTGGAACAACGACCGGGACTCCGCCACCCTGAGCAACGCCCGCGGCCGCGTCATCGACGAAGAGTCCTGGGGCTCCCGCCGCCACGGCGGACGCCACTGACCCGCACACAGCCCCTCGGCTGAGCGCCACGCGGCGCTCGCGCCCCCCGTCCGACACCCCGGCGGCGCGCACACCCCTGCTCCAGGGGTGCGCGCGCCGCCTCGTCATGCCGGCCGGCTCGGCCTACTGCGGTACCTGTTCGTAGGTGACCGTGGTGTCGGGGCAGGCTTCCGCCAGGCGGGTCAGGGCGTCGCGTTCGGCTGCGTCCGCCGGCAGTTGCCAGCGCAGCTTGGTGGCCACCCAGGCACCGGCGTACTCACACCGGAACGCGTCGACCGGCAACCACTCGGCCGGGTCCTTGTCGCTCTTGGAACGGTTGGAGCTGCCCGAGACCGCGATCAGCGACGTCGGTGCCCCCTGGTCGTTCGCGTACGCCTCACGCCGCGCCGCCGTCCAGGCCGACGCACCGGAGTCCCAGGCCTCGGCGAGCGGGACCATGTGGTCGACGTCCAGCGACGATGCCGACGTCACCCAGGTCTGGTCGTACTCCGAGAACCAGCGGCCACCCGACAGAGCACACCGTGCCCCGATTTCTGGTGCCAGCTTCGCCTCGGACAGGATCACCTCCTTGCGGGTGTCGCATCCGTCCGTGGGGTTCACCCCCTTGTTCCAGTGCTTGAACAGGTCCCGGCTGTAACCGTCCCTGCTCTCCAGGGCCTCGCCGATCCACTCCAGGGCCTGGAACAGCGGCACGTCCTGGGCTGTTGCGGGGGCCGCGGCCGCCGGTGCCGTGATGGCCGAGGGCGTGGCCGCCGAGACGGGTTCGGCCGGTGCGGCTGCGGCCGGGACGACGGTGAACAGCATGGACAGTGCGAGCAGGGACGAGAGGCCCCACAGTTTCTTGATCACATCCGGGGTTGTAGCGCCCGGACCACGAAGCCAGGAAGAGCGGCTGCGGTGCACTCACCCGGACAGGGGTAGGAGTTCACCTGAAGAAACGCCACGTCAGCAGCCTGGGGGGCATGTCCACCCTGGAGCGGTGCGTGCGGCCGTTCAGCGCCGACCGGCCGCTGCCGTGCGTCCCGATACTGCAGGACAACGTCTGTAAGGACGGAGAGGGAGTGCTATCGCCGCTCTGGAGCGGACACCGTCAGATCGCTTTAATGCAGCCATGCTCACCAGCCTGCTGCCCGGCATGCGCAACCTTCGAGCCCCACTGGCGGCCGGAAGTCTTTGGCTGGTGGCGCTGTGGCTGCTCGTCGGCAGAGATCTGCCGAAGCCCGGTGCCACTTCCGGCCTCTTGGCGGATCTCTACGACGCTGCCATCTGGGCCGGAAAACCAGCGGTCTTCGCGGCGCTGGCCTTCATCGCCTACCTCCTCGGCGCCATCAGCACAGCCGGCGTCGCTCTGGCGATCGCGCTGCTGGCCCCCCTGCTCGTGCCGGCAGTGGCATTTGATCCGCCCGACGCTTCAGGAGGCAGCCGAGCCGCGCGCTACGTCTGGCCGTGGTCCCCTGCCTACTGGGCGACCCGACACGGCGCGCATCGGGACGACGGCTCGCACGTACTTCTTCCCCCGCGTCCCAAGCGCATCCCGACCGCCAAGGGCTTGGACGCCCTGACCAGGACCTTGATCCACCTTGGCCTCGATCCACGTCTGACGCTCTTACCACTGATCGACGATCTTCCACTGGTTCCCGCCCGGCTCATCGGAACCGATCAGGAACTGTTCGCAGAGTTCGACCGCATCAGAGCTGAAGCCGAATTCCGCGTGTCCATCGGCCCGCCCATGACGGTGCTCTCGAGCGCGTTGCTGCCGCACAGCGCATGGTGGGGGCTCCTCATGAGTGTTCCCGTACTGCTTTTCGTCCATGGGATGTGGCTGTACTGGGACTCCAACGATCTTCTGGCCGAAGCCCTGAGAGCCGGCCGTGTGAACTCGCCGGTCGTAGGAAACTCTGCGACGCCCGGAGGCCAGAGCGGATCTGCCGCGACTGACCCGGGAACACCGCCGGCCGCCTGACCGCCACCGCGCTGCAAGAACACCGGATGCGCAGCGCTTCGCGAGCCGCAACAGGCGTACTCAGACCTCATGTTCTGCGACGAGCGCAGAGGCGCCGCGCTCGGAGCGACGGCGCAGGACCACACCCGGCTACAGGGCCTTCACCGCGAGCTGATAGCCGTCCGCCCCGTCATCAAAGGAATCGAACCCGGAACGGGTGCGGAAGGCCACGGCTTCCCGCTGTGCGGCGATGGCGTAGCCGCGCCTGCGATACCAGCGCATGGTGGTGAAGGCACCGATCCGGACTTTGGCAAAGGCCAGATGACCGCCGTCGTCGCGGGCTGTCTCCTCGGCCGAGGCGAGCAGCGCGGTGGCGATGCCCTGCCCGCGGTGGGACCCGGCGACGGCCAGGAGCTCGATCTCGACGAGAGCCTGGACGAGACCGGCCCGCTGGGCCGCCGGGTGGTCCTCGATCCACTGGATGGGAGGCGCCGTGTACACCATCCCGGCCACGGCGTTCCCAACCCGGGCCACCAGACAGCGGCCGTGCCCGTAAGGCAGGGGAACCCGGCCGCCCTGGGCATCGACTGCCTGGGCCAAGGCCGGCGCCGCCGCATCTGGGATCAGACACCAGACCATCGACGGCCAGGGCGCCCAGCGCCACTGCCGCGCCCCCGTCGCCCGGGGCGGCCAGGGTGAGGGGCACGGTGCATCCTCGCGGGTGCGGGGAGCAGACGGTGACGATGCCTGCGCCGGAGCTTGCCGCGGGACCATCCCCGCGGGTGCGGGGAGCAGTGCTCGTCGCTCAGCTTCTGAATGATGGGCTGGGGACCATCCCCGCGGGTGCGGGGAGCAGCGCCGGAACCCCTCCTCTGAGACGGACGGGAGGGGACCATCCCCGCGGGTGCGGGGAGCAGCGACCAGGTCGTGAACCTGTGGCAGGCGGGCGGGGACCATCCCCGCGGGTGCGGGGAGCAGACCGCAGACGCTGCACACGTTGAACGCCCAGGGGGACCATCCCTGCGGGTGCGGGGAGCAGGCCGGCGTGGAGCGGCAGCGGGAGCCGGCCCCGGGACCATCCCCGCGGGTGCGGGGAGCAGGGGGTGGAAGCGTCCGCCGCGCGCTTGCGGCAGGGACCATCCCCGCGGGTGCGGGGAGCAGACGCAGCCACAGGCCGCGCCGGCCGCGCTTCAGGGACCATCCCCGCGGGTGCGGGGAGCAGTCGGCCGGGTACCGAGAGGGGCAGGGGAGGCGGGGACCATCCCCGCGGGTGCGGGGAGCAGGCGCGAAGCAGGGTCTTCGGGTCCAGGCCGGCGGGACCATCCCCGCGGGTGCGGGGAGCAGTCGGTGTAGATCTCGGCGTTGTCGAGGAGGTTGGGACCATCCCCGCGGGTGCGGGGAGCAGGTGGCCGGGCCCAAGGGCTGGCTGAAGGCGAAAGGACCATCCCCGCGGGTGCGGGGAGCAGCTCGGCCACGACATCGAGCTGATGGCCGATGCGGGACCATCCCCGCGGGTGCGGGGAGCAGGCCCCGGCCGCGACCTGGTCGTACATCTTGAGGGGACCATCCCCGCGGGTGCGGGGAGCAGAGTAGGCCTTCGCGAATCCGTCGACTTCGACGAGGGACCATCCCCGCGGGTGCGGGGAGCAGACGATCCTGCTCCGCGACGGCGATGAGGCGACGGGACCATCCCCGCGGGTGCGGGGAGCAGGCCGGCTGGCAGTCCGAGCTGTCGTTGTCGGGGGGACCATCCCCGCGGGTGCGGGGAGCAGCAGTGCAGAACGAAGATCCCGTCCGGCTTGGTGGGACCATCCCCGCGGGTGCGGGGAGCAGCAGCTCTACATCTTGTCTTTGAGGCTGCCTTGCCTGGGAAGGTACACGCTAGCGATGCATCCGGATGCTGCATGACGGCGCAGGAGGAGCTGTGTTGCGGTCGGTGTCTGGAGGCCGGATCCAGCCCGTCGGAACGTGCAGTCGCACTAGTGTTGTTACCTGCATTGAAGAGCATGCTGGCGGGGGAGCAGGAACGTGACGCGCGTTGTTGGGGTACATGGCATTCGGCAGTCCATGACGTCGAAAGCACAGCTGACGGACGATTGGTCCGGGGCGCTCAATGGTGGTCTTGGCGAGCTAGACTTGCCGAACCTGCCCGGCGGCGCGCTGGAACTGCCTCACTGGACGGGGCTGTTGGCACGCGGAGCGAACCATCTCGGTCCGGAGGAGGATCGCTTCGATGCCGCAGTGCCCTTGAGCGAGGAGGAAGCCGACTTCGTAGCCGCGGCGCTCGAGGAAGTCGTCCGTCGGGAAGACCTCGAGCGTATCCAGCAGTTGGAGCTGCAGACGCTGGGTCTGCCGCAGCTTTGGCCTCCGCGTCTGACACGCCTGGTGATGGCATACGACCTGCGCTTTCCCCGGGGCGGGGGCAGGCTCCTGGTGAGCGCGCTGCGTGAGGTGCGGTTCTACCTGTACCAGCCCGACCTCGCTGCTCGGGTTCGAGCCTTGGTTGCGGAGGCCTTCGGTGCCAGCACGTCCGTCGTCATCGGGCATTCACTGGGAAGTGTGATCGCTTACGATCTGCTCCGCCGGGGCGAGATCGCACCGGACCGAACGGCTGCCGTGCGCACGCTGGTGACGTGCGGATCGCCGTTGAGTATTCCCTCGGTGCGGCGTGGGCTGAATATCGCCGACGGAGAGTCTTTGAAGCTGCCGGGCGGCATCTCCTGGGTCAATGTCTTCGACCCAGGGGACTTCATCACGGGAGGCACGGGGCTCAGTACTGTCTCGCCGGAGGTCACCGATGCCGAAGTCAACAACGGCATCGGTGACCCGCACAGCGCGCTGCGCTACCTGCGGGCCAGTCCGGTCGCGCGCGTGATTGCGGACAATTGCTGGTGAGCTCGAGCATGGTTCCGAAGACGAAGCGACGAACGCTGATTGAGATTGCTGTCTCGGCGTACGACACCGGCGACGCTGACAGAGACGTTCTGTTCAAGAAGGGCATCGACGCACAGGTCACCGCCGTGAGGGGGTGGTGGGCCAATGAGGATCTCGGCATGGAGCGTAGCTTCACTGTTGCTGCACCCGAGCAACTCCACGATGTCTACGATCTCCGCGCATTCCTGGACGCGAGGAGACCGGAGAACGCTGCCCACAACGAGGCCCTTGTCATCTACATCACCGGCCACGGAGTCGGCCGGCCGTCGGGCGAGCATTTCCTGCTCCTCCCGAAGTCTCGCGAGCACCGTCTTCCGGCCACGGCGTTTCCGACCGCAGACCTGATCACGAGGGTGGTGGATTCCGATGCCGACCATGTTCTGATTATGGTTGATTCTTGCTTCTCCGGTGTCCTAGAAGGAGAGTTGCTAAGGCGTTTCCAAGCACTGAACGACACACGCCGGAATCTGAACTCCCTCGTTGTTATCTCGTCTGCGAACGCGACAGGGACTCCACATCCGGAACAGTTCACGCGCTTTCTCGACGCCGTTGTCACCCACTTCAAGCAGCGAGAGTCAGGGTTCGCGCGTTCTCACCTGAGCTTCGGGGAACTCTTCACGGCGATGACGGGCTTGTACCAGGCGGGAGTCGCGCCCGAAGTCCAGTTCCTCTGGCCGGAACATACGCTGCCGGGGCGCAAGGAGCACGAGCAGCCCAGTCCCTGCCTCCCTAACCCCGGCTATGAGCCTCAGCCTGACCTCGACTCGTACTGGCTTTCCCGAGCCTCCGGGCGACCTTCTCACGATGCCCTTGGCTGGTACTTCACTGGCCGGACCAGTCACGTGCGGCGCATAACCGAGTTCCTTGAGGGAGGGAGCGGCACTCTCGTCGTCACGGGGGAGGCGGGCTCGGGCAAGTCCGCACTGCTCGCTCGGGTCGTCACACTCAGCGCCCCGGCATTCCGGTCCGACGAGAGGTACCGGTCTCTCATCGAGGCCGTACCGCCCGATCTCCTCGTGCCGGAGGGAGTCGTCGACGCTGCCGTGCTCGCTCGGAACGTGGACGTTGATGAGTTGGCCGCGGCACTGTACACCGCGATTTCGGACAAGCCGCTCGCCGGTGGCAGAGCGATCACCCCACTCGATCAGCTTCTGGACCACGTGCTGGCCACCGTCCGCCAGGAGGGCCGGCCTCTGACGATCGTCATCGACGGCATCGACGAGGCGCGGAACCCCCGTTGGATCGTCACCAACCTCATCCGTCTGCTGGCCGAGCAGTGGATGGACGACGGACAGCCCGCCGTCCGGATGCTTCTGGGCATCCGCAGCGCGCAGGCAGGCACAGTTGGCCGACTCCGTCCGTCACAAGACCGGGCATCAGATCTGCTCGACCTGCTGGTCCGTTCTACGGACGCCGACGAGCCCCTGCGGACGGACACCGGCACCGCGGAGGACATCGAGGCATATGCGCGCACGCTGCTCGGGATCGTGTTCGATGATTCCGACTCCTCGCAACGTTCGGTTCCCCGCAGGCTGGACGAGGTCGCTGCCGCGCTGGCCGAGGAGGTGGCACCCTCGTTCCTCGACACCCGACTTGCCGTCGAGGCGCTTCATGCGCGCGGGCGGCTGCCTGATCCGGACGATCCGGAGTGGCGGCGCACCTTGCGGCAGGGGACGCAAGAGCTTCTACGGCAGGACATTGCCGCGATACGGCGCCACACGGGTCTGACGGCCGAGCATGTCGTACACGTCCTGCGGGCCACGGCACTTGCGCAGGGCGCCGGCCTTCCGTGGGCCGAAGTGTGGCCGTGCGCGGTGGCGGCACTGGCAGGAGGTGACATCACCGCTCCTGACACGGTGATCCGGGGCGTACGGGAGAGCCGGCTCAACGGGTACCTGGCGACCGCTGTGGAGGACGACAGGTACGTCTACCGTCCGGTCCACGAGCGCATCAGCGAGGTGCTGAGGGAGAACTCGCACCTGCTTCTCGGTGCCGAAGCGACACCCAGCGCATCTGAGGCGACGGCGGGCGTGAGGGATGCCCATAGGCAACTGGCCGAAGCCTTCAGTGACTTGCACAAGACGCAGGACGTGCTGCCGCACCCGTACCTGCGCCGCCACCTGGTCCAGCACGCAGCAGCCGGAGGTGTGCTGAACGACCGGGTCATCACAGAGAAGTTTCTGCCCTACGAGACAAGCGGGAACGTGCGGGGCACTCTCGGACTTCTCTCGGAGCACGCCGAGGACACGACGCGCCTGACCGCGTGGTTGCGGATCGAACCCTTCCTTGCCGACGCGCCGCCCCTCGCGCGTGCGGAAAGCCTGCGCTTTGCCCAGTGGGAGTCGGAGACTGTCGACCCTTCGAGCACCCGCGGCACGGGCAGCCCGGTCGTCGGGCATCTCGTGCCGAGGTGGAAGGACCTCACGGTGCCGGGCAACGTCTTGGCGCGAGAAGACGCGGATGTGTGCTCCCTCGTGTCCTTCACGCTGCGGGACGGGACCTCGCTGATCGCGGTGGGCGTCGCCGACGGCACCGTACGGGTGTGGGATCCGTCCACCGTGACTCCGGTCGGCCCACCGATCCCGGGGCCCGGCGCGTTCGCGCGGACGCTGGCTGTCGTGCCCCGTCCGCAGGGAGAGCCCCTGTTGGCCGTTGGCTGCGACAGTGGCGCCTGGACGTGCGATCCGCTGAGCGGCCAGCATGCACCGCTGCCGGTCACCGCGTCCGTTCACGACATGGTGTCCTTCAGTGACCGGGAGGGGATGGTTCGGCTGGCCATCGCTACGTCCGACGGTCTTGTCCTGTGCGATCCGCGCACCGGGACCGTTCTCGCCGCGAGCGCGGCGGACGCCGACGCCCCGGCAGGTCCGGTGAACGTACTCGCCGCCTTGAGCCTGCCCGGCCACCGCGCACTCCTGGCCGTTCCCGGAGCGGACACCGTCGACATCCTCGACGGCGCATCCCTCGATCCGGTGTGCACTGTGCCGGTCCCGGAAGGCCGCTTCTCCGCGCTTGCCTTGCTCAACACGCCGAACGGCAGTCCCATCTTGGCCGTGGCCTCGCGGGCCTCGAAAACGGTCAGATTCTGGGACGCCCTGACAGGTACTGAACGCCGGCACTGCACGATCAGGCAGTCCGCGGCCGTGCTGACGCCGTACCCTCGGCCGGACGCGGACACCCTGCTCGCACTCGGCGCCGACGACGGCGCCATACAGCTGTGGGATCCCGAAACCGGCGAGGAGGTCTGCCGGTTTCCCTCCGACCACACAAGTGCCGTAACAGGGCTCGCTGTTGTGCGCGGCCACGGCGGGGTCTCCGTGCTCGTCTCCGGCTCGCTCGACCGGACCGTCCGTGTCTGGAATCCCGAAGTGCGGACGCGCCGCACGGTGTCGTCCTCCCGGTCTGTCGATGGAACGTTGTTCGCGGTGTTGCCGGGGGGCTCCGGTCCTGCCGGGCTGGTCTCGGCTGGCCCCGACCGGAACCTCGTCGTGAGGTCGGCCGACGCGGGCGAGGTCACGGCATCGATCGCCCTTCCCCAGACAGGGGTTGATGGCCCGGTGACGGCCCTCGCCACGCACACGGCGGCGGACGGTTCTTCGATGGTCTTCGTCGGGCTGCCGGACAGGACGGTCGGCTGCTGGAGTGGCGACTGGCAGTTGATGAAGGCGTGGACCTCGGAAGAGGACCATGCGACAGCGTTCACCGCCTTCGCTGACGGTGCACGAACCGTCCTGGCCGTAGGGACGAGCCGCGGCGCGGTCGCGTACTGCGACCCGGAGACCGGCGAGGTGCTGGGGTGGCTCCATGGCGACGGGGACATCGGCCGACCTGTCCGCGCGCTGGCGTACCTGCCCCTGCCATCCGGCGGCGTTCTCGCTGTCGCCTCCGATCAGGGCGTACTGCTGTGTCGCCCGTTTCACCCACCGCACGACGTATGGCCGGGACATATCGGCCCCGTGGAGTCCCTGGCCGTCTGCCCGGGGGACGACGAGGGCGAGTGGCTCCTGGCAGCCGGGGGAGCCGACGGCAGCGTACGCCTGTGGGCTCCGGATGCTCCGGAACAAGAGCCGTTCACGCTGCCGACCCGGCACGAGGGCCCCGTATCCGCCCTCGACGTCGTCCGGCCGTCCGGTTCCCGCCCCCTGATCGTGAGCGCCGGCCTCAAGGACACGACCATGCGGCTGTGGGACGCCCGCACAGGAGAAGAGGTCCTGCGACTGGTCACCGCCACGTCCTTGACGTCCCTCGGTGTCCCGCCGCTCCACCCCGTCCCGGCCGCTCAGCAGCCCTTGATCGCGTTTGGCGGCTCAGCCGGGATCGCCGCAGTGACGCTGCGTCCGGCACAGCCCCGGGAGTAGCCTGCAGGGCACACGGACGCCGCTGGTCACCCGATGCCAGGCCCACTACGATCGGCTCGCCGCCACCGGGCGGCATGGTTCTGCTCCGCACCGCGGAGATGGCCCTTGTGGCGACTGAAGAGGCATCAGCCCCGCAGAGCGGGGATCGCGGCTGTCACCCGGTCACGTGCATCCGTGAGACGGCTTCCCGGGCGTGCAGCCGCGCTCGGTCGGACATCGCCTCCCGGGTGTCGTGAGGCGAGGCGAAGCCGAGCAGCGTGTTCCCGCGGGCGAGGACGCTGCTCTGGGAGACCAGGCGGCCGAAGGCCGTCAGACGCGAGGGATCCGATGGCCGAATCAGGTGCGGAAGACTCCGTGCATCGATGCCCACGTGGTGGGCGACGGCGTTCACCAACGCGGCCCGGATCGCATCCCAGGCTGGGCCGCCGGTCGCCCGATAGGCCTTGGCGACCGTGTCGGCGTGCAGCACGTCAGCGCCGTGCCGGTTGAGTGCGTAGGCGGCCACGTAGAGGCCGGTGTGGTCCTGATCGCGGCACCGCTCACCGTCGACATATCCCGCGCAGTCGCAACCGGTCAGCCGCGGCAGCACCGCCGCCGTGATGTGCTCTGGATCCGCGTGACGAACCCGGGCCCCAGCGGACGGCAGCGGAAGCCCTGCCCGCAGTGCCTGCTCCCGCCATGACGTGCGCGCCTGGTCGAGTGCGGGGGAGGGCTGATGCTCCGCACCGAACGAAACCATGCACGGCGGGCTGGCGCGGCCGAGTCGGCTCACTCCTGCGAGAAAGGCGGCCGCCACGCGGGCGCTTTGCTCGTCCTCGGCGGCGAAACCGTACGCGAGATCGGCCCGTTGCCGTGGGCTCAGCGCCTGCGCCCACAGTTCGAGCATGACGGAACCAGCGGTGACCATTTCAGCGACGAGCGGATTCCATGCACGTCGGTCGCAGAGATCGATCGTCCCCCAACACCATTGATGCGCAATGCGGTTGGAATCTTGCGGTTCACTCATAGTGCCCTCGCCCCCGTGCTACGGTCCTGCCTCATCTCATCAGACAACTGTGGAGACTGAAGTAAGGACCAGATACCATTGTCCGAATTGCATCCGTCTCCGGCGGAGGAGTTACATCCCCGCTGGGATCCGCGACGACAAACATGCGTCCCGGCACTGACAACCGCCGGGCAAAGTACCTCCCTCACCCTGGTCGATGCATTGCGGCACGCGGAAGCGTTGCTCGGCATCTCGGGAACGACCCCAGGTGAGACCGTCGCACTGCTGGAGTACCTCCTCGCTGTCTGCTACGCATCCGGGACCTGCCCGGCGACGGTCGAGGACTGGCTGGACCAGGTGCACGGCAACAGCCCGCTGACCGAAGCTGCCGACTGGCTGGACAGCCGCCCCGACGAACACTGGAACCTCTTCCACCCCGCAGAGCCACTGGGGCAGAACGCTCTCCTCGCTCCCTACCTCAACGAGTACGGAGCAGGTCCCGCCCAGCTGGTGATCGAGCACGCCGGGGACTACAACCTCTTCTTCGACCATCACCACCTCGAACACCCGGCTCCGCTGCCCGCCGATGCCGCCTTCCGGGCGATGCTCACCCAGCACGCCTACGGGCCCGGCGGCCGTGCCCGGATATCCGGCAACGACACCCTGGGCCCTACGATCACCAACCTGGCCGTTGGACGTCTCGGTGCACGCATTCGCGTCTTCGCACTGGGCAAGACCCTCGGTGACACGCTGCGGCTCAACCTCGTGCCGAGCGATGGAGCCCCCGGCCGCTTCAACCGCACCTGGACGGTGGCTCCCGAGCCCCGCAGGGGATTTCTGGCCAAACCGCCGGGACGGCGGGTGGACGGGCCGGCGGACCTGCATACCGTTCTCGGACGCTCGATCCTGATGCGGCCGACCGTCACCGAGGACGGGCAGCCCGCCGTCGACCGTGTCCTGCTGGCGGCCGGTGAGCTGCTCGAACCGCTGGCCGCCCATCACCTGCAGGACGCGGTCTACACGACAGCAGCGGACGGTACGGCGAAGCCGCTGCGGCCCTCGGCCTCCCGGGCTCTGTGGCGCGAGGCGCATGCCCTGTACGCCGCTGTCGCGGACCGCGACCACGGACCCGACCTCTACGACCGCCTCGCCAGGCTCAGCGGCCGTCGCCTCACCCTCTGGACCGTCGGACTGATCGCCAAACAGACCACGGTCGTCACCTGGGTGTCGGACACTTTCCCCTTCGTCCCAGGCCGCGAGCGTGACCTGCGGTACGCGGCCGAGCGGGGTTCCCTCATCGCCGAGTACGTGGCCTCCAGCCTGTCCAGGGCTGCGTACGTCGCCTGGACCGTGACGTACCCCAACCCGAAACCGGCCGACAAGGACGACCAGATCGCCCGGTTCGACGCGCGGCCGGAGCACTGGGCCCACACCGCGGAGCCCTTCCACATGCTGCTGGACGACACGACGGCAGCCGAGAACGAGGACCAGGTCGACGCGGCGCTCGTCGAGTACGCGGCCGTGCTCGCGGAAGCCGCGGCGCGTTTCCTGCGCAACCGGCTCGACTCGCTGCCCGCCAACTCACGCGGCTACCAGGCACAGGCACAGGCGGCCCGCCGCCTTGAGAGCGACCTCACCGGGCCCAAGGCCCCTGACGAACTGAAGGCGGACCGAAAGTGATCGCCGACGCACCGGGCAGCGGAAAACGCAACGCACCCACCGAAGAGACCTACATGCGTGGGCCCACGCGCAGCGAACTGCTCACACAGTGGCTCCTCGGCCTGGTAAACAGCCGCGACTACGGCAAACTTGCCGAACTGCGACGACCAACCATCAGTCAGAACGCCCACATCGAAGCGGGCTGGTTCGACCCAGGACGCCGCGAGGTCTTCGAGCAGGTGGCCTTCCTGTTCGCCATCTACCACCAGGGAACCGCCGAGCCGTCCAGAGGCTACGGGAGCCTCGGGTCCGCCGCCCGCCGGATCGGCACCAGCGTTGGACGTGGCCCCGACGACGCCGGCGCCAGTCGGCTGATGGACCGCATCGTCGCCAGCCGCCGACCTCCCCTGAGACACCTCCAGCACGCCATCACCCGGCTCCGCTCGTGCGACCGGCCGCCGCCCTCCTGGTCACAGCTCGCGGACGACCTCGCCCGCTGGACCGACCGTCAGGCCCGCGTCCGCTACCACTGGGCCGTCGACTTCCACGCGCCGCCACCGAGAACAGACGCCAGGAACAACAAAACCACCACGACGACCACAACGAAGGACACACTGACGTGAGCACCCACGTTGCCCTGACCGGGCACCAGTTCCTCTCCCTCCACCTGCTGGAGACGCTCGCCGCCGTGCTCCCCGTCCGGGACGAGAACGGCGCCCCGAAGACCATCGTCTATGGCGGCGTGGAGCGCCACATGATCACCAGTCAGGCGCGCCGCCGCGCCGAGCGGGTGTACTCGCGCGATCGGGCGAACGCCCAGAAGGGGCCACTCGCCGGACACACCATGGGCGTCCGCACCCGTGAATGGGCGCTGGTGACCGCTCGCGCCCTGGAAACCCGGCACGGCTGGCCCAAGGAACAGGCCCTGTCGACGGCGCGCGCGGTTCTGCAGGCCATCGGCCTCAAATTCGGCGACCCGGCGAAGCCCACGGTCGCCAACCTGACCAAGGTGCTGCTCTTCGCACCAGCGGACGCGGGCGAGCGTATCGCCGACCACATCAACACCGAACAGGCGACGATCGGCGCGTGGGCAGAGCAATACATCGCGCTGTCCGAGGCGGCAGCCGCCTCAGCGGCTGCAAAGAAGCTGAAGGGGCGGCGCAAGAGCAGCCCCCAAGAGGAGGACGCGAGCACGAACGAAGCGGACGCCGCCGATGCCAAGCTCCCCGCGCTGCCGAAAACGAGCCGGAACGCAGTTCTCACCGCGCTGGCACCCCGCGACGCGATCGACATCGCGCTCTACGGCCGCTTCCTCGCCGAGATCCCGGACTCGCCGAACGTCGACGGGGCGATCCAGAGCAGCCACGCCTTCACCGTCCACGAGGCCGAGCACACGGACGACTTCTACGCCGCCGCCGACGACGCCAAGCTCGCCCGCAAGAGCAACGCCCTCGACTTCCTCGACGCGGCCGACGATTCCGGAGCCGGCATGACCGGCTACCAGGCCCTCATCTCCGGCACCTTCTACCGCCACGCCGTCCTCGACCGTCGCAAACTGCGGCAGAACCTCCGTGCGGCGGGCATGTCCGAAGCGGACGCCGAGTCCGCCGCCGTCGCTGCCGAGACGGAGTTCGTCAGCTCCTTCGTCAACGCCTTCCCGGAAGCCAAGAAGAACTCGACCGCCTCGACCGGAGTGCTGCCCGCCCTCGTCCTCGCCTTCGACGGAGACCGCCCGTTCAACTACGCCGCCGCATTCCAAAGGCCCATCGACGAGATCGCAGACGGCGGCCCCGCCGGAGAACTCGCCGTACGCCGACTCCTCGCCCACCACGACTTCGTCTGCCGACGGCGCAACGACATCACGGCAGGCCGCGTCCTCACCTACGAACCCGCCGTCCACGCCGTCCTCCAAGAGCTGAGCGTCAAGGACGTCGAGTCCGTCGAGGAGCTCACGGCGTGACCCACCACGTCCTGCTCATCAGGCTCGCCGCCCCACTGCAGTCCTGGGGAACGGTCTCCCGGTTCTCCCGACGCGACACCCACAGCCGACCGACGAAGTCCGCGGTGATCGGCCTGTGCGCCGCCGCCCTCGGGCACGACCGGGCCGAGGAACTCGACAACGATCTCGTCGCAGCCCGCTTCGGCGTCCGCGCCGACCACCCCGGCACCCCCGTGCGCGACTACCACATCGTCGGGGCCGGCAGATACCCCATCCGCCCGCGTGACATTATCACCGACCACCGCCTGGCGGCAGCGCTGGCCGCCGACATGGCGAACACCGACGGTACGGCGTTCGGCCACCACACGCACGCCGACTGGTACGGAGCGCCGAAATACGTCGTCACCGAGCCGGACTCGGGCGCTCTGGTCTCCAAACAGCTTTCCCGGGGCGCGCTCGTCACCGAACGCTGGTATCTGGCCGATGCCGCGTTCGTGGCCGCGTTGCAGCACCCGGACCGGGCCTTCCTCGCAAGGGTCGCCGCGGCGCTGGAGAGCCCGAAACGCCTGCTGTGGCTGGGCCGCAAGTCGTGCCCACCCTCCGGAACACTGGCCGGACCCGTGAGCACCGGGACCATCGAAGACGCCTTCGAGTCCACCGCACTACTGCCCTCGCAGAGCATCGGGCCACGGCCCTCACCCCGACCCTGGGCATGGGTCGAAACGGCACCAGGCACCCCAGCGGCAGCCCCCATACAGGACCAGCCCGTCACCTTCGACGCGGACCGTCGCGCACACACCACGCGGTGGGAGACACGCACCCGGGTCACCATCGCCGAGAACGCCACCGAATGGGACGTCATCCCGTGACCAAGCCACCCACCGCCGCCCGTTTCGTTGCCACACACAGCGTTCTGACCATGGACGCCCGGCACCCGTACACCGCCAAGTCCCTCGTCGACGCCCAGGACATGCACCGCACCGTCATGAGTGGCTTCCGCGGCTGGGTCGCGGACGGCGACCCCGATGCCCGCGCTCAGATGGGGGTGCTGTCCACCTGGTCCGTCGACCTGAAGGCCGGCGCCCTTGTCCTGGTCGTGCAGTCCCGAGTCCCGGGGGACTGGGCAGGCATGCCCCGCAGCGCACTCACCGACAAACCGCACGTAATCACTGTCGACCGCACCCTCCGCATCGGAGACTCCCTGACCTTCCGCACAATCGTCAACCCCACATACAACCGTCTGTCCGGGCCACCAGCCCCGGACCGCCCTCGCGGCCGACGAACCGCTCACACGCGCCCCGACCACGTGAAGAACTGGTTCGTACGCCGCCTCCAGCCCCCCGGCGAACCACGCCAAGCCCCCGACGGCCTCACCCGCATCGGCGCTACCGCAGAAGAGGAGTCCCTGGCCGTCCGGATGCTGCCGACCGTCACAAGCCCCGGCCCCCACAAAGGTCTGCGCATAGTCCGCGCGGAAATCCGGGGCACGCTCACGGTCACCGATCCTGCCGCCTTGGTCGACGCCATGACCCAGGGCATCGGGCATGCACGGGCATACGGCTGCGGACTGCTGCTGACTCGATAGGTGCCTGTGCGGGAGGGAGCGAAGCGCAGTGATTCCTTCGCAGGCCACGGTCTGCTCCCGAGCACGAGATCGTCCCCCTAGCCGAAGGTCCCTTGTGCCGCATCGAGCTCTGCTATCTCCCCCCCCGGGATGGTCCCTAAGGATCCGAGATTGGGGTTCGAATCCTTGCTGCTCCCTGCACCCTGCACCCGCGGGGATGGTCCCAACCTCCTGACCGGTGACGCCCGGATGCTGGCCCGCTCCCCGCGCCCGCGGGGATGATCCCGAGTGCATTTTCACGGACTACCCACTGACCCGCTGTTTCCCGCGCCCGCGGGGATGGTCCCTCGGAGAGGACGTCCTGACAAGTGCGGCCCGCCTGCTCCCTGCGCCTGGGGTGATGTTCCCCGTGCCCGCGGGGATGTTCCCAAGCGCAAGGGGGCGGAGTGGGAGACCGAGCTCTGTTCCCCGCGTCTGCGGGGATGTTCGTGCAGAGCCGCTCCTCGCCAACGATAAGTGGCTCTGGTCCGCGCGCCCGCGAGGGGGTAGGCGTTCTGGCTCCTCGGCTGGCCGCCGCTTCGGGGACCAGCCCCGCGGGTGCGGGGAGCAGGGACGGGGCCGCCGTCGCGAACCGCCGGTCCACGCGTCCGCGGGGATGTTCCCGCCGGGTCCACCCAGTGAACGCCGGTGACCTCCTGCTCCCCGCACACGCGGTGATGTTCCCTCGTGCGGCGACCGCGGAGAACCGAGCGTCGACTGTTCCCGGCGTCTGCGGGGATGTTCCCCTGCGCGAGTACATCTCGACTCTGTCCGCCCCCTGCTCCCCGCACCCGCGGGGATGTTCCCCGCGCGAAGCTCTCGAACAGCCGCTGTCCGGTCTGCTCCTCGCGCCCGCGGGATGTTCCCGACCGGCAACAACAGGCAACAGAGTAGAGCGGCTGCTCCCCGCGTCCGCGGGGGATGCTCCCAGGGCCGAATCGGCCCAAGCGCCACGGGCCGCCTGCTCCCCGCGCCGCAGGGATGTTCCCGACCGCTACAACGCCATCGTCCCCCCGACCTACTGCTTCCCGCGCCGGGGGGATGTTCCCGCCCTCCACGTTGGGGGAGCGGGGCATCCGCTCTGCTCCCTGCGCCCGGGGGGATGTTCCCGAGGTTTTCGGCCACAGGGCCCAGACCGGAGGCCTGCTCGTTGCGCCCGCGGGGATGTTCCCCACGGTCACCACCGAAGAGCCGGCCGCCGTCCCTGCTCTCTGCGCCTGTGGGGATGTGACCGCGACCGCTGCCGTCGCCAGGCGGCCGGCCTTCTGTTTCTCGTGCCTGGGGGTGTTCTCTCCCTCTACGGCGGGGCGGCCGGCGTGACCGTCTGCTCGGTGTGTGTTCGGGTCATGGTCTGGGCCTGCGGGCAGGGCCGGCCGTATGTGTGTCTTGCTGGTCCTGGTGGGCGGGTTGGTGGAGTTCACTGTGCTGTGCCGGTACTGCCGGGAACGGGCAGCAGCCGTCCTGGCTTCTCCGGCCGGGCGGCCGGGCGGCGGGGTGGCGGTCCGCTGTCGTCTGGTTCCGGGGCTGGTCATCCCTGCCTGCCGGTATCTGTGCCGCCTGCTGCTGATCCCATCGGGCGCACCGTCCCCGGCTGCTGCACTGCGAATTCCGTGGCGGGCCTGTTTCGGTCGGGCCCTCACCACCCCTGGACACCCATGATCGCGGTGGCGGGGTCGCACGGCCGGTCAGGCACCAGCGGACACCGCGGGTCGGATGCCGGCCCGGTTCGGTCTGCTTCGGGCCGCCCGGGTCCGTTTGCCGGTCCCTGAGCGTGGTTGCGTCTTTGCGGCGGGCCGGGGCCGGATTCTTCCTGGCTCTACCTCCCGGACCGGGAGCGGGGGTTGCGGGGTTTGGCCTGGGAGGGGTGAGTGTCGTTGTGTGCCGGGCCGCTCCCGCATACCACCGCTTACGGGTGCGTGTGGTCGAGCCTCGGCCGTCCGGCCGTCCCCACCCGCTTCTGTCCGGGGGGTGGTCCGGCATCCGCACCCCCGCTGCTTCCCAGGGAGCCGTTATGCCTGCGATACCCCCGACTGACCGTGCCTGCGGGATGGCGTGCGCCGTCGCCGCTGAGTGTGCTCGACTGGCAGCGCCGCCAGGAGGCGTTCACCCGTACCAACCTCACCGCGCTGATGCTGGAATCGGCCCTGGCAGAGGGACACTGGACGATGATGCCGGTCGCCAGTACGCCCACCGCCCTGACCGGTCCCGGATTCTCCGCCCGGGTCCTGATGCTGACCGAGGCGGACTGCCTGCGCGAGGCCCGCACCTACAGCATCGGCCCGAACGCCACCGGCCTCGCCGTTGCGACCACCGCGGGCTCGCCCCCCAGGGAACCGGTCAGCCTCACACGCCTGCCTAGCCCGTGCGGCCTGATGCTCTTCGCCGACCCGATCGGCTCCGACACCGAGACCTACCGCACGAGTGACGGCGGCACGGTTGAGATCCACACCTCGATCGTGGCCATCTCCTGGTCCCTGTGAGACGGAACGCAGGACCGCATGAGCAACATCCCTCTGACCTGGCTCAGACGGAGCGGCCACGGCACCTTCATCGCCTGCCTCGGCCTGAAGGGCATCTGGATGCCGTTCTACGCCCCCGTGCCGGCGGCACCCTCGGGATCAAACCCCACCAGCCGGTCGGTATCCACCCCGACGGCACGGTCATCACCGCCACCGAAGCCGCGTCGGCGGACGAAGCGTTCACCAGGGGCAACCCGGGCCTGTACGGGCCTCTCGCCTGGAACAACGAACTCGTCCTGCCGCTGGGGGAGACCTTCGACCGACCCAGGCCCGGGACCGTCCAGCACTGGGCCGCCACCGTCTACACCACCTGGCAGATCATGCAGCAGAGCGGAAAGGCCCAGTTCACCGAAACCGTCCGCCACGCACCACCGCCCGCAGCCCGCAAGAAGGCGGCCCGCAAGGCCAGGCAGACCAACACCTCCACAAGGATCGGCGACAACGCGGTCTGTGTGGTCGACCTCGCTGCCCCTGCCCGCCCCGGACGCAAAGCCGCCGACCGTGACGCCGCCGCCTCCGACGGTCGCCGGACCGTGGCCTGGTCGTGCCGCTGGCCCGTCCCGCCCTACCGCCGCAACACCTGCCTCAACCCCTACCTCCATCACAAACTCGACGACGCCGGCCTCGAGTACCACGAGCACAAGGAGGAGATCATGCCGCTGCGTATCAAGGGCCCCGCCGACAAGCCCCTGCGTGTCAGCGGCGGGACCACCTTCACCTTCGACAGCCCCGCCCCGTAAACACCACCCCGGCCCCGCGCCCCGGACACCCCCCGTGCCCGAGGCGTGGGGCCGCGCCCGGTTTCCGCCCCGCCGCCCACCTGCCGCGTCTTGCCGGGCCGGCCGCCTACCGCGACCTGGTCACTGCCGTCAGCCAGTCCGTTCCCTGAGGGGAGTTCCGCCTTGACGGCCGCCGTGACCGGCCCCCACAGCGTCACGCCTGCTCAACGCCACCGACTCCACCCCCGACCCGGCGGTCCTCCCTCTACGCCTGGCCTTCCCCGCCAGCCCATGCAGTGGTGGCGAGGCTCACCCGGGCGACGCCACTGACGAGGCCTGCGGGGAAGCCACCTGGGGAGAGCTGTTCGACGACCCCGCGCCGGTCGTGTCCCTCGCCGGATACCTCCACGGCATGGCATACGGCGCCCGCCTGTTCGGCCCCGACGACAGCGTCGCCACCCACGCCGCCCACCTCGACCGCCTCTGACCCGGCCCCCGCACCTGCGCCGTCCAGCCCGTGCACCGACACCCTCAACACCCGGACCTGGAAGACCACTTGGCTCGAAGAAGTGGCGGCCCGCGACCCACTACGAGGTCGGCAGAACCGTCCAACGGCCCGAGACGATCATCGACCGGAACCAGCCCCGGCGCTGAAGAAGCACCTGGTTGATCATTTGGGGACCTCGTCAGGTTCGGCTGCGCCATCGCTCGCGGCCATCAGCCTGCCCAGTGTCCGTGCCGCAGCGGCAAGTTGCGGATGGTCGCCCCAGGCATTGGCCCGCCCCTTGGCCCGCTTGTCCAGCCCGGAGAGATGAGCAGCATAGAACGCGCGACCCGCTGCCGTGGCCTCATAGAACTGACATTCGTCGTCTCGATGTGTTCCTGCCGGGATCGGGGCGATCAATCCTGCTCGAAGCAGCGGATAGGCATGCCGGTCCAGCGCCAGCAGCGAGCCGAAGTAACGGGTGTCCCGCCCCTCCACCGCCCCGCGCAGCAGCCCCAGCTCGTGCAGCGGCAGATCCTCCACGGCATCCTCCTCGATCACTTGCCAGTGTCCCATGGGCAGGCGGGATGCAGGACTGCACGACCGGGACCATCAGTGCGCTGTAGGTTAAAGCACAAGCTGAGCGTGTCCCGGTCTTGTCTCTTCTGTCGGTCGCTGGACCGGGGTCTGGGGGAGTGGGTGACCACCACCGTGCCGTCGGGGCGGCCGCACTCCTTTGGGGCAGGGCGGGCCCGGCCGTGGCATACGTTCCGCTCCAGTTGCGTGGCTAGCCGGCCGGTGCCCGATGGCGGGGTCAGCCGGTGAACGCCCCGCACATTCTGCTCCCCGCGCCCGCGGGGATGGGATGTTCCCTCGAGGCGCACGCCTTCGGCTGCCTCTCCTTACCGCTCCTTGCGTCTGCGGGGTGTTCCCAGGGGGACGGCCAAGGACGGCTGCTCCCTGCGCCTGCGGGGATGTTCCCAGGGCGCGGTCCTGAAGCGGCTCCAACACGTTCTGCTTCCCGTGCCTGCGGGGATGTTCCCGACCGCTGCAACGCCAGAGTCCCCCCGACCTACTGCTCCCCGCACCCGCAGGAATGTTCCCCAGCGCATGGCCACCTTCGGCGGCCTGCTGCTCTGCTCTCCGCGCCTGCGGGGATGTTCCCGTCACGAAGTATGTGCAGGT
Source organism: Streptomyces sp. NPDC005811 (assembly GCF_040630405.1). Classification (NCBI taxonomy): domain Bacteria; kingdom Bacillati; phylum Actinomycetota; class Actinomycetes; order Kitasatosporales; family Streptomycetaceae; genus Streptomyces; species Streptomyces sp. NPDC005811. Next base: position 22,697 of record NZ_JBEXXK010000066.1, read on the forward strand.
CACGGAGATGGGCTGCTCCCCGCGCCCGCGGGGATGTTCCCTCATCCACGCTGGTGGGGCTGTCGCTCCCTGTCTGCTCCCCGCACCCGCGGGGATGTTCCCCTGTGCGTGGTGCGCTCCGACGAGTACGGCTACCGCTCCCTGCGCCCGCGGGGATATTCCCGGCACGGGCGTGGACCGCTACCTCAGCGGTGCCTGCTCCCCGCGCCCGCGGGGATGTTCCCGAGTTCGGCCACATCTTCGAGAAGTGGCGGGACTGCTCCCCGCGCCCGCGGGGAAGTCCCCTGAGCATGTGGCACGTTATCGTGGGAATCCATCTGCTACCCGCGCCCGCGGGGATGTTCCCCAGCACGAATGAAGCGCAGGACTCTTCGAGCGCTGCTCCCCGCGCCTGCGGGGATGTTCCCTACTGGAATCCCCAGGAGTACAAGGGCACTCACCGCTCCCCGCGTCCGCGGGGATGTTCCAGGCTTCTCCGACTTCCTCGGCGGCTCCCACCCCTGCTCTCCGCGTCTGCGGGGATGTTCCCGACGGCAGCAACGGCATGCAGTTCTCCATGTCTTGCTCCCCGCACCTACGGGGATGTTCCCCGGCTCATCTGGTGGCTGCGCACCAACCGCCTCTGCTTCCCGCGCCCGCGGGGATGTTCCCGGCCCGAAGGACTCCGTCCTCGCGGAGGTGACCTGCTCTCCGCGCCCGCGGGGATGTTTCCGCGTTCGGCTGCCCATAGAACTCCTGCTCCCTGCGCCAGGGGGATGTTCCCGACAAGGGCTGCCGGGGGAGCGGGCCGAACAACTGCTCGCCGCGCCCGGGGGGATGTTCCCCGGCCTGGCCCTTGAGGGCAGGGTCAGCGGTCCTGCTCCCCGCGCCCGCGGGGATGTTCCCAAGGCCGGCACTGTCAGTGGCCAGTTACTGATCTTTTCGGGTTGCGTTCGGGTGGTGACGTTGGGTGATCCCTGCGGTATGCCGGTGTTATGTGGTATGCGGATGGTGGGGGCCTGACTGCTGAGCGGCGGGCCGCGCGTGAAGGGATCCGGCTGGAGGCCGGGCGGAGGTTCGCACGGAGTGACAGGACCTCGGATATCGCCAAGGACCTGCGGGTGAGTGAGCGTTCGGTGGAGCACTGGCGCCGCAGCTGGCGTGAGGGCGGCATGAAGGCTCTGAAGTCGAAGGGGCCCGCGAAGCTGCCGAAGCTGTCGGACGAACGGTTCGCCCTGCTGGAGAAGGAGCTGGCCAAGGGGCCGGCCGCGCATGGCTGGGAAGATCAGCGGTGGACGCTGGAACGCGTCGCCATGCTGATCGGCCGCCAGTTCCAGATCAGCTGCTCGATCGCGGGAGTGTGGCGGCTCCTGCACCGTCACGGCTGGTCCTGGCAGAGTCCGGCCCGTCGCGCTCTGGAACGTGACGAGCACGCGGTCGAGCTCTGGAAGAAGGACGTGTGGCCGCAGGTGGAAGGACCGCGGCGGCGCTCGGGGCCTGGATCGTCTTCGAGGACGAGGCCGGGTTCGCGATGATGACGCCGCCACGAGCCCGCACGTGGGGCCGGCGCGGGCAGACTCCCGTGGTGCGAGTGCGGGGACGGTCCCGGCGGCGGATCTCCGTCGCCGCGATGTGCTGCTACCGGCCCGGCGAAAGGTCCCGGCTGATCTACCGGCCGCGCTTCCACCTGCTCCTCAGAGGAGCACGCAAGAGCTTCGCCTGGCAGGACTACCGCGACCTCCTGGTCCGCGCGCACCTGCAACTCGGCGCCCCCGTTGTTGTCGTCTGGGACAATTTGAACACCCACCGTGCCGCCGGCATGAGGAAGTACGCAGCCGACCACGACTGGCTCACCATCGTCCAACTGCCTTCCTACAGTCCTGACCTGAATCCCGTGGAAGGCATCTGGTCGTGGTTACGGCGCGGGCCGATGGCCAACACCGCATTCACCGACCCTGACCACCTCACCCGCACCCTCCGCCGAGGGCTCGCCCACATCCAGCGCCATCCCGAGCTTGTCGACGGCTGCCTCGCCGAGACCGGACTGACCCTCACCGCAGACCACCCGAAGCCAATCCGAAAAGATCAGTAGTTTTCCCCACTCACGGCCACTTCGTCTCCCCACCACGGCCACTTCGCGTACGCAGCGTGAGGTCACCCCTGGCGGCGCTCGCCCCACCACGGCAGGATCGGAGGCAGGTCGCTGAGGCCGCGAGCCGGCCGCTTCGGCATCGGCGACTCCCCATCGTCCCCTTCCCAACGGCGCGCGTACTGGTCCGGGAGGTTGCCCCAGCCCCAGTAGGGAACCGGGCGGTCGGGCGCCTCGCCGAGTTGCTCGCGGGGATCGATACGCCTCTCCGCCACCGTGCACAGGTGCGCCCAGTCATCTCCCATGTCGAAGACATAGGCGAACCGTTCGCCGGTCTGCAGCCTGCTCAGCTTGGTCACATGGCCGTCCACGGTGCCGTCCGGGGCCTCGCCGTCCCACCAGTCCAGCGGGCTGACGTGAGTGGCGTTGGACAACGTGAACAGGTGCAGATGAGCCAAGTCCCAGCGCGCGAAGGCGAGATCGATGGCCGAGGCAAGCTGCGCGAATGAGTGCGACCGAGCAGCGGCGAACACCCGGCCGGGCCGCGGCCACAGGTCCGCACCGTGACCGGAGACCAACTCCACCCGAATCGACAGCCAGGTACGAGCCACGTCAAAACCCCCTCATGCCAGATCCGCGAGCCAGCACCGAGGCTACTGACTGTGACAGCCGACCGGGGAATCGAGCCGGCTGTACGTGGGGAGTTTCTACTGGCCGCCGTCACGGCACCAAGTCCGCCTCGGTCACCGGCTGCTCTCCGCGCACGCGGGGATGTTCCCAACACGGGTAGCAGCGAGGGCGACGGCGTGTGCTGCTCCCTGTGCCCGCGGGGATGCTCCCGTGAAGCTGAACGTGGCCGGCACGGTGCCGGACTGCGCCCCGCACCCGCGGGAATGTTCCCGCCCCGTCCGTCGTGCCGGTGACCGTCACCCACCCGCCACCACATGCCCCGTCCACCCGAGCACACCCGCCACCGGCCAAGGCAACCCCCACCCCCCGACCCCCGTCGACGCTTCGGAAGATCATGAGGCGCATTAAGATGATTACCGACGCATTGCCGGATTGTGTGAAAGTGCTCAGGAATCCGCCCTCTCCGCGCTAAAGCACCAGGCCAAACAGACTGCTCCCCGCGTCTGCGGGGATGTTCCCGGGCCGCCGAACCGGTAGGGCGAGGAACTGTCCTGCTCCCCGCGTCTGCGGGGATGTTCCCCGGATACGAGGCGGGCGGCATGAGGGAGCCCGCTGCTCCCCGCGCCTGCGGGGATGTGACCACGACCACTGTCGTCGCCCGGCTTTCTGCTCCCCGTGCCCCGTGGGGATGTTCCCTCATCCACGCTGGTGGGGCTGTCGCTCCCTGTCTGCTCCCTGCGCCTGCAGGGGTGTTCCCGGCTGGGGGGACGTCCGACTCGGGGGACGACTGCTGCTCTCCGTGCCCCGTGGGGATGTTTCGTGGACCGGGATGTGCAGCAGGAACCTGAAGGCCTGCTTTCCGTGCCCGTGGGGGTGTTCCTGCCACCGGGGACACTCCACCCCCGTTGCTGTGCTGTTCACTGCGCGTGTGGGGGTGTTGCCCGGCCCTGTACCGGCTTGGGGGTCTGGGTGTTCTGCTTCTTGCGCGTGTGGGGATGTTCCTGCGCTGGGCCGGTGGGGGAGCGGCCTCCTGCCCTGCCCTGCGGGGAGGCCGCCCGGGGAGAGCTGTTCGACGATCCTGTGCCGGTCGAGTCCCTCGCCGGATACCTCCATGGCATGGCATACGGCGCCCGCCTGTTCGGCCCCGACGACAGCGCCGGACGTCCCGTGTCCGGCAACATCGCCTGGTAGGAGGCGGATGACGACGGTTCGATCCTCGTGACGGCCGCCGTGACCCGCCCCCGTACCGTCACCGCCCGCGACAACCGACCCGTCCGTACGTGTGCCGTTTGCGTCCTGCTGTCTGTCCTGTGCACGCGGGTGTGGGGGTTGTGGTGGTCGTGGGGCCGTGCCGGCCAGGGGATGGGCCTTGCGGTGACGTCCCGGTACAGGCCAGCCCCCCACCTCGCTGCCCGCCTCGTGCCGCCCGCCCGGGGGTCACCTGTCGTCGGCTGTCGTTGGCGGTCGGCGCACGGTCCCCGCGCTGGCGGAGTCCGCGTCTGCGGTGTGCCGTCCGGGCCCCCATGCTCCGGCCGGTCCGGCCGCTGCCTTGCCCTTTCCCCCAGATCGGTGTGGGGCCCGGCTGTCGGGGTGCTCGCTGTGCTGTCCGTCTGCGGTGGTTGCGGTGGTTGCCGGGGCCGCCGTCATGGTCACGATGCCTGCCGCGCCCCGCCGAAACGAGGGCGTCCTTCAGGCGGTCCACTCCTGCCCCGTTCTCGTGAAGGAAGCCAGTTCTGTGATCCGTACTGCCGCTCTGCAGAAGTCCCGTGCCGCCCGGATAGACGTGGTGCCGCTCCGGCGGGCGGACCATGCCGACTATTTGGCTCTGCTCGATCTGACCACGTCCGGTGCGGGTGTGCCCCGGGAAGCCGGGCAGATCCTTGCCCTGCCTCCGCTGCGGGCGCTTTTCACGCACGGCCCTGCCCTGTGCCTGAGTGCCCGCTCCCGTCGCAGCTCTAACCCCAAGCCGGTGGGTGCGGTCTTCGCGTCGTTCCCGGACTGGGCCCATGAACACCCCCTGACGCGGCAGGACCCCGAACTGTCCGACCTGCTCGGCCGTACCGCTCTCCTCGTCTACGGCCTGGCCGTCACGCCGAGGTGCCGTCGGCAGGGCGTCGCCCGCGCCCTGCTCGCCGGGGCGGAGGGCCGGGCCCGACACACCGGCTACCGGCTGGCCACCCTCATCCACCAGCCCGAGCTCGCCCCGTTCTACCGGCGTCTGGGATACACCTCCGCGAACCACGTCACGATCGTCATGCCTCATGCCGCGATGGGGCTGACCCAGCCGCCGCCCTTCATGACTGCCGTCAAGGCTCTCCACGCCGACGTGCACATCCGCACGGTGCCTGGCGCTCCGGGGCCGGTGGTGACCGGTCTCCTGCCCGGCTGGGAGATCCCGCCCACCGTCCGCTTCCACAACGGAGAGCTCATCGCCTGCTCCCCCACCGTGCACTACCCCTGCCTCCTCTGACCACAGGAGGCAGGGGCAGTTGCGTTCCCGCCCCGCTCGTCGTGTCCGGTTGCGTGTGTTGCCCTGCCCTGGGCGATGGTCGGGTCAGCGGCCAGGAGCGAGCGGTGTCCCCCCTTTCCCGTCTCTTCGGGCCGCCCCGGCCCGGGAACGCCCGGCTCCCGTGCGGCAGTGCCCGCCCACCAGCTCGGGAACGCCGAGGACTGTTCGGTCCCCGTCCGGGAGCGTCCGCCACGGCAGACGCACGCCCCCTACCCCCCTTTATTCGCGGAGGACTTTCGTGAAGGTGACACCCAGCGGCTACGTCCTGGAGTTCCCGCATGTCCTGGACGGGCTGCGGGCCACGGCAGGCCAGTGCAAGAACCCGGCACATCTCGCCTTCGTGACCGCCGCGGTCACCGCGTTCGAGGAGGAGGGCCCGGACGCCGAACCCGCCCTGAACGGCTGCCCCCAGGCCGCCGCACGGCTGATCTTCGACGAGGTCACCGAGGCGTACATCACCACCGAGCAGGCCACCCGCATCCAGGCCCGCAACAGCACCCTGGTCCGCGCCTTCCAGCTCCCCTACACCAGCCACCGCCGCGCCCGGGCCCGCCAGGCCGAGCAGCAGCGCCGCCTCCGCAACGCCACCGGCCTGGAACGGCTGCGCCACCTCCTGACCATCCCGCTCCCCTGACCGCCCCGCGTCCGCCCGCCACACCCACCGGCGCCGAGCACCCGCCCTCCGGCCCCGCCCCTGCACGGGGGACGGGGCCGGGCCGCGTGCACGCCCGCTCCCTGACTCCACCCCGCACCGCCGTGCCGGGCGAGGCCCCACACCGCGCCCCGCCACACCGCGCCCTGCCCGGGCCGGACTCAACCCGCCCCGTCCGGTCCCTGACCCTCACCTCTGCCTCGCGGTCTGGGGTCGTGCCGCTTGCCGTCCGGTGCCGGAGGGTGGGTCCGGCCGGTGAACGCCCCGCACGAACCCCCGCACCCCGGCTGGGGGTTGGTGTGCCGTGTGTGCCCGGTAGCGCCGGGTACGAGGAGCGGCCCCCCCGTCCCCGGCCCCCGTCCCCGGCCCCCCGGCCTCCTGCGGCCGCGCCGCCCGGCCCGCCCCCGGGGACCCCTGGTGTGGGCCGGGCGGCATACCCGCCGCCGGTCACCGCTTGTGGGGCTTGCCGGCCGGCGCTGCATGGTGTGTGTGCACGACATTTCTGTGCACCGTCCGACCCCGTCAAGGAGCAGGAGGCCACCTGGATGACTGTGACCCGATGGTGTGTCAGCACCCACAGCGGCAGGACCATGACCACCCTGTGGCCCGACCACTCGTATGCCCCGGTCAATGTCTACGACAACGGCTGGCTCGTCCGGGTCAGGGCCCGTGTCCGCACGGGACACTGCCGGGCCTGCCTCGGCGCCGGCTGCGGGAAGCCCGAGGTCACACCGTCCTACGACGGCCCCTGCTCGCGCGTCCCGCAGGAATTGATCACACGCGGCCGGATGCTGATGCCCGGCTGGCAGCCGGACCCCGCCGAACCGGTCGACGTACCGACCGCGGGCACCCCCGCACTGCAGCCCGGCAGCGTCTGACGGTCCGCCTCACCCCGGCCCGCCTCCGATTCGCGGGGGCGGGCCGTCTCCATGACCGCCCGACACGGCCCTCACACCCCGGACACCGCGGGGGCGTACCCCGCTGCGCCCTGTCCGGGCCGACGCGACCCGCCCCGGCCCGTCGCGCCTTCCCGCACCGCGTGCTCGGGGGGTTGCGCCGTTAACCCTCCGGGGCCGCATGCTCAGTCCCGCCGGTGGACGCCCCGCACGCCCCCTCCTGCCCCGGGGGGTTGGTGTGCTGTGTGCGCCCGGCCGGGCCGGGCCGCGCCGGACACGGGACTTCCCCCTTCCCGTACCGCGCGGCCCGGCCACCCCCGAAGCCTTCACCACCCCGTGCCCGCCCGGCCCTGCCGTGAGCCCGTCCTGCCGCGCCTGCCCGGCCGGGCCCCGGTCCGGTCTGGTCCGGTCTGTTCGGCCGGGGGGGGGCTGGTGTGCCCGTCACGGAGTCCCGCGTTGATGTCCCGGACCCGCCGGCCCGCCCGGCGTGGTGCCGCCCGGATCAAGGCCGCCGCTGTGCTGGCCGTGCTCCTCGCCCTCACCCTCGCCGCCCTCGCCATCTCCGCCGGCGCCCTCCCCACCGGTACCGAGCCCCGCCCCGGACCCGCCCGCCGGGTCCAGCCTCGGGCCCGCCGCCGGGCCCGGCCCCGGCCGCGCCCGGGGTGCGCGGCGTCGTACCCGCCGCGCGTCCGTCCGGGCCGGGGGACCGCGAGCCCGCGCGGGCCGTACGGCATACCCGGTCCGGGCGTTCCTGAGGCTCAGTCCGGTCGGTGAACGGACCCGCACGCCCCCGGACCTGCCCAGGGGTTCGTGTGCCTGCCCGGCACTGCCGGGCACGCACAGCGGCCGCCCCGTCCCCTTGCGGCCGCGCGGCCCGGAACTGCCGGGCTGCGGGAACCCTCACGGCCCTCTTCTTCCTGCGCCCCGGCACCAGACATACCGCCCGCGCGCCGCCCGCTACGCGCACCGTCCGCGCCGAGCGCATCCACCGGTACGGCCCCGGCCCCGCGGTCCGACCTGCCCGTTCCCGGGCAGTTGCAGCCGTTCCTGCGCCCTCCGAGGCCGTGCCTTGCGCGCCTTGACCGTTTCTGTTCCACGGTTCAGGCCATCGGCGACCGGGACACCGACCCCGCCGCCACCCGAACCCCGACTTCACCGACGGAGCACCCTTCCCGATGCCGCACCCCGCCACACCCCCCGCCCCGATACCCGCTGCGTCCCGCCCCGTTCTCCACCACGCCCGGCGTGCCGAACGCTGCCGCGCACAACTCGCCGAGTTCTGGGGCAGACCCGTCGACGGCCTGCCACGGGGCATGGACCTGATGCAGGCCATGCACATCACCGCGACCGGCACCGACCTCGTGGACGAGCCCGCCTTCGTGGACCTCTACCACACGATGTGCTCCAACTTCGCCTACGCCTACCGCACCTGCGAGGTGTGGGTCGCCCCCCACAGCATGGCTGAACAGATCGCCGGGCATCCCTTCGCACGCCACGACTGGGAGATCATCGGCAACCTGGAGGACGCCGCGCCCGCCCGCGACGGACTCGCCTGTTTCCCCACCCCCGTCCAGCTCGACGGCCTGTACCCCGTCCACGGCATCGCCTGGCACATGGAAGGCACCGGCGACGACCTGGCCCTGGCCGTGGAGACCCTCACCACCACAGGGCTGCTCCCCACCCGCCTGCCCCCACTCCTCGCGCCTGCCCCGCCACCCGCTGTGCCCCAACAGCGTCACCGTCCTCTACGAGGGCATCCTCACCGGCTACAGCAACCCCGAACTGTGGGGCGCACCCGGCAAAGACACCGCCCTGGCGCTCGCCCTGGCCTTCTGGGAACTGCGCCGCCCCCACGAACGCAACGGGGGCGAAGACACACTGACCGTCTCCCCGCACACCATCGGCAACACCAGGAACACCGGCCGCAACCGGAAGAACAAGCCCACCCAGAGCCCACGCAGGCGGCCGATCCACATCATCCGCGAACCTCTCACCACCCCCGCCCCCCAGGACCGCGACAGACCGGCTACCGACGGCGGTGCAGGACCCAGGTGGAAGGACGACACCCTGCGCTGGGAGGTCTCGCAGACATACCAGAACCGGTGCCCGAACCCGCACAAGCACCGCGCCGTCATCGAAGCCGGCGGCCAATGCGAACCCGTGAGCGTCCCCGTCAAGGCCCACGTCAACGGGCTCAAAGACCGCGACGTCGACCCCCGCCGCGCCGGACGGATCGTGCCCGACCGGCCAACCCGCCCACGCGATGCCACCCGCACCTGACCCCCTGCCTTCCCGGCCCCCGGCCTGCGCCCCTGCGCGCGTGCCGGGGGCCCTCGCGCACCCGCCGAGCGGCCGGGCCGCGCGCCGGCCCCTGCACCCGAACACCGGCCCCGACGCCCGGACACTCCACCCCGGGGCGGTCCCGCCCCGCATCCCCGTCTCGTGGCAACCGCCCCCGGCCGTTGACCGCCCTGCGCCCGCGCCCGGCCCCGGCCGGTCGAACGCCGCGGTCAAGCGCAGCCGCAACAATCACCCGCCCCCGCCCCCGATCGGAAGATCATGAGGTGCTTTGAGATGCTTACCGGTGTATTGCCAGATTTTATGAAAGTGCTCAGGAATCCGCCCTCTCCGCGCTAAAGTGCCAGGTCAAATAGCCTGCTCCCCGCGCCCGCGGGGATGTTCCCGAGCGGTTCTACAACTCCGACATCGGCACGATCTGCTCCCCGCGCCCGCGGGGATGTTCCCACACGGAACCTGCAACCATCACCGCGCAGGATCTGCTCCCCGCGCCCGCGGGGATGTTCCCGCGTCGATCACATCGGACGCGGGGGACACCCTCTGCTCCCCGCGCCCGCGGGGATGTTCCCTATGCCTCACAATGAGGCATAGTTCAAGGGTTCTGCTCCCCGCGCCCGCGGGGATGTTCCCCCCGTCGTCTCCTCGACGACGACGCAGTACGACTGCTCCCCGCGCCTGCGGGGATGTTCCCCACACGGCGGCCGCGGACTCCCAGGACCCGTACTGCTCCCCGCGCCCGCGGGGATGTTCCCGCCCGCATCACCGCCCCCCAGATCTGGGTCCCCTGCTCCCCGCGCCCGCGGGGATGTTCCCGGACCGCGATCATCACCGCGGTTGCCGTGGACCTGTTCCCCGCGCCTGCGGGGATGTTCCCCACATCTTCATCAGCCTGGAAATGAACGACTCCTGCTCCCTGGGTGTGCGGGGATGCTCCCTCCCCGGCTTCGACGACCGGATCCTCCGCAGGCTCTGCTTCCTGCGCCAGCGGGGATGTTCCCCACGAGATCCGCGAGAAGGGCAAGGAAGGCCACTGCTCCCCGCACCCGCGGGGATGTTCCCCACTCCAGGTCCACGTCGTAGGTGCCGGCCGACTGCTCCCCGTACCCGCGGGGATGTTCCCAGGTACGGCGACCAGGCGATGACGCACTGGAACTGCTCCCCGCGCCCGCGGGGATGTTCCCGACGTCACGATCGGGTCCGAGAAGGGCAACGCCTGCTCTCCGCGCCTGCGGGGATGTTCCCACCCCGTCGGGCTTCGTGTTCGCGGTGGCCGTCTGCTCCCGCACCCGCGGGGATGTTCCCAGGGCGGTGCCCACCTGCGACACGGTGCCGAGCTGCTCCCCGCGCCCGCGGGGATGTTCCCGCGGCCCGGGCCGCGGCCGACAAGACCCTCGCCTGCTCCCCGCGCCTGCGGGGATGTTCCCGAGCCGCCGGTGGCGCCGGTGCCCGTGGTGGTCTGCTCCCCGCGCCCGCGGGGATGTTCCCTGCCCCGCCGGGTGTCCGCCGAGCGGCTGGACCTGCTCCCCGCGCCTGCGGGGATGTTCCCGCCGCCAGGCTGATCGGCCTGCGTGAGCGCATCTGCTCCCCGCACCCGCAGGGATGTTCCCGGTCCAACCGGTGCCCTTGTACCTGCCGGGGGCTGCTTCCCGCGTCCGCGGGGATGTTCCCCCGGCATAGATCAGCAGCGCTGCCGCGCCCGCCTGCTCCCCGCGCCCGCGGGGATGTTCCCGTGCGGATGCGTGGCCACTCGCATCGAAGGGCCTGCTCCCCGCGCCCGCGGGGATGTTCCCGGCCGTCGGGCCGGGCGTCCGGGCACGGCAGTCTGCTTCCCGCGCCTGCGAGGATGTTCCCGGACCGCGATCATCACCGCGGTTGCCGTGGACCTGCTCCCCGCACCCCGGGGATGTTCCCCCGCCGGACGTGGCGAGAGCCGCCACGCTCATCTGCTCCCCGCGCCCGCGGGGATGTTCTCAGGCTCAGCGTGGCATGTGACGCGCTGGGGCTCTGCTCCCCGTACCCGCGGGGATGTTCCCACCTTCACGGTGACGGTCGGGTTGGCGCTGTTCGGCTCCCGCGCCCGCGGGGGTGTTCCCAGAGAAAGAAGAGGCCCCGATGGCCACATCATCTGCTCCCCGCGCCTGCGGGGATGTTCCCGTGGGTGATCCTCACGCGGGGGTCACCTCCTCCTGCTCCCCGCACCCGCGGGGATGTTCCCGCCATGGCGCGCGCGTCGGTCTGGTCGTGGGCCTGCTCCCCGCACCCGCAGGGATGTTCCCGGGGACCCCGGCATCCTGTTCGAAGGCAACAACTGCTCCCCGCGCCTGCGGGGATGTTCCCGTGGCCCGGGGGCGCCACCGCAGCGCGTGACCTCTGCTCCCCGCACCCGCGGGGATGTTCCCAACGTGTACGTGCTGGGCAAGGGCAGCGGCCACTGCTCCCCGCGCCCGCGGGGATGTTCCCGTCTCTACGCCGCGATCTCGAAGGAGGCTGTCCTGCTCCCCGCGCCCGCGGGGATGTTCCCTCCTGGACCCCGAGCAGGACGGTACCGACGCGCTGCTCCCCGCGCCCGCGGGGATGTTCCCCAGAGCAGCGGGTTGTCCGGCGACCAGGGCGGCTGCTCCCCGCGCCTGCGGGGATGTTCCCATCGTCAACGCGCGCGCGAGGCTCGTGAACGCCTGCTCCCCGCGCCTGCGGGGATGTTCCCTCAGTTCGACTGTTTTAGTGGCGTCACCCAGACTGCTCTCCGCGCCCGCGGGGATGTTCCCCTTCACATCTGGTCCCGCCCGACGGGCGCCGACTGCTCCCCGCGCTTGCGGGGATATTCCCGGCACGACGCCCAACTACGGGTTCCGGCAGGCCTGCTCCCCGCGCCCGCGGGGATGTTCCCCTGTCCATAGCCGTGGACGAGAACGCTCAGCTCTGCTCCCTGCTCCCGCGGGGATGTTCCCAGATCTGGGACACGCTTCCCCAGCGCTGCGCCCTGCTCCCCGCGCCCGCGGGGATGTTCCCCCGTACGCGGAGGCGCACGACCGCGAGTCCGCCTGCTTCCCGCGTCGGCGGGAATGTTCCCAACGACGTGCCGTACGACCGGACGAAGAACTACTGCTCCCCGCGCCCGCGGGGATGTTCCCTGTTCGGGTCTGCGTGTATGCGCATTGCGCGTCTGCTCCCCGCGCCCGCGGGGATGTTCCCATCGCGTCGCCCAGGGCCTGGCTCGGGCTCGTCTGCTCCCCGCGCCCGCGGGGATGTTCCCGAGCTGCCGAACGGCGGCCTCACGAAGTGGCTCTGCTCCCCGCATTCGCGGGGGATGTTCCCGGTGAAGCTGGTGCAGGCCGACATCATCCCCGCTGCTCCCCGCGCCCGCGGGGATGTTCCCGACTGCTGGACGAGATCTCAGCCAGCGCCCGACTGCTCCCCGCACCCGCGGGGATGTTCCCCACTCGTTCGTACCGGACGCCCCCGACAGCTGCTGCTCCCCGCGCTCGCGGGGATGTTCCCATCGTCGTCGTTTCGAGGTATTAGGGCTCTGCCTGCTCCCCGCGCCTGCGAGGTTGTTCCCGGACTGCGATCATCACCGCGGTTGCCGTGGACCTGCTCCCCGCGCCTGCGGGGATGTTCCCCTCGGCAAAGTGGGGCGAGAACGGCTGCCGACTGCTCCCGCGTCTGAGGGGATGTTCCCAACACCGACCTGGGCGCGAACTGGGTTGTGGTCTGCTCCCCGCGCCTGCGGGGATGTTCCCGCCGCGGACCGCGGCTCGACCGGCAACTTCGCCTGCTCCCGGCGCCTGTGGGGATGTTCCCATCGTCAACGCGCTCGCGAGGCTCGTGAACGCCTGCTCCCCGCGCCTGCGGGGATGTTCCCTGGTGGGGATGGACGTGCGCGATCCCGGCCTCCTGTTCCCCGCGCCTGCGGGGATGTTCCCCACGAGGGCATGCCGGTCATCTGTATGCGGTCCTGCTCCCCGCGCCCGCGGGGATGTTCCCCATGCGGCTTGGTTCTGCGGGGCCCTGGCCACCTGCTCCCCGCGCCCGCGGGGATGTTCCCGACCGCTACAACGCCATCGTCCCCCCGACCTACTGCTTCCCGCGCCGGGGGGATGTTCCTGCCCTCCACGGTGGGGGAGCGGGGCATCCACTCTGCTCCCCGCACCCGCGGGGATGTTCCTGAGCTCAACGACCTTCCCGACCAGGTCGGCCCCTGCTCCCCGCGCCTGCGGGGATGTTCCCAGCTTCCCGTCCCGGAGGCGATAGCCAACGAGGCTGCTCCCTGAGCCTGCGGGGATGTTCCTGAGCACGAGCCGGCTGACGCCGGAAAGTTCTACTGCTCCCCGCACCCGCGGGGATGTTCCCAGCACGGGCCGCGGGGGCCCGAGCAGGACCCCCTGCTCCCCGCGCCCGCGGGGATGTTCTCCCGTACGCGGAGGCGCACGACCACGAGTCCGCCTGCTTCCCGCGTCGGCGGGAATGTTCCCAACGACGTGCCGTACGACCGGACGAAGAACTACTGCTCCCCGTGCCCGCGGAGATGTTCCCGAGCCGGTCGTCCCGCGGTCGACCGCGTTGATCTGCTCCCCGCACCCGCGGGGATGTTCCCGTGTACGAGTGGGACGCGGCGTGCCTGGGGCGCTGCTCCCCGCACCTGCAGGGATGTTCCCAAGTCCTTGCTGCGGGAGATCCTCAACATGGGCTGCTCCCCGCACCCGCGGGGATGTTCCCCATGCGGCTTGGTTCTGCGGGGCCCTGGCCACCTGCTCCCCGCGCCCGCGGGGATGTTCCCAACCCGATCATGGGCCCGATGGGCGGCCACGACTGCTCCCCGCACCCGCGGGGATGTTCCCGATCTGTACTCGCGGCCGCTGCGCTGGAAGGACTGCTCCCCGCGCCCGCGGGGATGTTCCCAGCTCCGGCACCTTCGGGTCGCGGCGCGGGGCCTGCTCCCCGCGCCCGCGGGGATGCTCCCGTGCCGTCGATCTGCCGGCAGCGGTACATCGCCTGCTCCCTGCGCTTGCGGGGATGTTCCCGGTGGCGACTGGGACGCGGCCACTGGGTTTGCCTGCTCCCCGGGTCTGCGGGGATGTTCCCCGGGCGCAGGGCCGGTCGCCGCACGGGCCGTACTGCTCCCCGCGCCCGCGGGGATGTTCCCATCGTCGTCGTTTCGAGGTACCAGGGCTCTGCCTGCTCCCCGCACCTGCGGGGATGTTCCCGAGGTCATGGTCCTGGGCAAGGGCGAGGGCCACTGCTCCCTGCGCCTGCGGGGATGTTCCCTACCCGCAGCCGCTCGCGCGGCTCGCGGTCAACTGCTCCCCGCACCCGCGGGGATGTTCCCTCACCGGCCGGTGTCAGCTCGCCTGCTCGCACCTGCTCCCCGTGTCTGCGGGGATGTTCCCGCCTGCTTGGCGCTGAGCATCGCGGGCAGGGCCTGCTCCCCGTGTCTGCGGGGATGTTCCCCACGATCGGGTCCGCGGCGGCGTTCTCACCCCCTGCTTCCCGCGTCTGCGGGGATGTTCCCAGGTCGGTGATCGACAGCACCGACGCGGCGGCCTGCTCCCCGCGCTTGCGGGGAACTGCTTCCTGCGTTTGTGGGGGTGTTGCCAGCCAGTGGTGGCAGCGGCTGGATCCAGGGGGCTGTTTCCGGTGTCCGGCCCGGTCGCCCGCGGCCCGTGTGTAGCCGGGAGTGAAGCCGTTCACTGTTGCTGGTGTCCTGCCGTGTGCGGGCCTGTCCCCTGCCCGCACCTCCGGCACCCTGCTGGCACCCTCGGCACCCTGCCCGCACCCCCGGCAGCCTGCTGGTACCGCCGGGCGCCTGGGCTTTGGGCCCCCGTGTTGTGGTTCCCGCTTGGGGGTGCGGGGTTGTGTGGCTACCGGTAGTTCGTTAAATCCGGAGGTAGAGGTCATCACCGGACACGGCATTGACCTCTACCTCCGGATTTAACGAACTACCGGTAGCTGCTCCGGTTGGGCGCCACCGTTCACCGCAAGAACGGTCCTGCGGTGTGCTCTGCCCGCCTCTGGTGGACCCTCGGGGATGGAGGTCAGGCGACCCCAGCCCGTCCAGCAGGGCCTGGACCCTGCGGCGCACCCGCGTCCTGACCGTGGCCCCTGCGCCGCGGGTGTTGCAGGTCTGCCCGGTGCAGCAGTGTGACGCGCTGGTTCTGTACTGCCTGCTCGGTTGCGGCAAGCACGGCTGCCGCCGGTGTGATGGGCCTGGACGCGAGCAAGGTCCGCTACCTCGTCCTGTCCGCGTCAGCCGTCCGCCGCCAGGCCGTGCGACCCTCGGCCCCCGCCCGGCCGTCCGCGCGGCCTGACGGGCGCCCCCGGGCAGATGCGACCGCAGCTTTCCGGGATCGGTCCGCCCCCCGTGACCGCTCAGCAGCAGCAGCGCATGGTGCAGCTGGCCCGGAGCGCTCGGCGTATCAGGCGGACGGCTGCGGCCTCTGGTCGCCGGCTGGGGGCACGGTCGCGTCGGGGGTGGTGTAGAAGACGGCAGTGCCCTGCTTGGTGCGCTGGGCCTGGTTCTTGGCCACGAGGCCTTCCAGCGTCGTGCGGACCACGGTGGTCTTCACCGTCCGCTCGGGATGCAGCTGTCCCAGCGCGGTGGTGATCTCGGCAGCAGAGCGGGGCTCTGCCTGGCCGGCCAGGTGCTCCCGTACGAGGTCCACCAGCTTGGGCGGGGCAGGCTGTGGGTCCAGCTCCGCAGCCGGGGCGGCGGTCTTGTTGCTGGTGCGCTTCTTCGCCGGGGCGGGCTTCTTGACCTCGCTCTGCCTGGCCGCACCGGATGCTGCGGCCTTCTTGCGGGGAGCGGGTACCTCTGTGACGGGCTCGGCGGCAGGCGCATCGGGCGCCGCCGGGACACCGAGGGCCTGCTGGAGGTTCACCAGGACGGTGTGATCGTGCCGCACGGCGGCCAGCTGCTCCTGCAGCGCTTCGATCTCACCGCTGAGGCGTTCCTGCTCCTTGAGGTTGCGTTCCAGATCGCCTGCGACCTGGGCGTTGTACTGGGAGGTCAACTCGGTGGTGGGGGTGGTGGTTTCGGACATGATGCTCACAGCCTTCCTGTGTGCTGCGGCCGATGAGTGGCGAGCCCATGGCGTAGGCGAAGTCGGAGGTTCGTGCTGTCCCGCCTGCTGCCGCGGTGGCAGCGGCCGTTACCGGCGCACATGTTTGGTGTAGCGATAGTACGGAAGGCGGCCGTGTTGTTCTCTGTCATGTGGCTGAGAGCCGATGTGCGCGTTCCGGCCGGACAGTGGGCCGGGGGGACCTGTGCGCGCCCACACCGGCGGACTGCCGCCCTCGGCCACGTCCCTTGAGCGTGCATACCGACAACGCCGAACACCCCGGCGTGCCATGGCCTTCCGTGCACGAGAGCATGGGCGTCCGCCGGTGCCTCCGCCTTCCAGGGCACGATCCGGTGCCCGTTACGGTGGGAGCACTCTGCCCAGGCTGGGCCGGCCGGACCCGCGCGCGCCGGGCGGAGCTTAGGCTCCGTGCAGTGGAGATGTTCTGGATCACCGTGATGGCCTTCTGGTGGGGTGCGGGTGCAGGCCTGCTCATACCGCGTGCGGCGTACCGGTTCTGCGTGCCGCCCGAAGAGTCGTGGCGGGCCGCGTGTCCTGCCGGACATCCCCTTGCCGGGATCGCGGGAGGCTGGCTTGGGCCGGCCCGGTGTTCCCACGGTGACTCCTACGGTCCCAGCGCTCTCCTCCTTGCAGCCGTCTCGGCCGGGACCTGTGCTGGACTGGCGGCCGCCACCGGGGTCCGTCCCGAGCTGGCGGTCTGGCTGTTGCTCACCCCGGCCGGTGTACTGCTCGCCGTCGTGGACTTCGCATCGCACCGGCTGCCCGATGTGCTCACCCTGCCGCTTGCTGCCGCGGCACTCGTGTTGCTCGGTGTCGTTTCGTTGCTGTCCGGTGACGGCGGCCGGTGGACGTCCGCGCTGCTCGGCTGCCTCGTGCTGGGGACCTGCCACTTCGCGCTCTTCCTCATCGCCGGGGGTTTCGGGTTCGGCGATGTGAAACTCGCCCTGGTCCTGGGTGCCGTCCTGGGCTGGTACGGGTGGACCGTCCTCCTGGTGGGGACGTTCGCCGGGTACCTGCTCGGCGCGCTGTACGGGATCGGCCTGATGCTCGCGGGTCGGGCCGGCCGCACGAGCAGGTTCCCGTTCGGGCCGTTCCTTCTCGCCGGGACGCTGGTCGGCGTGCTTCTGCGCGCCCTGTAGGTTCCCGTCTCGCCTCTCCTCATCTGCGTGACGTCGTCTCGGGTCTGGCGATGGCCCGGCCGTCTTGCCGACGACGGGGAGCTGAACCCGCCGCTCGGCAGGTGTGATCGTCTGCGGACGGTATGAGGCGGAGGCCGGGTCTGTGGTCCTGGCCGTTCGTGCTGCCGGTTGCCGATCGGCCCCGGGGACCGGACCCGCCAACCCACACCGCATACACAAATGTTGAGTGGGAACTGAAAATAAATTAGTGACTCTGCCAGATGGTTTAGTGGATTCTGCTACCGTGGTACGGAGTTGAATGTTCCGGGAGGGTGAGTGAGTCAGTTGCCGCAGGAGGAGACGGTCAACGCGACCACGGCGCGGAACAACCTGTACTCCCTGGTGAAGCTCGCCGAGGAGGAGGGGCGCTCCACGGTGATCACCAGGCACAGGGTGCGTGCTCTGCTGGCGCCGCTGGACCGGTTCCCGGCAGCCCGGAAGACCGATGCCTTCCCGGCTCACGTGCTGAGCGCGGCGCAGAAGGACTTCGGTGACCTCGTCACGCTGGCGGCGCAGGGCGAGCCCCAGGTCCTCCTTCGCAACACCACGCCGGTCGCGGTCCTGCTCCCCGCCGGCCCCGCCGCAAGTGCCCTCTCGTCCGACACGGCCGCGCGCCCCGGCGCGGCACCCGCTGGAGGTGCGGTGACCCGCCAAGGCAACCAGGACCGCGGGAGCGCGCCGCGCAGGCTCGCCACGCTGGGCGACGCCATCGGTTCCGTGCTCACCGGCGGCCCGGCCGGCGGCCCCGTGTTCGGGCTGCCCGGCCTGGACGCCGCGACGGGCGGGCTGCAGCCGGGCCGGCTGACGCTCGTGGCGGCGCCCCCGAGCGTCGGGGGAAGCCTGCTGGGTCTTGCCGCCGCGCGGAACACTGCGCTCGTCGACCACGGCATGGTCCTGTATGCGGCGTCGGGGCCGAGCAGGGACGACATCTTCCGCCGGATCCTCTCCGCCGAGACCGGGGGCGACTACCCGCGCCTGAAGCAGGGCCGCCTCACCGGGCACGAGCAGCAGGTCGCCCGCCAGCTGGTCCAGGCGGGTGACGTGCTGCTCATCGACGACGGCACCAACCTCACGGCCGAGGACATCGCGGACACCGCACCGCACATGGAGGGCCTGGCCCTGGTGGTCGTGGACCGCCTCCAGGCCGCGCACAGCGCCCGCCTGCCGCTGTCCGGGGACCGCCTCCCGGACGCCTCCCAGGTCCTGGCCGGCCTCGCCCGCGACCTGCAGGTACCGGTGCTGGCCGTCGTGGACAGCGACGACCCCGCACTCCTGGGCCTCCTGGACGCCGACGTCGTGGTGACACTCACCGCGACCCCGGACCCGGCCAAGGTCCAGGTGACGGTCACCGAACGCGACTTCGGCATCATCGGCTCGGCACACCTGCAGCCCGACCTGCTCCACGCCCGCTTCCTCGACGCCCAGACCGCCCCCCTCGACCGCGACCACACCCCGGCCAGCCCGGGTCTCTCACCGGCCGCCGGCGGAACAGCGGCGCTGGAACTGGCCGAGGCCGCCCTTCCCTACACCTCCGGCGGACACCGGGGGATTCCCGCCGCCCTCACCCGCGAACTCGCGGCATGGCGGACCGCGCTCGCCAGCGGCGACCAGGAAGCCCTGCAGGAGATCCTGCCGTCACTGCTCCAGGCCGGCGCGGCGGCCGCGCGGATGCCGGACACACACGAAGGGCACCGTCTCGCCTGCGCGCTGCGGACCTTCAGCCCGCTCGCGTCCGCTGCCCCCGCCGCAGGCATCACTCAGGCTGCTGCTGATGCCGCTGTCCACCCCCTGGCGGACAGCGGGCCGCCCCAGGACGATGCGGCGCAGGACGAGCAGGACGAGCAGGACGGCCAGGACGGTCTGGCGCCGGGGGATGAGGAGGACGAGCCCGAGGGCCACATCTTCCCCGCCCTGAAGATCCTCAAGGACGCGGTCGACCGCTCGAAGATGCACCCGATCAAGGTCATCCGCACCGCGGAGCGCGACAGCGGCCCATGGCCGCTGATCAGCGAGCACATGGACGGCGAACCCCGCTGGGTCCGCCCCGACGTCACCCTCACCCGTGTTCCCCACATCAACACGAACGGAAAGCGCGTCCGGCGCGACAAGCTAGACGTGCCCGACGCCTTCAGCGAAGGCGTGCTGTGCCTGATCGACCGCAACGGCAGCTTTCCCTCCGCCTGTTCGGCCGTTCCCCTCGCACCGAACAAGCTCCTGCACACCGGCCCACTCGAAGCGTTCGACAAGACCCAGGCCGGCATCTATCTCATCGACATCCCCGTCTGGACGCGCACCGACATGCCGCACCCGCTGGGCCGGATCATCGAGCGTCCCGACGAGGAGGGCCGCGTGTGGGTCACCACCCCCCACATCAAGCAGCTGGAAAAACTCGTCCGCGAAGGCCACCTCGCAGCCGCGCCGGCCATCCACGACTCCTGGACCGGGAAGGCCAACGAGAGCCTCTTCAAGCCGTTCTACGAAGCGTCCCGCACGGCGCGCACCGAGCTCCTCCAGGCCGGCGGCGACCCCTACAAGGCCTACAAGACCCGGCTGTCCATCGCGCTGCGCCTGCTGTGGCCCAAGCGGCAGGAGCAGCGCTCCCCGTTCTGGCGGCCGGACTGGCGCATGAGCATGGTCGCCGAGGCATCCGTCCGCCACTGGACCGTCGCGTTCAAGGCCGTCCAGGAAGGGCACACGCTCGTCGCGCTGCGCAACGTCGACCAGGCCATCTTCTGGACTCCACCCGGCACACCGCCCTCCACGTACCGGATCGGCACCGGCTTCGGCGAAGTGAAGCGCAAGTTCGTCCAGGCCGGCGAGACCGTCCCCGAAGGTGACGACTGATGGCCGGCCCCACAGGCCGCGGCAACTCCCTCGGCGCCGCCCTGGGCGACCTCCTGCGCTCCCAGGTCACCCCACGCCACCGGCTGTCCTCCTACACCGCCAAACACTGGCACGCCCAGCTCAGCCAGCTCACCTCAACCCACCGGGGGCAGCAGGCACTGGCGGACGCCGGTCTCCACGTGACGACCAAGACCCTGATCAACTGGCTGTCCGACACCGAGTACAACATCCGCCGCGGCTACCGCGACCTCATCCACACCGCGTACGAGAACACGGCCATCGTCCCCGCCGAACCGATCCCCGACCACATCAAGCAGGGCCAGTACGAGATCAGCGGCATCGTCAAGACCGGCGACGACGAACGCGAACGCGGGAACCGGCGGGCCGCCCCCCTCCGCATCGACGGCAGCCGGGGCCACTGGGACGAGATCGAGGAACTCTGGCTCGCCGGCCGGCTCACCGACGACGCGTTCGAGGACCACTTCATCGACGACGTCATCGTGCAGGACATCGGCGAAGGCACCGACGGATGGGAGTTCCCCGGCACCTCGTACTCCGTCGAAGTCAGGTAACAGCACGAAGCGGTCGAGGACGGCTCCGCTCCCGCCGCTGACGCCCCTCCCCGGGAGCCTCCCGCGGGCGGGGGCTCCCCGGCCGAGGCCGGGGGAGGGGACACCGCCACCGAACCCCTTGGGCTCGGCTCCGGGGGTTGCCGTGCGGTACCCACTGGCCCGGGGCGGGGCGGAGCAGGCCGACCTTCGTGGCGATCAGCACGTGCTCCGGGTACGGGTAGAGCGCTTCGTGCATCATGTGCTCGACGGTGTGAGGACCATAGGCGTCCGCGGTGTCGCTATGGGTGATGCCGTGCGTGTGCACCGCCTGCCTGAGCACACTGAGCGCGGTGTCGCGGTCGAGGGGGTGCCTCCACGTGCCGGGCCCGGTCAGGCGCATGGTGCCCAATCCCAGCCGAGAGACTTCTTTCCCGGCGATCGTGATGGTGCCGGCGGGCAGAACGTGATTCATACGGCGGCCTCCTTCAGGCAGAGCCGCAGGGTCTGCTCGATCGCGTGTGTCTGGCTGTCGGAATCGCTGGTGACCCGCTGGTGGGGGATGTCGTCGTTGGCCAGGAGGCGGTGCACGTGCTGGTCGACGAGCCGTCGATAGCGGGCGTCGTAGTCGTGGCCGGTGTCGACGGGCACGCTCTCGTCGAGCACCGTCGCGAACAGCAGGTTGTACTTCGGCAGTTGCGTGGAGGCCAGTGTGAGGAGGCGTTCGCGCTCCAGCCGCGGCGGGACTTCACCGCGGTACTCCAGCGCGGCGTGGAAGTAGGCGACGGCGTCGTGAGCGGCCCGGTCAACGAGGACGACCTCGGCGCCCTGGGCGACCGCGCCGATCTCGTCCGCAATGCCCTGCGTGATGATCCACTCGGTGGACTGCGCGGTGTGGTGCTGCATCTTCGGCAGGCCCGCCGCTGCGGCGCGCTTGGCGAGTCGGCCAGTGCGCGCCACGGTGACGCCCTCGGCGCGCAGCTCCATCTCTATGCGCTTGAGGAGCGTCGTCTTGCCGGTGGAGTGGGTGCCGAGCACCCCAATACGGATCGTCTGAACGGGAGTCACCACAGGGTGGGGTCCTTGTCTGGTGCGGGGGCGCCGGGCAGGCCGGGCGGCACCGCGGCGGCGATGAACTGGTCCCAGATGTCGTATTCAGCGGCCATGGCGAGCAGGAGCTGCGCCGTGGCATATGCGTCGTACGTCGCACGGTGTCGGCCCGCGCGCGGGGCTTGTGTCAGGTCTGGCCCGACGTGCTTGATCAGCGCGTCGAGGGTGTATGAGGGCAGGCCCTTGTATGTGGCCTTGGCGAGGCGCACGGTGTCGATGACCCCGGCCGGTTCCCACGTCGGGAGGTGCCGGCGCAGCTCCCGGTAGTCGACATGCGCGTAGTGCGCGCAGATCCAGTCCTGGCCGAGGAAGTCGCGGACTTGACCGGCGAGTTCTGCCCACGCCGGCCTGTCCGCGAGGAACTCGTTGGTCAGGCCGTGGATGCTCGCGGCGCGCCCTGTGACTGGCCGTTCCGGGCGGACCAGCCAGGCCCCGGCGGTGCTGGTGTCCGGCTGGCCGCCGCGCACGGGCAGCGCGGCAATCTCGACGAGGTCGGGCGGGTTAGTGCCGTTGCCTTCGACGTCGACGACGAGCACACGGTGCGGCCAGGTCTGGAAGTTCATCGTGTCGGTGTTCCGTTCTCCGCCTCCCAGCCGATGGGGGCCCGGCCGTGCTGGCGGTAGAGGTGCGGGGTGCGGCGGTCGTGGCACTGGTAGCCGAACAACTGCTGGAGGTAGTTGCGTGTCGGTCCGTCCAGGCCTTCGACGATGATGGCGCGTTCGTCGATCTCGATGGGGCCTGTCGCGCCGAGTCCGCGCGCCTCGCGGGTGACCTCGGTCAGGTCGGGCTTGGTCCACGCCTGCTTGCACCGCGTGATCTGCGCCGGGGGGCAGATACTGCACACTTCGCGGATGCCGTAGTGGCCGTTGTAGTCGGCTTCCCCGTGGGCGAAGGTCACGCCGCAGCTGGTCTTCCGGAACAGGTGCCCGTACGGCGCTTCGGCATTGTCGGGGTCGCGGAAGGCGTCGAGGATCATGGGGGCACTGGCCTTTCAGCAGGCCAGCTATGACGCGAGCAAGCGCAAAGGCATCGACCTGCTGTTCACCTCCAGCTTCAACTCCGTCAGCGACCCGCTCGAACCCGCACTCTTCAGTTACCTCAAGGGACAGCCCTACAACTACACCGACTACGACGACACGGAGACGGCGAAGCTGTTGGAAAGGGCCACCCGGACCTTCGATGGCACCGAGCGTGCGAAGATCGTCATCGAGGCGCAGCGTAGGTGGGAAGCGGAGAACCTCAATATCCCGCTGGTCGCCGCCAACACCGTGACGTTCCTGAACAAGCGCCTCGCTGGCGTAGTGACATCCTTCGCCTACTGGTCGATGCCGAAGATGGCCTTCATCGGGGCAGCCGAGTGACGAGCCCACGCCCGCGCAGGACACCAACTCGCCTGACCAGCAGCGTCCTTGACGACGGTGCCCTCACGTGCCCGGGCCAGCAGGTCGAGAGCCTCACCGTCGAACTGGGAGCCTGATCACGAAGCAAGGGCGCCCCAGGGAGGCGCGCCGTTCCTCCTGCTCGACCGCGGCCTGCTCGGCCCGCTCCGCCGCGTGCTGGCTCTGAACGTAGTGCTCCAGGCGGCGGATCCGATCGGCGATCGCCCTTTGCGTCGTGTCGAGGGTCTGGGTCGGAGTGCTCGGGAGGGCACCTGCGCCGATGCTCTCAGCCGGCCCTTCCAGCGAGGTGACCTTGACAGTCAACTCGGCATGGGACCAGATCAGTTGCGTGAGCGCCCACACCCCGGCCGAACGTCCCGTCGACCACCTTCACCAACTCGACTCGCCCGCTGGCGCGTGAGCGCCGAAGGAACAAAGAGGAGCAGGACCTCACTATGGGGCCGCAGCCGGAACCGGAGAATGCAATTACCAAGGCCCTGAACCCGCAGCGCCGCCTCGTCGGCGGCCGCGCATCCCTCGGCTGGACCGCGGCCTCGCCGGGAACCGAGGGCGGGAGCGACGAGCGCGTCATCCTCGATGAGTCCTCGCGCCGGATCACGGTCGGCTCGCCGACCGCACGCGCCCGTCCCTCAGCCGACCATCTGGGAGGACATCGGCATGCTGCCAGGGCCCCTGTGTGCTCTGAGCGGGAGAGGTTCGGCTGAAGATCACCGGAATCGGCGTCCTCGTCTGCGACGGGGCGCTGCATGTCGAGGCTGTCATGAGGCATCCTGGGCAGGTGCCGTTCAGGCTTGCCTGCCGGTGTGGTGGCGGGTGAGCGTGTGCCAGCGGTGTTCGAAGCCGTGGGTTGCTTCGATGACGTATGCGGGTGTGATGGGCTTGTTGTACTGGGCGGTGATGCCCAGGTGGGTGCAGGCTTGTGCGATGTCGGTCGGGGCAGGCGTTGTGGTGTGGTGGCGTTGCTGGGCCCAGACGTTGTAGACGCGCCAGCGCACGAAGTGGCGGCGTAGGTTGGCTGGGCTGACGGGGTTGCCGCCGCGGCCGAGGAGTCCTTTCCTGGCGCAGTAGGCGGACAGTTCCTCGTCGCTGGGTTCTCTCCCTTTCTGGTCCTGGTACTCCATCCATGCCAGGTAGTACCGATCGGGAACGCTCAGGCCGCCAGGGGCAGGCGGGAGTTCGCCGACGAGAGCATCCGGGCGGAGACCTTGCGGGGCTGACGCTGCTCGCGCGGTAGCCGTCTCGGGCTCAGCCCGGGTCAGGGGCTTGCGGTTCTCCTGTGTGCTGGCACCCTCGGCGGCCAGGAGGCGGAGTTCACCTGTGCTCGGCTCCTGCTGATGGAAGGAGGCGATGAAGCCCGCCTGATCTCCGTCGGTGAGGATCCCGCCGTCGGCACCCCAGGCTTCGGGTTTCTGCGTATGGGCCGATGGCGCGGCTGCGTCAGGGTGGGCGCCTCGGTCCTGGTCGTGGCCGACCCAGGCGCTGTGGACAAGGGCGTCCCAGAACGGGTCTGGCGCGTCGTGTGTGTCGGCGTTGTCCGGGATCCGGGACGGGTCACCGGGCCGGAGTGACTTCCCGGTGGCAGCCGGTTCGGCTTGGGGCTGCGCGAGGAACTCCTGGTACGCCTGCGTGACGCTCTCGGCTGCGTGCTGGCGGACCTGACGTGTATCGGGCGGCCGCTCGGGCACTTTGTCCCTGTCCTGTGAGCAGGGTGGTTCTGCCGGTTGCGGTGCTGATTCCTCGCCTTCTGGCGGGATGGCAAGTGGACGGTCGGGGCCCGCGCCGGGAGCGTGATCTTCTGCCCTGTCCGGCGTGGTGACCTGTTCGAGGCGGACCAGTACCGGTGCGTCGGTGCCCATCGCGGCGAGTGCGGCGGGGGCGGTTTCGGTGAGGGGGATGCCGTAGCGGGCCAGGCGCAGGGGTATCAGGGACTCCACCGGGGCCTTGCGGCGCCAGGCGCGGCCGAAGCGGGTGCGCAGGCGGGCCTGGTAGACGAGGCGTTCCTGCTCCAGCTTGATCACCTGGTCGTAGGAGCGGAGTTCCCAGAGCTTCATCCGGCGCCACAGCAGGAACGTCGGGGCGGGGGAGAGGAACCAGCGGGTGATGCGGACGCCCTCCATGTGGGTGTCCGCGGTGATGTCCGCGATCCGGCCGATCGCGTGCCGGGCGGCCTCGACCGCGACCACGAACAGGATCGGGGTCACCGCGTGCATGGCGGTGCCCAGCGGGTCGGGCCAGGCGGTGGCGGCGTTGAAGGCGATTGTGGCCGCGGTCAGCAGCCATGCCGTCTGCCGCAGCAGGGGGAAGGGGATCCGGATCCAGGTCAGCAGTAGGTCCAGGGCGAGCAGGACGCAGATGCCCGCGTCGATGCCGATCGGGAACAGGGAGGAGAAGGTCCCGAATCCCTTCCGCGCGGCCAGTTCGCGTACGGCCGTGTAGGAGCCGGCGAAGCCGATGCCGGCTATGGCCGTGGTGCCGGTGGCGACGACGGCGACGAGAACGCGGTGTCCTGTGGTGAGGGCTGGTCCGGGCCGGCCGGGGGTGGGGCCGGGCCTGTTGGCGGGTCGGTCTGCGGCGCCGGCCCCGGTGGTGTGCGGCGCTGCGGTGTCGGGGGTGTGCGGTGGTGCGGGTGGGCGGGTCATGGGCGGGGTGTCCGTCGGGTCTGGCGGGTGTGGGGTGGTGGGGCCGGGGTGTTGAGGAGGTGGTTGATGAGGTGTTCGGTTTCGGGTTCGAGGGAGCAGTCGAGCATCTGGTTGATGTGCTGGATGCGGGTGATGGCGGTGTGCAGGCCGTGCCGGTTGCCGGCTGTGTGTTCGATGCGGAGCCAGTCCCGGTAGAGCACCTCGGCGCTGTCGTCGGCGTCGAGGCCGCAGGCGACGGCCCGGCGGGCGGCGTGGAGGTCGTGGTGGGGGCCTGCGGGGGTGCGGTGGGCGGCCACGGTGTGCGCGACGTCGATGATCCTCGTGGTCATCTCCTGCTGGAGGGGCTGGGCCCAGGGCAGGGGCCGTGTGCCGAACGGCCGGCCGCGGACCAGGGCGAGTGCCTCCTCGAGATCTGCCAGGCCGGCCGGTCCCTGAGGCAGGGCGGGTTCGGCGAGCTGGAGGAAGCGGGTCCAGTCGCAGCGCACGTCGGCGGAGAGCCGGTAGGGGTCCTCGCCGGAGGTGCGGCGGGGGACGTAGGGGTGGCCGGCAAGGTCGCTGCCGAGGCAGCGGCGCAGGCCCTGGAGCCGGGCGTTGAGGGTGCTCGGCGCCCAGGGACTGAGGGGGTCCATGTCCAAGCACAGGGTGTCCGCGGTTCTGCCGGGCCGGAAGTAGAGCAGGGCGGCGAGCTGCGCCATCTTCGGGCCGTGGCCGGTGTGGTCCACGCCGGTCACCTCGACCGGTCCCAGCACGCGGATCTCCGGGGCGATGGGGTCGTCTGCCTGGTGTGCGTCGGGTTCCTGTCCGGCGTGATGTGCGGTGGCGGGCACGCTGGCGGTATCCGCACGCTCGGCGGACGGGGCCGTGTCCGGCGCGGAGGCCGGATGCTGCCGGTCCCGTACCTGCACCGTCGTCAGGGTAAGGGGAAGAGGGCGTATGGCGGAGGGGCCGGTGGTGGCGGCGAGCAGGGCCGGGAACACCCCGCCGCCGGCATCCGTCGGAGCTGTCGGCGCAACAGTCCGGGCGGCGGCGTTCGTGGGCGCGATGGGCACCGTGGCGGCATCCGGCGGATCCGTGGGCGAGACGTCCGGGGCGGCGGCCGCGGGTGCGCTGGGTTCCGTCGCCGTGGTCTGCTCCGGCTGCTGCATGTGGTCGGGCTCGTCCGGGATGTTCTGCCAGGGTTCCTCGGCTGGATGGGCGGGCTGGCCGGACACTTTGAGTGCGGTGGTGATCTGCTGGTAGGCGGTGTGCTCCAGGCGCTGCACCGTGATGTGGGTGCCGGTGTGGGCGAGGGCTTGCGGCTCGCTGAGGGAGGCGTTGAGGATTTCCGCCTCGGGAAAGTGTGCGGCCGTGGTGTTCGCGGGGGCGATGAGGGTGACGGGGACGGTGTCTGCCTTGTCGATGAGGTCGGCGAACTGCCAGGCGGTGTCGGCGTCGAGGGCGGAAGCGCACAGCAGCAGATAGGGCTGGTGCCTGCTCTCGGGTATCTGGTGTGCTTCCAGGAGGTGTTCGCCCAGATCGCGCAGGGCGTGCGCAGCGTGGCGCAGGTGGGAGATCCGTGCGGTGGGCAGCAGCTGCGGCAGGTCTTCGCCGAACCCGACGGTGACGACCTCGACGTCGCCTGCCCATGGGCTCATGCCGAGTTCGAGGGCGAGTGAGGTGCACACTTCGGTGATGTGGAGGGGGTTGCCGTCCAGCAGCAGCGCGGGCAGCTGCGCGAGGTTGAGCAGCAGCAGGTCGCCGGCCGGCGTGCTGCCGATCGTGACCAGCCCCGGATACGGTGCCGGTACCGCGCGGGCGTCGTCCTCGTTCAGGAGTTCGGCGTCGGCGGGCAGGGTCCACCAGCCGTCCTGTCCGGAGTTGAAGGGTGCGAGCGGTTCCTGGGCGAGTTCCTCGGGCAGCACGTCGACCGTGCGGGCACCGATGCGGGCCGCCCGCAGCGGTGGCGGGAGGGCAGCCTGGTCGTGCTGGGCCGCCTGGTGGGCCAGGGTCCGCAGCGCTACGTCCAGGCGAGCCGCGCCCTCCGGTTCGGCCGCTGCCGCCAGCTGGGCCTCGGCCGGTGACGGATGGGCCGCGATGGCGATCTTCTCGCCGGGCTTGCGCCGCCGGCGCTGAAGGGCCCTGCGCAGGGAGAGCGCGCCGGTGACGGCGGCGGCCAGCAGAGCACCGGCGCCCAGGACGGTGTGCAGGGTCAGCGGGCCGGCGGAGGGGGCCGGCGAGGGGGTCTCGGCGGCCGTGGCGGCGGGGGAGGAGGCTGCGGCTGGATGCGACGGCCCACCCGAGGCCGGGGCCGTTGCGCTGCTGGTGGGGCTTCGGGGCGTTGCGTCAGGTGTGGCCTGCGGTTGTTCGGTGCCGGAGTCGCCCGGGGTGGCGGTCGCCGGAGAGTGTGGCGCGGGAGCCCCCGCGGTGCCGTCGCCCGGACTCTCGCCGGTGCCGGGCGCCTGGTCCGGCGCGGGCGTGGTGTCGCGGCTGCCCGCATTGTTTGGGTGGGTGCTGGATGGTGCGGACCGGGATTCCGGCACGGTCACCTGCTGCCCGGCGTAGATGACGTCAGGGTCGGTGATCTCGGGCAGGCCGTTCGGCTGCGGCCTGCCGGCGCTGGCCGTGAACAGGGTAGGCCACTTGTCGCCGTCGCCCAGCTCCTTCTTCGCGATTTTCGACAGGTAGTCACCGGGGCGGACGGTGACGATGCGTCCACCTGCCTCGGGGGCGGCCTCGGGCTCGTCGTCCAGCTGGGTCCGCAGGCCCTCGGCAGTGGGGGCTGTGGCGGGCATCCGCAGCTGCCAGCCGGGTTGCAGGAAGCTGCTGGCGCTGAAGACGAGGCCGTCGGCCATGGTGCGGCCCTCGTTGAGCGCGGCGATCTCCCGCCACCGCGCGCCGTCCCCCAACTCCGCTTCGGCGATGGCCCACAGACTTTCCGCTGGCCGCCTCTCGCGCACCGTGTACGTGCGCGCCGCGTCTGCCGTCGCCGGGACGGATGCGGGGGAGGCCTGCCCGATCGCGGCAGCCTGGGTCTGTGCGGCCTGGTCGGCTGCGGCGGCCGCCCTTGTTGGCGCGGCCGCGTGGGCGTCGAAGGCCAGGGCGGACCCCGTGGGCAGCAGGACCAGGATGCTGCCGATCAGCACGGCCGCGGCGCGCTGCGAGGCACCCATCCCACGCGGGGCACGCCAGGTCCGGCCCCGCAATTGCGCGATCAGTTCGCATGCTGCGCAGAAGCCGAATTGTGCCCATCCGATCCAGCCCACCGCCACGAGCAGCAGCAGGAAGGCCGCTCCGGTGTCTTGACGGTCCAGCAGGTGCACCAGGTCGTCGTGGGCGGCGGCCCACACGAGAGGGGTGACCTGGGCCAGCAGCATGGGGAGTCCGGCGACTGCGACGGTCAGGACGATCAGGCTCAGCATCGCCCCGAGTACACGGGCCGGGGTGCGGCCGGGCGGCGCGGCGGGAATCGGGCGGCTGGGCATCAGTTTCCTTCAGCGGTGACGCCGTGCAGGAGCGTGGCGGTGCCGTGGCCGGTCACCGGCAGGGAGCCGACCCCGGCCACCGACAAAAACCTCGTGGCGTACGAGCCGGTGACGGTGACGGTGAGGGTCGCTCTGTCGCTGGAGACGCCGACGGTGCCGGTGGCGGCGGCTGCCTGCAGGTAGGCCTGGGCGGCGGCTGCCGCGTCCTGAGGGTTCACGACGATCGCGGTCCCGTTGATGGCCTGCGCGGGGTCGATGGCCTGCCCGCCCGCGCGGGCGGCCTCTCCGGCGAGGTAGTCGGCGCGTTCGGTGGCGCGCATCTTGCCGCCGCCGTCCACGGCGATGCCGATGATGCCGATCAGCGCGATCACGCACACGGCGACGAACACGGTGATGCCACCCCGGTCACCGTCCCACCGTTGTGCCTGGCCGGGGAGCGTCTCTTGGCCGGTCATCAGTTGCCTCGTGTGCGAAAGGTGTTGGGTTGGTGGGGTGGGTGGTGGGGGCTGGTCGGGGTTGTGGGCTGGGGTTTTGGGGTTCGTTCGTTGGGTGGGTTTGGCAGGTCAGTTTCGGGATTGCTGAGGGTGTGGCCTGTATTCAGGTGGGGTGTACGGGCCGGTTTCTGTGTGGGGGTGGGTTGGTGGGCGGGTTGAGGGTGGTCCGGTCGGCTGGTGGTGGGGACGGTGGTGTGGGGGAGGGGTTGGCTGGGTTTGAGCAGGGGTTGGTGGACCGGTTTTTGCTGGCGGGGTTGGGGGCGGGGATTTCGGATGGGTCGTTGGCGGATGACCGGTCGGTGTTGTGTGAGGTGTTGCGGTTCACGGGGCGGCGGGTGTGGGAGGTGCGGGCGCAGGATGTGGATGGGTGGCTGGCGTGGTTGCGGGAGCGGGGTCGGGCGCGGTCGACGGTGTATGACCGGGCGAACACGGTGGCCCGGTTCTACGACTTTGTGATCTCGCGGTATCAGGGCGAGGTGCATGCGCGGACGGGGTGGGTGGTGGTGCAGCCGGTCGATGAGTTCAACCGGCCCAGGCACGCCGGTTATGGGCTGGTGCGTGTTCCTCCGGGTGCGGGGGAGGTGGCGGCGTTGTTCGAGGGGTGGCGGCAGGCGCTGCCGGGGGCGCGGAAGTATCTGCCGGCGGTGCGGAATTATGTGGCGGCGTCGTTGTGGCGGCGGGTGGGTTTGCGGTTGAACGAGTCGGTGATGCTCGATGTCGGTGACTGGCGCCCGGACCTGGGCGCTTTCGGGAAGCTGCATGTCCGCTACGGCAAGGGGAGCCAGGGACGCGGGCCGCGGGCGCGGCTGGTGCCGGGGATCGACGGGGTGGACGTGCTGCTGAGGTGGTGGCTCGAGGAGATCCGCCCGCACTTTCCCGGTGACCACACCGATCCACGGGCGCCGATGTTCCCCGGCGAGCGCCGCAGTACGGCCGGCCGTGTCGGTGCGCAGGGTCTGCGGAACGGGCTGGCTGGCGCGGTGGAGCGGTTCCTGCCGGTCTGGTCGGGGCGGCTGTCTCCGCATGGGCTGCGGCATTTCTGTGCCTCGTCGCTGTATGGGCGGGGGGTGGATCTGAAGGCGATCCAGGAGCTGCTGGGGCATGAGTGGCTGGCGACGACGACCCGCTACATCCATGTGCGCTCCGAGCACATCGAGCAGGCGTGGGTGGCGGCCAGTGCGCGGGTGGCCGGCCGCCTGGGTGTGGGGGAGGGGCGGGGGTGCTGATGCGGTGGGAGCTGCGCCGGCGGGCGGTTGAGCGCGGGTTGGCGACGTCGGCCGAGGTGCGGCGCCGGCTGGCGGCGGCGGGGCTGCGCGTCAGCGTGGGGAAGATGTCGGCGCTGTGGTCGGCCACGCCGGTGAGCATCCGGCTGGACGACCTTGAGGTGATGTGCGCGGTGCTGGGCTGCGAGCCGTCCGATCTCCTCGTCCGCGATACGGCCCCGCACGTGGCCGGCGCCGCCGTCGCCCGGCCCGGGATGCAGCCAGCTGGGCCGGTCCCGGGAGCGGCGGTGCGGGAGCCCGGGCCGCTTCGCCGGCTGGCGCCGCCGCTGTGAGCGGCCCGGCCCGCAGCAGGGTCATGTGCACGGGGTGCGGGCGGCGGCCGCCGGCGATGCCGCGGGTGGAGTTCTGCTTCTCCTGCTGGCCGGGCGGCCCGGTCATCCCGCCGCCGTGTCTGCGCTGCGGCTCTGGCCGCCTGTACTACGCGGGAGGGCTGTGCGAGCGCTGCCACCCGGGCGCGGTCCCCCCTGTGGATTCGTGCACCAACTGCCTGGCGTGGGGCGCCACACGGCACCTGGGCTGGATGTGCAAGGGCTGCGCGACCTGGTGCCGCACATACACCCGGACCGCCGCGTGCACCGTGTGCGGGCATGAGGCGGTCCTGGACACGGGCGGGATCTGCCGGCTGTGCCGCAAACAGACTCTGCTGACCCGCAACGCCCGTCACCGCGCCCCCACCGCCCACTGGCAGCAGGCCTGCCGCACCGGCCAGCAACTGTTCTTCGCCGATCTGTTCTCCAGCCGGCACCGCGGCGCCGCGATCGTCGCGCCCGCACCGCTGCGCCCTGAGCCGGCGCCGCCGCCCGTGCACCGGCAACCGGTCCTGTGCGACGCGGCCCGCACGCTGCGCCGACGCGGCATCGAAGGGCTGGCCCGGCGCGCGGATCCCCATCTCGCGGCGTGGGCGGAGCAGTTCACGCGTGAGGAGGCGATCCGCTACGGCTGGAGCCGTGACACGACCTGGCGGGTCCGCACAGGCGTCAATATCGTCCTCGGCTTTCTCCAGACCCCGGGCGCCGCGCTCACCGTCGACGACGTCGCCGTGCTGACGGAGGTCAACCTCCCCCACGGCCACGTCACCGCCATCCTCGAGCGGGCCGGCCTGCTCACCTGCGACCGCGTCCCCGCGGTGATCGCCTGGGCCGAGCGGCAGATCACCGCGCTGCCGCCCTCCATGGCCGGCGAGGTCCGCGCCTGGCTGGCCATGATGTACGAGGGCAGCACCAGCCCGCCGCGGCGCCATCCCCGCTCCGAGACCACCATCCGTCTGCATCTGCGCTGGGCCATGCCCGCCCTCACCCGATGGGCTGCCACCGGCAAGACTTCCCTGCGCGAGATCACCCCCCGCGACATCCGCACCGTACTTCCGCCGACCGGAGCCGCCCGGACCCAGACGGGTCAGGGACTGCGCTCG
This sequence comes from Streptomyces sp. NPDC005811, assembly GCF_040630405.1. NCBI lineage: Bacteria > Bacillati > Actinomycetota > Actinomycetes > Kitasatosporales > Streptomycetaceae > Streptomyces > Streptomyces sp. NPDC005811. The sequence goes on from NZ_JBEXXK010000066.1 coordinate 55,194, forward strand.
ATCTTCCGCCTCCTCAAAGCCCAGCGCCTGGTGTTCACCGACCCGGCCCGCCAGGTCAGGACCGGCTTCCCCGCCCCCACCATCCCGATGCCACTCCCGGTCGAGCACATCCGCGCCGCCCTCGACTCCGCCGACCCCGCCCAAGCACTACTGTGCGCGCTGATCGCCTACCACGGTCTGACCCCGCACCAGATCCAGCGCTTGCAGCTCACCAACATCCGCGACGACCACCTCGAGATCGACAGCCGCAGGATTCCACTCGCCGCCCCCGTGCGCCGGCGCCTGGCCGCCTACCTCGACCACCGCCGCCGCCACTGGCCCACCACCGCCAACCCCCACCTGTTCCTCCACTTCCGCAGCGCCACCACCCACGCGCACGTCGGCCACCGCTGGATCAACCTCCGCCTCGGACCGCACCTGACCTGCCGCGCCCTGCGCAACGACCGCCTGCTCGACGAAGCCCTCGCCACCAACGGCGACGCCAAGCGGCTGACCGACCTGTTCGGCATCAGCACGCGCACCGCCCAGCGGTTCACCACCACTGTGGAACACCCAGACCTCCGCGACCGGCCACCCGGCCCCATCGGCCACAGTCGGTGAATCGCCTGCGATCTCCTGATCACGCCGCCGGCGGTAGGGAACTTCGGGCACGGCAGGGAGATGGCCCATCCCACTTGGGCTTTACCGAACAGCACGAGGCCCCGGACAATGCGGTCCGGGGCCTCTCTTCGCACGGGAATGTGCGTCCTGTTCGACGATCCGCCGACGAGGCGGCCATGCCCATCGCACGAGAGGCCTTGATCGCCAGCGTGGTGCCGGCGGTCAAGGCCTCTGTGCTGCGCGGGTCAGGCGCGGCGGCCTCGGTGCAGGGCCTGGCGGGCGACGTCGTAGGCCATGCCTGCGATCACGAGGGTGACGGCGGGCCAGACGACGCCGGGCTGCACGTGGCCGGTGATGATCGCGGCGGTCAGCCCGGACCCGCCGCTCACGGCGCTCACGGTCGAGACCACGGAGGCCGGCGGGACCGGGACGCCGATGCGGCGCCAGGGCTGCGGCTGTCCGTCGACGTCTCCGCGGCCGTGTTCGGCGAGCTGCTGTTCACGAACAGTGCCGTCGTGCGCGTGCTCGTCGACCTGCTGCTCACCGTCAGCCCGGTCGTGCTTGCGGTCGACTCGCTCGTGCTGCTCGCGGAAGTCGTCCTGCTTTCGGCCTGCAGTCTTGCTCTTTTTCGTGCGACGCTGGGAAGGCATTGAGCGCTCCGTCTGCTGGATTCAGGTTGAGTCTGTGCTGGTGGGACTGGGGTGCTGAAAGGGGTGGGGGCGCTGCGTGCCTAGGAACACGCGGATGGCCCCACCCCTTCACTCCGGCTTCTTCATCACCGCCCCATTCCCCTTACGCTCCCTCCGGTAGTTCCGCACCCAGGTCTTCTGCCGGGCCCCCGTGTTCGCGAGACTCCGGGCCCTCATAGCCCCGAGACTCTGCGCGCAGTAGGCGGCGACGATCACGATGTTGGTCATGATGCTGGCCGTGAAGCCACTGCCGTGGATCAAGGCGAACACCCCGGTGGCGACGAGGGCAGTGGCCGCCACGCCGCTGATGAGCAAGGCGCGGCGGGTGCTGCGGATCTCGCGGATGCGGCGTTCCTTAGTCTGTTCCTGGCGCTGACGGCTCTTCTCGATCCGGGCCTTGCGCATGCGAACCTGCGTGGGCACGGCGTCGGCGGTGGGCGCGGTGTAGGCCTCCTCCAACGCGGCGGTCTCGGCCCAGCGTTCACGCAGCTGGGCGCCGCCCTCGATGATCGAGGCGAGGCGTTCGGCGTTGGCCTCGGGCGTCTCGTTCAGCTCGACCGGCGCCCACAGGTCGTCGGAGACGGCGGCGAGCAGCGGGTCGTCGTCGTTACGGCCGAGCGCCATGCGGGTGAGGTCGTCCTCGCTCAGCATGGAGGGCGGGTCGTCCCACCGGGCGGGGACGGGCGGCATCTCGAGCTCGTCGAAGTCGTTGACCGGGCCGCCCTGCTGGGGAACCTCGTTGTTCGACATCACGCTTCCTCTCCCTCCTTCTTGATGAGTCGTCCCTCGAGCTGGTCGTCGCGTTCGCGCCTGAGTGCGCGGTCCTGGTCGCGCCTGCGTTTCCGGTTCTCGGCGGCCGTGACCGCGTCGGACTTGTTCTCGGACTTGATCGCGGCCAGCAGCGCCATACACCGCTGGCGAGCCCGCGCGGCCTGTGTGCGCTCGGTGCTCACCGGGATGTCCTTGTGCTCAGCGCGTTCCTCGGCGCTGTATCCCTGCGACTCCAGGTACAGGCTCGTGCGGTCGTTCTCGGAGAGGGTGGCCAACACGCGCACCAGGTCCGCGTGGTCTTCGAGAGCCACGACAACGGCCTCCGGTGACGTGTGCGTGGCGATCGCGGCCAACAACTCGACGGCGACCGGGGTATCGACGTCGTCCACGGCATCCTGCAGACGGGTCTCTCGCTTCTGCCTGGGCCCGACCTTGCGGAGCTGGTCGGTCACGCGACGCTTGAGGATGGTCTGGAAGTACGCCTCGGGCGTCTCGATGTTGCCCCAGGCGGCCTGAACGGCGCGCATCGCGTCGGCGGCGGCCTCCTTGGCGTCCTCGAAGTCCTTCAGACCGAGCTTCTGCGCGGCGCCGACGCCGCGGGGATACCACTCGTTGTAGAACCGAGTGAACGAGTCCATGCCGGTCGTCGACCGGTCCTCGTGCTCCGTCATGGGCTGCCGCCCATCCGACCCGGCATCGTGGTTCTCCTTCTCCGCCGCGCTCATTGCCCTGGTACTGGGCATGTCGCGGCGGAGCCGCCAAGCGTCCCACTCCGGACCGAAGTGTGGCCCGCATCACATATGCTCGTGTCGCACCCCTCCAAGGGCCACCAAGCACCACAGCAACGTTCTCGTCTACGGTCCACCCGCCGGCCCTGGCTCTACCGGCACTACCCCGCCCGCCTAGCTGCGAGTTGTTCAGCCTCAGCATCCAGGCCGCCACCCGCTACAGCGTCACCTGGAACTTCCCCTCCGTGTGACGGCCTGCCGTGCGGGCTCCGGGCCGGCCCAGGATTCCGGCCGGCCCGCCGCACCCCTGCCTCACGTCAGGGCGGGGACCAGGACGGCCAGCAGCGCGATGAAGAGCGTCATGACGCTGAAGAACACGAAGCTGCCGCGGCCGATGGCCGTGGAGACCGACGATCCTCCCTCGCGGGAGACGTTGTAGCCGATCAGACCTGCGACGGCGGAGACGGCCGCGAGGGCCACCAGGGCCAGAAGCAGCATCAGGAGGCTCTGCACGCTCACACCGCACCCCGCTGGTTGCGCTCGCGGGAGACGGCCTTCGTGTGCAGCTGTTCCGGGATCCAGATCCGGCGCTCGCGGGCCGCCTGGTAGAGGGCGGTCCTGAAGCGCGACCTGCGCTGACGGACTGCGGCGACGGTGAGCTTCAGCCGTTCGGCGATCTCGGCGTCGGGGAAGCCCATGACCGTCAGCCGCACGACCGCCTGCGTGTGCGGCGCCTGCTCTTCGAGGATGTCCTCGAAGTTCGTGCTGAACACCTCCGAGTCGTCGATCTCGTAGCTGGCCGCCCGGAGCAGCCCGCCGATGCCCGCTTCGTTCGCGGCGTCCTCGGTGAAGTCGTACACGGCGTGCAGACGGGCCCAGCTGACCCGCTGCCTGGCCCACCTCACGTACGCGCGCCGGAACACCCATACGCACTGGCCGATGAAGTACGACATCAGGCTGCAGGCGCCGCGGGGTCCGTTGTGGTCGGCCTTCCAGCCCTGTCCGCGCTGCAGGTCGCGGCGGAACTTGCGCGTCGCCTCGGTGAGGACGTCGACCATGATGATGTCCCGCTCGAGGGGGCTGCTGCGCAGCAGCCTCGTGTCGTCCTCGTGAACGAAGAACTTCCAGCCCCTGTTCTTGCACTGCTTCACGGCGAGCCGGGCAAGCGTGCCCTCGCGGAGCATGCCGAGCAGGCGCGGCTCGGCCTCCCGGACCAGCTCGATCTCGAACACCTCGTAGGCCAGCCCCTCGAAGCCGCAGCCGGCCAGCTCCTCGATCCGCGCGGCGTCCTGCCCGATCCGGGCCATGTGGTCCCCGCCCAGCACCGCGTCGATGGTCTCGATGATCTCTGCATCTACACTCATGGCATAAGCCCCCTCGTCCTGGTCTGCTTCCGACCTCCGGCGATACTCTTGAGTCGCGCGATTGAGATGCGAAGCAGATCGCTTGTTGTAGGGGCTTATGTGCAGGGGAAGTTGGTGAACGTGACACACCAGCTGAAATTTTTTCGCGAGGCTCAAAACAATCTGCGGGCCCGCGATTGCTCCACGGACCCGCAGCCGAAAACTCGCACCCGGCAATTGACTGGACGAGCGCAGACCCTCACTCTGTAACCCCTGGGACCGCAACCGCGCTACGACGACCAACCAGCGCGCTCACGCCCACTGCATACCCAGCGTCCGCAGTGCATCGAGCTGTTCAACGCTGAGTTTGTCCCTCCTCGCGCGGGTGTTCGATACCCATACGCCCAGTTTCACGACCACCGGCTCGGTCTCGGCCGCGATCGTGATCTGTTCGCTGTGGCCCCTCGGCACGGGACGGTCCGCGCCTTCTCGTTCCACCCACTGCGCGAGCGCCGCCAGGCCCCGCTGAAACGCCTGCTGCGCCTTACCCGGACCCTTGGCTGCACGCCCGGCCGCCGGGGCGGCAGAGAGCTCCTCAAGCGGCTTGACGCCCAGCACGGTCAGCCGCTCCCGCTGCTCGGGCAGGAGCCGCGCCCAGGTGCCCGGCTGCTTCTGCTGCTGGAGCCACTTGCCGATGTCGTCGCCGTCCATCAGCACGCCGGGTGCGATGTCGGGCAGCTGGCCGTCGGCGTCGACCAGGTCCGCCAGGACGCGGTAGTGCCGCTGCCAGTCCAGCGGCCACGGGCAGTCCCAGTCCGGGTCGAACTCGGTGAGCTGCGCCGCGCGCACGGCGGCCCGCTCCGGGTCCTTGCCCAGGCCGTTCTTCTGGCCCTTCCGCCGGAGGTTGGCCATGTGCTGCCCGACAGGCACCATCGCCTCGCCCTCGCCCCACACCGCGTCCTGACGCGGCGCGAGGTGCCCGGTGGCCCGCCGGAACGACCGGAGCGCGGCGAGCTTGGCCTCCCACGCCTCCTCGCCCGGCTCCCAGACCATCCCCGCCTCCGGCGCGTCCAGGAGGATCTTGCGACGGTCCTCCAGCTCCCCGGCCCGCAGAGCCTTGCGCTGCTGGTGCACCCATCGCCCGAGGGGGAAGTCCTTCGTGACGCCGACCTCGACCTCAACGTCATAGGGCACGGCGTAGACGCCGGCGATGTCGTTCTTCCCCCGCCAGCGCAGCAGGGCCTGATAACCCTGCAACCACACCAGCGACTCCGGCCGGTACACCCGGGTCCGCAGGAACGCGGCGATGGTCGCGGCGTCCCGGGGGGTGGAGAAGTGGAGCAGGGCGGACTCGGCAGCGGCGTCGGTGTCGTCGTGCTCCTGGTCCTCGCCGTCGCTCTGGCCGCCGGCGCCGACGATCCGCCCGTCCTCGTCACGCTGGATGTGGACCTTGCGCTTGCCGCGGGTGAGCGCCCGTGAGGCGAGCTGCTCGACCAGGCGTTCGTCATGCGAACGCAGGCCCTGGAGCACGGCTACAAGGGGGCGGAAGCTGGCACTGGCGACCATGTCGGTGGGGTCTTCGTTCGGCTCCAGGAACACCGGCACGATGATCCTGGCCACCTTCGTGGAGCCGTCCTTGTTGAGGCGGAGCGCGCGGCCGATGTTCTGCACGATCTCCACCTGGGAGCCACGGGTGTCCGCGAAGCAGATCGAGTCGACTCCCCGCTCGCCGGTGATGTCCACGCCCTCACCGAGCACGCGCACGGACGCGAGGAAGGCACGGTGCACCCGGCGCCCGGCGGCGTCGATGCCGCCTGCGAACTGGCGCAGCGCCTCCCGGCGTTCGGCGACGGTGTGGTCGCCGCACAGCCACGCCGACCACACCCGGTCCGGGGGTACGTGGCGGCCGGCCTCCAGCTCGTAGAACTCCGCGTCGATGGAGGACTTCGGCAGCTTGTCGGCGGCGGCCAGGTCCTCGCCCGTGGCGTCGTTGACGTACAGCTCGGCAGCCGTCTCCGGCAGCTTCTCCGCGAACGCCGCGGCCTCCTCCACCTTCTGGTGGAACGTCATGACCGTACGCAGGTTGTACGCGGCGGCGTGCTCCAGGAGCGCGGTCTGCAGGAGCGCCAGGCGCCGGCCCCGCCGGGCCTCCTCCGACTCCCCGATCACGGGGGAGGGGTCGCGGATCTCCAGGACGTCGATCTCGAACCCGGCGAGGATCTCCCGCTCGATCGCCTCGCTCAGCCCGAGCTCCGCGAGCCACGCGCCGTACGTCCCGTTCGGGTCGTCGGCCATGGTCGCGATCTCCGCCTCCTGGCCGTCCGCGCCCTTCTGCGGGCGTGCCGCGGCGAGGATGCGCGGCGTGGCGGTCAGGTAGAGCCGGAAGTCCGCCGGGATCCGCTGGTTGTCGTGGATCGCCGCCCACGGCCGACCAAGATCACCGGCGGTTCCGTGCGCCTCATCGACGATGGCGAGCGAAAAACCGTCCATGCGCTGCCCGTAGAGTCGCTCCCCGCCCGCCAGAGCGGCCTCCAGCGGCCCGCGAACCTTCCGCTGGCCCACGGGAGCGTCGATGTCCTCGCGGTCCACGAGAGAGGCGTACGTGGCGAATATGACCACGGGCCCGGACCCGGCCCACAGGGCGAGCTGGATCGGGTTCGTGGTGGTCCGCACGCCCAGCGCGTTCAGCACCGGGTCGTTCTCCAGCGAGCACACCGCGACCATCGGGGCCCGGTGACCGACCAGGCGCCACGCCTGGGCGGTCTGCGCGAGCAGGTCCAGGGTCGGCACGGTCACGAGGATCCGGCTGTCCGCGAAGCTCTCCAGCGCGCTCGCGGCGGCCATGATCGTTTTACCGGAGCCGGTCGCTGACACGATCGTGCCACGGGCACCCTGCGGGGGCACGGGTGACCTTGCAGGGAATCCGACCCACTTACGGAAACTCGACTTCTGGTCGATCTGATGTTTCTTGAGTGGAATCCTGCTCATCGTCCGTCCCTTTCCCCCGTGTCATGCAGCCAGCTGTTGTGAAGCCTTTCCAGCGCGTTTTCCTCCTGGCCGTGCTTCGCCCAGATCCCTTCGAGCCAGAGCGGGGTCGTCTCGATCCTCTCGCACAGCACCAGGAACCCGGGCAGGTCGATCAGCACGAGCTCATCCGCGAACATGCCGCCGGGCCCGTAGCGGCGCCACAGTCGCTCCAGCCGCGCCCGGTGCTCGTGCAGGTACGCCTCCAGCGTCTGCGGGTAGGTCGCCCGTTCCGCCAGGCGTACGGTCCGCAGGGCGACGTCCACGAGCTCCCGGGCCGACTCCCTGTCCCACTGCTCGGAGTTGGTGCCGGTCACGGCCGCGTAGTGCCACTCACAGACGGCGAGGACCTGTTCGATGAGTTCCGCCGGCGCTTCGGCATTCTCGGCTTCCCGTGCCGCCGGGAGCTGGTCCTCGGCTTCCGGCAGGTGCGAGGGGGCCCGGTCGTCGGCCTCCACCAGGTCCAGGGCGTGGTGGGTCAGGTGCTCCAGGAGCAGGCGGGACAGCGCGCGGGCGGGGTCACTGGCGTGCAGCTGGGTGTCATCGGTGGCGGTGCCGCTGGGGAAGCCGAACTGGCCAGGGAAGACCATGGCGCGGGTGAAGAAGTCGCAGAGGATGCCGAACATCTCCGGGTGCGGCAGGTGGGTGAGTTCCTGGGCGGCCTCGGCACGCGCGGCCAGCATGACCGTGGTGACGAACCGCCGACGCGCTTCCTCCTGCTGCCGTGCCTGGCCTTCCTCCCCGTCCTCACAGGCCTCCACCACCCGGTACAGGCCCTGGTCTCCGTACACGCCGCCGGGCTTCTCGTGCGCCTGGCGCACCTTGACCACGGCCTCTTCCACCGATCGCGCGTACGCGTAGTGGGTCAGCGTGGCGGCCCCGTCGTGCTCGGCAACGGTCCGTTGTGCCACGACCCGGTAGCGGGTCAGCCCGGCAGGCTCCCCGCTCTCCTCCGAAGGGCCGGCGCCCTGCTGCCGCGCCGTGGTCCCGGAACCGTCGAGCTGCTCCTGCCACCGCAGGAAGCTCTCCGCCTCCTCCTCCGCTGCCTGGTACGCAGCGTCGTACTTGTCGTCCCCGAGCACGGCCGCGGACTCCGCCCACGACGCCAGCAGCTCGGCGTGCTCCCACCGCTCCTCCGACCTGGGGAGCAGACCGTGCCTGCCGTCCATCAGGGAGGGAAGCACAGCGACGACGGCGGAGGGCGCGGCCAGGGCCGGTACCGGGATGAGCTCCGTGTTCTCCAGGCCGTATTCGTCCACCGGGACGTACGTCCAGAGCCCGGAGAGCGAGGACCACGTCAGCGTCAGACCGGAGGGCCACTCGCGGACGTTCACGAGAGGCGTGCTCACCCCCCAGCTCCACGTGGCCACGCATGCCCCGTGGTGGGCCTCATGGCGGGCCACCGAGTGGGAGGCATCCGGGAAACCCGCCCGCGCGAATTCCTCATCCACGGCGCGCACGTAACGCTTCCAGATAGGGAATGTATCCACTTGCCATTCCTGCCTTCCGAGAAAATAGAAACCGATCCGGGTCGCGGTCAGCGTCCCGTCCGGGTGGTTGGGGGGTGTCCCGTGTTTCCGCCAACGGTACATGCTGCATCAACCTGATGCACGCGGCACACTGGAACCCACACGAACGAGCGACCCCCCACCCAGTAGCCAGCCCGGCCCGCGCCAGCGGGCCCCAAGGGACTGGAGGCGCAGCCGGAAGGACCGTTGAGGGCGGGGGAGCGCAGCGGACCCGCCCGGCCGGCCTGGAGCGTCAGCGGAAGGCCGGATCAGGACGAAGTCCTGCTGCTCCGGGAGCGCAGCGGACGGAGCGTCAACACGACTGCGCAGCAGTCGTGTTGTGCGGGACGCGCAGCGTCCCGCCAGCGCTCCCGCGGAGCGGGAGCGCAACAACCGCGCGCAGCGCGGTTGTTCGCTTGCACATCGCGCAGCGATGTGGTACCCGCTCCGCGG
>NZ_JBEXXK010000067.1:0-63957 GCF_040630405.1 Streptomyces sp. NPDC005811
CAACGGCCCGTTTCCGCATGCCAGCCGACATCACCCGATTCCTCGACCTCGACGAATCCAAGATCAAACCAACGTGTTGATTCCCGGCAAGCCCTAAGCGGCAGCTCAAACTGCGATGAGGATGGTGTAGTCGACGTAGAACTTCGTGTCCTCGTCATTCGCGAGCTGGTAGATGAGGAACCGGAGCTGCTCGTTGGAGACGTCGCCGATCTTACTGTCGTTGTCGAAGCGGTGCAGCTGAGGCATGGTTCGGGAGTCCTCCTGTCCAGTCAGGTTAGGGTCAATGCCGCCCGGCGCATCCTGGGCCACACCAGCCTCGCCGTTTCGGTTGCGGCGGGCCCGGCTGGTGGAGCTCCATCCCAACTCCCCCAGATGCGTGGACTGCACGGCGGTGCGACGCTAGAAAGAGCGGACCGCACTGCCTGCCATCCGCCCCTATGTGGGAGAGAGGCCGACATGGCAACGACACCTCACGCCGGCTCCAGCACTGACATCTGCGCCAAGATGAGGCGCGATGCCGAGCTAAGCAAAAAGGAACTAAAGGATGAGAGAGAAAAGCTCTCCGCGCTCAAGCTCAAGCATGAAACGGATCCAATGAAGGCTCAACAGTTGAGGGAGGAAATTGAAGAACTTGAAGTTAGCATAAAGCTCGACGAAGCCCAACTCCAGGTGCAATTGGAAGACATTGCCGCCAATTGCAGTGGCCACTAACAGCGGCTCACAATGTGAGCCGCGTCGGCCTGGACGCCGCTGTGTCCTCGGCTGCTCACCGGCGATCTGTGGACCGTCAACACGATGCTCGCGGCCGCGCCCACGCCTGTCATCAGCAAGGTCCACCGCGGCACCGTAATTCGGACCGGGACGGCGGACAAGATCGGCGGCGGGACGGGCACGTCGATCGTGTCCACGGACATCGGCTCACCCGGGGCGCGATCAACCCTCGGCAGATGCGCCGCCGGCCCCCAGGCGGTCGGCCAGGCAGGCGAGGTACAGGGCCATGGTGGTGCGGTGTTCGCGCAGGGGACGGCCGGTGATCTGCTCGATCTTGTTCATCCGGTACACGACCGTGTTGCGGTGGATGTGCAGCGCCGAGGACGCGCGTACGAGGTTGAATCCGCTCTCGCACCAGGCGGTGATCGTGTCGCGCAGCACCGGCCAGTCGGGCTGGGCCCGCAGGTTCGCGGCGGTGCGCTCGATCAGGCGGTGGCGCGCCGACTGGCCGACGGCCGCCAGGACCTGGTGGACGCGCAGATCGGTGATCAGGTGCACGGGTGAGTCGCCCGCGGTACGGGCCCCGAGGCGGAGCGCGTCGCAGGCGTCCTGGTAGGAGTCGTGCAGGCCACCGACCGACGCGGCCGGTTCACCGATCCCCGCGCGCGCCGTCAGGCCGTCCTGCGCGGCGATGACGTCGATGATCCGCCGGCAGTCGCCGATCAGGGTCGTCACCTGGCGCGGGGCGGGGAGCCGGTGCAGTACACCGATCCATCCGGGAGCCGTGGAGGCGACGATGTCCTGGGGGTCGGCGAAGACCTCGCGGACCGTGCGGAGCAGTTCCGAGCGGACCAGGGCCATGTCCCGGGTGGGAGCGCTGTGACGCCGGGCGCCCTCGTCCGGCACCGTCACCTCGAACGCCATCGCGACCCGCCGCGGTTGCAGGTCGAAGCCCAGCTCGGCCGCCCGGAACACGAGGAAATCGCCCTCCACGACATGAGGGTCGTACGAGGCGATGTCGGCGAGCAGCTTCTCGGCCGCCCGCTCGGAGAGCAGGCGCGAGCGCAGCATCACGGACTCCCTGAGCAGGATCTCCGTCTGGCGCTTCACCAGAAGCCCGAAGCGGCGCACCTGGGCCGGTGTTCCGGTGATGCCGACCGTGCCCACCGCCTGCCCGTCCGTGACCAGCGGCAGGGTGACGCCGGGGCGCACTCCGCGCAGTTGCTGCGCCTGCGACGCGTTGTGCGTGGCGGGTTCCTGGGTGCGGATCACCTCGACGGACGCCTCGTGAAAGGTGCCGACCCGGCTGCTGTCGCCGCTGCCGATGACCACGCCCTCCGCGTCCGTGATCAGCACGTTGAAACCGATGACGGCGGAGGTGTCCCCGGCGATCTCCTGGGCGAGTGACGGGCTGAGCACGTGCGTAACCTCCCGTCGAGGGGGCCGGGTTGGACGCAGCGTACAGCCGGCCAAGCGTTTCCAGCCATAAGTTCATACGAAGTGAACGGTGACGCGTCGGTGACCTGGTCCTTAGCGTATGGGCCCATCACTTCCCCGCCCGGGGCACAGCGCGGTGACCGAGCGGGCCCCTTCAGCGCCGATCCGGAAGGACCAGGCCGATGACCCGTGTGCGTCCGCTTGCCGCCGCCCTGTCCGCGACCCTTCTCCTGCTGACCGCCTCCGCGTGCGGCTCGGACGGCGGCGACGCCCCGAAGAACGTCTCCGCCGGCACCGCCGCGCTGGGCACGCTCACGCCCGGCATCATCAAGGTGGCCGTGGAGCCGTACGCCCCGTACACCAGCGTCCGGGGCGGCAAGATCGTCGGCCTGGACGGCGACATCCTCAACTACGCGGCCAAGAAGCTGGGGCTCCAGGTCAAGCCTCAGGTGACGGACTTCGCCGGCATGCTCGCCGGGGTGCAGTCCCGCCGTGTGGACGTCACCATCGGCGGCGTCGCCTGGTCCGCCGACCGCCAGAAGCAGGGCCTGTTCACCGATCCGCCCTACTACTCGCCCCCGGCGATGGCCGTGCGAAGCGGGAAGACCTACAAGACGGTCGACGACCTCGAGGGCCTGAACCTGAGCACGGTCGAGGGCTATGTCTGGGTCAAGTCGATCCAGTCCGTGCCCGGCGCCAAGCTGCACGCCTACCCCGACGCCAACGGGGTGTTCGACGACCTCGGCGCGGGCCGGATCGACGTCGGCTTCCTCGACCCGCTGATCATCATCGCGGCTCAGAAGCAACGTCCGGACCTGAAAATCTCCACCGAGTACCTGACACCGCCGACCGCCGACCAGGTGAAGGCGAAGCCCGCCTACCAGTACTTCCAGCCGTACCAGACCGGCTTCTACCTCCCCAAGCAGGAGGCGAAGCTGGAGCAGGCGATCTCCGCGCAGATCGACGCCATGTACAAGAACGGCGAGCTGGAGAAGCTCGTGAAGAAGTACGACGGGGACCCCGAGCAGTTCCTCGTGCCGGACGCCGCGGCCGCCACCGCACGCCGGGGCGTGGACCGGCCCCAGGACTGGACGCCGCCGTCCATCGCCAAGTGAGGGGATGACACATGTCCGGCCTCTTCCAAGTGCCCTGGACCGGCTACGAGCACGAGCTCTGGCAGGCCGTCCGGCGCACCCTCTCCTACACGGCGGTGAGCTTCGCCGGCGCCGTCCTGCTCGGCCTGACGGTCGCCCTGCTCAGACTGAGCAGGGCGTGGCCCGCCCGGGCCGTCGCCGCCGTCTACACCGAGGTCTTCAAGAACGTCCCCCTGCTGGCCATCATCTTCCTGACCTACTTCGGCCTGGCCTCGGCCGGCATCCGGCTGGACGTGTTCACCGCCGGATGCCTCAGCCTGATCGTCTTCTACGCCGCCTACCTGTCCGAGATCTTCCGCTCCGCGATCAGCGGGGTGCACGCCGGGCAGACGGAGGCGGGCGAGGCGCTGGGCCTGGGCAGGGCGGGCATCTTCGGCCGTGTCATCCTGCCGCAGGCCGTCCGGCAGGCGCTGCCCGGCACCAACACGATGCTCGTCGACCTGCTGAAATCCACGTCGCTGCTCGTCACCGTCTCCGCCGCCGAGTTGATGTCGGAGGGCCGGCTGATCACCTCGGAGACCTTCCGGGCGCTGGAGGTGTATCTGGTCATCTCCGCCGTCTACTTCGCCCTGTGCTATCCGCTCTCCCAGCTCCTGCTGCTGCTGGAGCGCAAGGTACGGGCCGGGGTCCCGCTGTCCCCGTGGCGACGGCGGCGGGTGCGAGCGGCCCGCGCACTGCTCGCGGCCGACGCGCCGGACGGCATCAGCGGGACCGGCGGCACCGGTGGTACCGGCGGCGTCGAGAACATCGGCGACATCAATGACATCGCGCGGAAGGAGGCGACGGCATGACCGAGCCCGTCACGGCGAAGACGGTTGCACCGGCCCCCGCCGAGGCCATCGTACGGATCGAAGGACTGAGCAAGTCCTTCGACGGCCGCCTGGTGCTCGACAACGTGAATCTGGAGGTCGACCGCGGCCGCATCGTGAGCGTCATCGGGCAGAGCGGCGGCGGCAAGTCGACCCTGATGCGCTGCGTCAACCTGCTGGAGAGACCCGACCGGGGGGTGGTCCAGGTCGCGGGGCACGTCGTGCACAGCGGCGGCCGCACGGTCTGCCGCGACCTTCCCCGGCTGCGCCGCACCGTCGGCATGGTCTTCCAGCGGTTCAACCTGTTCCCGCACCTCACGGCCGTGGAGAACGTCGTCCTGGCGCAGCGCACCATGGGCGTACCTGAGCAGGAGGCCCTGGAGCGGGCCGTCACGCTGCTGCGCCGGGTCGGCGTCGCCCACCGCGGTCTCGCGCAACCCGAGCAGCTCTCCGGCGGCGAGCAGCAACGCGTCGCCATCGCGCGGGCCCTCGCCCTCAGGCCTGAGGTGCTGCTCTTCGACGAGCCCACGTCCTCCCTGGATCCGGAGGCCACCCGCGAGGTGCTGAGCGTGATGCGGGAACTCGCCGCGGACGGGATGACGATGATGCTGGTCACCCATGAACTGCCCTTCGCCCGCGAGGTGTCCGACCACGTCGTCTTCGTCGACGGCGGGCGGATCGTGGAGGAGGGGCGGCCGCAGGACGTCCTGGACGCCCCGGCTCAGGCCCGGACCCGGGAGTTCCTGGCCTCGTACGGGTCCACGACATGACCGGTCTGCCGCGAGCCGGCCAGGGCCCCGTCGTGGTCGTCGGGGGCGGTGTCGTGGGGCTGTGCACGGCCTACTATCTCGCCGAGGCCGGGCTTGCGGTCGAGGTCGTCGAGCGCAGCGGCCTGGGCTCCGGGGTGTCCCGGGGCAACGCCGGATGGGTCTGCCTGAGCCACTCGACGCCGGTCCCGGCGCCGGGTGTGGTGCGCTACGCCCTGCGTTCGCTGGGCCGGCCCGACTCGCCGCTGTATCTGCGTCCCCTGCCGGATCCGGCGTTCGTACGGTGGCTGTGGCGGTTCTGGCGCAGCAGCACACCTGCCGCGTTCCGGCGCGGTTACTCGGCGATCGCGGAGCTCAACCGCGACACCTTCGCCCTCTTCGACGGACTGCGTGAGGCAGGGGTGGCGACGACGCTGACCCGGCCCGGCATGGTGCACGCGTTCCTGTCGCCCACCGAGGCCCGCCATCACCTCGCGATCCAGCGGCAGATGGCCGACGACCACTACCCGATGCCCGACGACGTCACCACGGGGACCGAGGCACATCTGCTGGACGACGCCCTGTCGCCCAGGGTGCGGGCGGCCTACCTCGTCGAAGGGGAGGGCGTGGTCGACCCGGAGGCCTTCGCCCGGGGGCTCGGGGAAGCACTCGCCGCCACGGGAGTGAAGGTCCACGAGCACGCGGAGGTCATGGATTTCCGGACGGCAGGGGGGCGTGTCACCGCGGTGCGCACCACCCAGGGCGAGGTGCCCTGCTCGGCTGTCGTCATCGCCGCCGGCATGCGTTCTCCCCGGCTGCTGCACGCCCTGGGACACCGGCTGCCCCTCCAGGCCGGCAAGGGCTACAGCTTTTCGGTGGACCTGGATCCGGCACCGAGGCACACGCTGTACTTCGGTGAACGCAGGGCCGTCGCTTCACCCATCGGCGACACCACCCGGATCGGCGGCACCATGGAGCTGAGCGGCAACAACAACCGCCTCGACTGGCGCCGCATCGTCGCCGTCGCTCTCGCGAGCCGGCACTATCTGGGCCGCTGGTTCGACGATCCGGACGACCTGGTGAGCCTGATCCGTGACCCCTGGGTCGGTGGACGGCCGTTCCTGCCCGACGGACTCCCGGTGATCGACCGCCTCCCGGGACACGACAACGCCTTCACGGCCACCGGCCACGGCATGCTCGGCGTCACTCTGGGCCCCGCCACCGGTCACCGACTCGCCGAGTACGTCATCACCGGCCGCCGCCCCGACGTCCTCGCGCCGTTCCGCTTCGACCGTCTCCGCCACTGAGACAGCTCGAACTCCAGGTGCTCGATGTACGCCTCGATGTACACCTCCTTGAGCGCTTCGGCCACGATTTCCTTGAGCTGCTGCTCGGTGGCGCCGGCCTCCTGGGCGTCGAAGAGGCGGGCGGCGTAGCGGGACGGCAGCGGGGCGGCAGCGCGACGGTCAGGTGCCGGACGCGGTCCTGGTCCGTCGACCCGATCGGCGCGGTGCAGCCCACGCGGGCGCGGGTGTCGATGACGATGCCGCCGGTGGTCGCTGCCTTCGCCCGCGCCTTGACCCGGGCCTTCGCCCGCGCCTTGACCCGGATCTGCGGCTGCCAGCGTGCCTTCACCTCACGCTCCGGGCGGGCGGCGAGGTCCGGACGGGGCTTCCTGATCTGGTCCTTCACGTGCCGTTCCACGGTGCGTTGGGAGACTCGCAGCATCTGGGCGACGGCCTTCGTGCCCTTGAGCTGCTTGACCAGGTACCGCAGGCGCCGGGCGGGTGAACGCCTTCTGCACTGCGGCGTCCAGGCCGTCCCCGAACCCACTCATCGACTACGTACTCCCCGTTGTCATTGTTGGTGACCTCGCCCGACTTGTGATGTAGCGGGCGAGGTTGAGCTCCGGAGCCTTGTACTGCGCACGGACGCCCCCGCCCCACAGCACGCACTGGGTGCCCTCGTCCTTGACCATGCCGGGCGAGACGCCGATCCTCCAGCCGCCCGGAAGCGGCTTGCCCTCGCCGCGCGGCCGTTCCGCGAACTTGCCGATGGTGCCCTTCGCGGTCGCCTTGATGGCGTCCACGACAATCGCCGGCTCGGGGGCGATGGCCTCGTAGCTGCCCCGTACGGCGAGGAGCTCCTGCGGCGACAGGTCGGCGCTCGCGCCGAGGTCGGTCATCGAGTCGATGCAGGCATTGTCCTTCGGGACCGTTGCCGCCCTGCGGCGCCGATCCGGGGTGGCGCCGTGTGATGTGGGTGACGGGCCTCTTTCTGCCCGACTGAAACGCCACCCGTTGGGGCTAATCCGGGTGGCTGCAGGGAGCCGGAGGTGAGGGACTGAAGAGCACCCTTCCGTCCTCTGCCAGCTGTTCGCTGCCCTGAAAGACCGAGGTGATTGCGGGTGACCCCCAACTCCAGCACTCCCGTCAACGGCGACTACTACGACCCGAAGGACCTCACAGCCGCCACCACCTACCGGAGCGACGGCTCCGAGATCCTCCACGGCATCTCCCTGCGATGGACCACCGGAGGCAACTCCGGCGGCGACACCACCCCGCCGGACTGGGACGAAGGCCGGGCCCCGTACCCGCATGTGTACGAGGTGTGGCTCAACGGCCAGCCCGCCCAGACGCTCCATCTGGACTGGCCGACCTGGTGGGGCGGCTGGAAGCTCGCCGCCAACCACTGGGTCACGCTGGGAACCGATCCGGGCGACACCTACCAGGTCAGGATCCGGGCCAGGCGTGACGACGGCAGCTGGAGCCCGTTCTCCGAGGAGTGCACCGTGCCGGGCCGGGCCGACGACCCGTACCAGCCGATCCCGGTTGCGGTGCCCGACGACCGCGGCGGAGACCTCGCGCAGCCGAGGCACGGCAACATGGCCGACCCGCCGGGCCGCTCCGTGCTCACCCTGAAGCCCGGGGAGGGCGACAAGAGTCACGCCTGCACGAGCGCCTTCTGCGACCAGGTGCGTGCGGCCTGCGCTTCGGACGTGTGGTGGGCGGAAGTCGTCCCCGGCAAGGAGCGGATGTGCGCGGACTACCCGTGGAACCGGCACGGCCACTACCTGGAGTACCGGAAGTTCAGCGCCGGCGGCGACGACGGCAAGGTGGCCTCGGCGGGCAACCCCCGCTTCGCCGGCCTGGACCTCGTGGGTGACTGGCCCACCACCGCCCTCGACTCGGGCGCCCGGGACCTCACCTTCTCCTACGAGCACACCGCCAGCCACATCGGACCGACGTGGACGTACCAGTTCTTCGTCACCAGGGACGGCTGGAACGTGTCGGCCCCGCTGTCGTGGGCCGACCTGGAGCCGACTCCGTTCATGGTGGTCGTCCACGGCCGCGATCCCGAACAGGCATGGACCACGGCGGTGCTGGCCGGACGTAAGACGGGCCGGCACGCGATCGTGAACGTCTGGGGCGGTCACGGCGGCGTCTGCACCACCGGCAACCCGGAGAGGTGCTGCGACCACATCGACCAGGAGCAGCAGATGACCGGCGAGTTCTTCGTGTCCGTCTCGGACGTCGTCTTCGAGTGACCCCATGCGGGGGCTGCCCCGGTCCGGCTTCGCCCCCTGGGCGTCTCACGGCCGGCCCGACCATGGGGAGCGGTGAGGAGGGCCGGGGCACCCGGGCCCTCCTCACCAGTTGTCAGGGGCGGTGCCGACGGGTCAAGCAGGTCACGTGGGCCTGCCCGTATCGGCGCATTCGAGCGCGTGATGCTGCTGGTGACGTTGCGAGTGCAGGAGTTCGAGGTTCTTGAGGTCGTTCCCGCCGCCGTGATTGCGGTGCACGATGTGGTGCGCGTTGAGCGTCCGGCGGACGGCGTCGAACCAGGACACCGAGTCGTGGGACGCCTGCGCTCCGACGGCCGCCTCGAACACCTCGGACGCATCGACAGTCAGGTCAAGATCCGCTGCTTCCGGATCGAGCTAGACGAGATCCGCTCGGTGCTGCTGGAGGACCCGGGCGTCCGGACGGCAGCCGTGGTGGTGCGGCGCGACGACCCGGACGACGCCTTCTTCGAGCTGGGCGGCAACTCCCTGTTCGCTGTCCACTCGGGGCCGCCCTGCGCGCGAAGGGCTCGACCTCTCAGGACGGCTGAAGCGACCGAGGTACTCGCCGGTCAGGCATTGGCCCACTTCGCGCACACAGCACTGGCCGTAGTTGGTGAACCGTGGTCTCACCGCCGCGGCATCGGCTGTTTCCGCGTCGGCGTCGGCCACGGCCATGTAGGCGTCCGAACCGCCCGGTTCAGGTCCGGCCTCCATTCGCCTCCCGATGAGCTACATACATCAGGTCCCTGGCCCCGAGGCGCGCCTATACGGTGAAACGGCCTGGTCAAACAGGTCACAGCAGTCGTGGCCCGGCCCCGCGGCATGGCAGTAGGGTTTGCGGGTCAACCGCTGGAGACGCCGCTTGGGGAGAAGTACGTATGGACAGCGACGAGCAGGTGGCGGAGGCCTGGCGCTCCGGCACGCCGCTGCCCCGGTTGCGGGAACTGGCCGGGCGTGACGCCCGATTGGCTCGGATCGTGGCGTCCCGTATCGATCTGCCGTCCGAGTTCGCCGAGGAGCTCGCGGAGCGTGCGGCCGGGCTCGGCGCGCCGTGGCTGGGTGTACAGCGCGCGCTGGCCGCCCAACCCGCCACGCCCGCAGCCCGGTTGGCCCTGCTCGCGGCCCACCCCGACGCGTCCGTCCGCAGAGTGGTGGCCGTACACCGGGAGACTCCGGAGAAGTCGCTCACGGTGCTGGCCGACGACGAATCGGCCACCGTGCGTCGGTCGCTGGCGGCCCGTGAACGGCTCCCGTACGAGGTCGCCACCCGGCTGCTCGCCGATGAATCCGGCGAGGTCCGCCTCACCATGGTCCGTCGAGTCGACGCCCGGCCCGAGGAGCTGCGGGCGCTCGCCATCGACCCGGATGTCCGGGTGCGCCGGGTCGTCGCGGCGCTCGGGTACGCCGACGGCGCCGACCTGACCGATCCGGACGCGGGCGTGCGACGCAACGCCGTCCGCCGCCGCAGCTTCGCCGAACTCGCCCCGCGGCTTGCCTCTCTGGTACGGGACGAGGACCTCGGGGTCCGTGAGTTGGTGGCCGTGAGGTACCGCAACCAGGACCCCGTGGCACTGGCCGTGCTGGCCACCGACGCCGAGAGCAGCGTCCGGCGCGGGGCAGCGGGGAACCCGTTCACCCCGGTCGGGCATCTGATCGCGCTCGCCGATGATGCGGACCTGGAGGTGCTCTGCGCGCTCGGCCGCAACGAGTTCGCACCGGCGCAGGCGCTCGCCGGGCTGGTCGACACCATCACCGACCGCTACGCCGACGCGGCCCGGCAGGAGGGTTACGCTCTCGACCAGGTCGGCAATCTGGTCCACGACGTGCTCGGGCATCCGGCGACACCGCCGGAGTCGCTGCGCCGACTGCACGCTCTGGGGCCCTCCCACTTCCACGAGGGCAATGCCATGAGCCAGCCCAACTGGCCGGCCGATCTGCTGATCGACTTCGGTCTGTCGTACTGCGCGAGCACTGTCGACACCGACGAGGAGCGCGCGAGCTTCGCGGCGGTCGGCGCGGCCCGTCACACGGCGCCGTTGCAGGAGGTCCTCGCCTCGATGGTCCGCAGCCCGATCTACTACCTGCGCGGGGCGGTGGCCAACCGGCACGTTCCGCCCGAGGCGCTGGCCGAGTACGCCCGCGGAGCCGACCCTGAAGTGGATGGCTACCACCTGGACGACCTCGCCGCCAACCCCGCACTGCCTCTGGAGATCCAGCTCGCCTGGGCCACCAGCGGCAGCCGTTGCCGCGGGCTGCTGAAGAACCCGGAGCTGCCGGACGCCGTGCTGGCCGTCATCACCGAGGACGAACACTGGGCCGACGAAGCCCGCCTGATCGTGACCGTCCGCGCGCACCGCGCCGCAGGGGAGACTCCATGCTGACCATGTCCACCTGGCGGGCGCGCTTCGACCGCCTGCGCGACACCTCCGGGATCACCGAGCGGGTCGGCGGCCAGATGGCCGACTACCTGGAGGGCGACCACGCCTGGTATCTCCACCAGGGCGACCTGGTGGTGCCTGACGACCTCGATCTGGACATCGCGCTCATCGTCGACGGCGACCTGGTGGTGCACGGCTTCCTGGACGACTACGTCTCCGGCATCGGGGTGTTGGTCGTACTCGGCGACCTGGTGGTGCGTGACCTGGTGTCCTGGGGCTCGGTGTACGTCGAGGGCGACCTGCGGGCGCACGGCGTGGTCTACGGGTACTACAACGACTTCACCTTCGAGGTGAACGGCGCGGTGCACGCCCGGGCGCTGATACTCGGCGACAAGTCCGCCTCCTATGCGACCGGCGAGGTCGAGGCCGAGATCGACTCCTACCATCCCACCAAGGAGCAGTTCAGGACGGCCCGCGACATCCTGGTCCCCCAGGTGTACGACGGCTGGAAGAACCGCGCCAGGCAGGGGAAGCGTCCCAAGCTCCGCCGACCGAGCTACGAGCGTGTCTGCGCGCGGCTGCACGCGGGTGAGCCGCTGTTCCAGGACGACGAGAGGTGAGTCCGTCGTCAGGCGAGACTCCTGAACGGCCTATGCCGGTCGTGGTGAACACTCCCTCCGCGACCAGGAAGTGGCCAGCTTAGCCAGGCTCCAGTTCGAAAACGCAGGCCGTGCTTGGCCGGCCTGGACTTGGCGATCTTCTTGCCCCCTGCGGCGTTCGGAGGGTGAAGGTCTTCGGTCGGCCTCCCCGTACTTCGGGTAGAGAGTCGAAGCCGTCCGTGTCTTCGCCACCGGCCCGCCCTGCACGGACAGCACGATCGTTTGAGGCCGACGCCAGGTCACCACCGTTCCGGTGCCCTGGCGGAGAATCCACACCAGCCGTCGGCCCTCGCTGCCGCTACCTGACGCACTGCCAGCAGACAGCCCGCAAGTCGATCTCACGACTTGGGGAGTTCCCCCCGCTCGGTGATCATTCGCATCCACTCCTCCAGGGTGGCGACGAACTCCTCGAGGTCGGCAGTGGTGCAGGAGGCTCCCTCATGGTCCCAGTCCGGGTCGAGGACGACAACGCGGAAGCCGCAGCCGTAGTACCAGCCGGCGTCGATACTGATCTCCCGGGCCTGCAGGCCGCCCTTCCGCACCGCCTCCTGCTCGGTCAGCCACGGCGGTCGTGCGGTACGTGCCCAGTACAGATCCTCGGAGTCATTGACCTCGACTCTTCCATCCGGCAGGCGCCGGGCCATCAACGTGTTGTAGACGACGTTCCAGCCCATGGGGACGCGCAGCGGGAGCAGACTCCACTCCTCGGAAAAAGCCTCCGCCAGCGGGGATTGAGGCGGAAGCCGGAAGATCGCGTCCATACGCCGACAGCATAGCCAGGGGGTACGTCGTGCACACGGGTCGAGGCTCGAACGAGACCCTGACCCGTGGCGATGTCCGCGCCAGTCGGTGCCGCCGCCTCGCTGAGGCAGCCACGGACGGAACTTCCGGGCGGGTCCACGCAGCGCCGACGGCAGGCACCACTCTTCGACGGGCCGGTGATTCCGTAACGCCCCAGCGAGATGGGACGGCTGGCGGAGCGATCTCGTCGCGCGAGACGGAAGTGGCCTGACAACTGGGGACGTTCACCCGTACGCGACCGGGGAGAGAGACCCTCCGACAGCTTCGGCTGCCTCTCGGCTGACCCTCTACGTACATGCCCGGCCGGGCGCCCCGGGGCCTGGGGCTCCTGAGCGCCCTCCGCTCAGCCGGCGTTGAACGCCTCGGCGACGGTCAGCGTGTCCTCGTACAGGTGCATGCGAACGATCCGGCCGCCCTCGACCCCGAGGTGCATGGCCACCGGTGTGGTGAACTCCTTGCCGCTGGCCACGGCGGTGTGCGTGAAGACCGCCAGCAGCACCACGTCACCACCGTCGACGATGAAGCGCTCCAGCACGACCTTGCTCTGGCCGTGCGCGAAGTGCGGCCACATCGTGGTGAAGTACGGCGCGACCTCCTCCCGGCGGCTACGGCGCCCGGTCCAGGGCAGCACGTCACTGCCGGGGACATGCCAGTCGATCTCCTCGGAGAACAGTTCCTGGACGCCGTCGGGGTCCTGCCTGCCGAGGCGCTCCAGGAACTCCTCGGCCACGGTCCGCGATGTCCGAGTATCTGTTGTCATCGTTCTTGTCCTTGCCTCTTCATCAATGTAACTATTTTGGTTACATCGTTGGGTCTGGAATGCGGCTCCCCTCGATCAGGGAAGTCGACGTTTCGAGGTCAGGCGGCTTTCAAGACGTCCCGCAGCACGTCCTCCAGCGTGGTCTTGGCCAGCTCCCTGCGCAGGGCTGCCTCCACGTCGTCGTACACGGCGGTCAAGGCCGGCCCAATACCGTGGCCCACAACACACTCGGGGTCCGGTGCCGCGCGATGCAGGGCAAAGACCGGTCCCGGTTCGATCGCCTGGTAGACGTCGAGCAGAGTGATCGCCGCCAGGTCCCGCACGAGCATCCAGCCCGCCCCCGCACCTCGCCGTGAATCGGCCAGGCCGGCCCTGCGCAGCTCACCCAGCAGGCGGCGGATGACCACGGGGTTGGTGTTGACGCTCGTCGCGATCTGTTCGGAGGTGGCGACCTCGTGGCCGCGCCGTTGATACAGCCCGATCCACGTCAGGGTGTGCGCCGCGATGGTCAGCCTGCTGTTGGCACTCACGTCGGACTGCACCTCCCACACCTCTCGGCCCCAGTCGTAACTATAGATGTTACAACTTCATGCGACAGGACCCCAAGATCACCCGGTGGCGGGTTTCTGGCGTGTCCGGGTCATGCCCCGGTTCAGGGGCAAGGAGATGACGCCGGCCTTGGAAGCGATCAGTCGCGGACGGTTTCGCGGGAGGCCGGCTGTCCGTTTCTGCGTGAGCTTCGGCAGGTGATGTGCCTGGTCATGATGGTGATCACCGCCCAGGTGATCAGTGATTCCGAGTGCTGGATGAGCCGCCGGGGTGACCGCACAGCGACAGGCCCTTGGTGGGGACGACCAGGTGCCGCTTGCTTCCGCTGATCTTCTTCGCGCCGTCATTGCCGCGCGCGGATCACCCGAAAACAAAGGCACCCGAGGAACTCGTACGGAGCAGTCCAACACGCCGGAATTGAGCCGGTCACCGATATTTGTCAGAGAAGGTGGTACGGCCGGTTTTCTTCTTCGGTCGTGGACGCCGTGCGTCATGTAGTCGGCCAGGACGCACTAATGGCCGATTATCCGGCTCGGAATGAGTCGTTTCCGGGTGGATACCCTGTGCCGGAACCCCGGCCCGATTACGGCGGGCCGGGGTTCTGATCCTGCGAGGAGTGTCTGTCGCTGCGGTCAGACCACGCGGAAGCTGCCCACGATGATGCCGCCCGGAAGCGCGTCGAACGCCGGTGTGATCAGTCCGGGGACGGCATTGTTGGTGCTGCCGGGGCCGACCACGGCGACGGGAGCGCCTGCGTCGCAGGTGATCCCGCTGAAGAACTGGACGGTCCTCCTGCTGTTGTTGCGGATGTTGAAGCTGGTCGCGCCGGCGATCGGGTTGGCCACGTTGACGACCGCGATGCAGGAGGCGGGGTCTGCGAGGTACGAGCGTTCGTTGATCTGGATCCGGCCGTCGTCGTCCCTGGTGTTGTCCCGGTTGTAGCCGTAGCTGTCGTTGGCGTCACCGCCGAGCGGGGCACTGGCGGGTGCGGCCTCGTGGACGGCCTCGTGGACGGCGGGGGCGGATCGGGGTGGAGTCTCCGGGACGGCGTTGGCGTAGGTGACACCGGTGACGGCCGCGGCCGCCACACCCGCTGAAACAGCGATCACCGCGATGGTGCGAGCACGCATGACGTTCTCCTTTCTGTAAGGGGTCGGCAGGGCAGCCGACCGAGGATGAACGTAATGAGGCCCGTTTTCTGCTGTCATCTCGACATTCTTGGAATTCCCGGCGGATCGAACCTGACTGGGTGTATGGAAACGCGCCCCAATGAGCGACACAATCACCCCCTGACACACCGTCAAAAATGCGTTGAGCGTGAGCACTTCGAATGCCATAACCACCCGAGAGGGCTTTCCTTGACAGTCCGTCACTCTCCCGGATGCACCCTGCCCGCCCGGAAATGACGGAGCAGACCCCGGCCGGTGCACTGACGGGGCGAGCGGCGGGGTAGTCCGCTCGCTGGTGTGGGGTGCAGCACGCAGACCAGGAGGCCCGCGATGGCCAGGGCCAGTTCGGCCGGCCGAAGCATCACGCTTGCGGGCTAGGGCCGCCACGCACGGTGCCCTCCGCTGCCGGCTCAACAGCCCTAGCGCGCGCAGGCGCCACCTCCAGCCAGCGCGCCCCGCCGCTCAGTGCGCAACGCCGGGCCTCTTGCACCGCGTCAACGAAGTCCTGAGCAACAGCGTGCCGGCCATAGCGACTGCCGCAGTCGAGGCCAAGAGCGACAGCAAGGTCGCCGTCAAGGTCATGCACAAGGCCCCGGGCCAGGGGGAGGTCGCGGGCAAAGCAGTTCATGACGGCGAAGGCACAGGCGATGGATCTGCCGATCACGTTCCGGAGCCTCCGACCAGTCCGGGCCGCAGTACGAGCAGAGCGGTGTCGCTCCTGGCGGTCGCGCGGGCGGGGGCCTCGCGGCCGTTGTGCGCCATCGGGGTTCAGGCGGTGATATGGGCGGCGCCGACGGCCACACTCAACGGGGTCGGCGTCCTCGCACCAGGAACCCACCCAGCCCGCGGCTTCCGGCCGGGCCAGGATCGGATGGATCGTCCCTCGCTCCAGCCCCGCCGGGCGGCACGGCTCCAGCCCGTAGCGCTCCTGCACCGGCTTCTCCGGAGAACACGCAGAACCAGCTGGGCCGGCAGCGTCGTCCGCGGCGCCTGCGCAGAGCGTGGCCGACGCCTGCCCACAACACCCCGACGACCGTGCCCACACACGCCGGCGACACGCCGGAAAGGTTAAATCCAACGGACAAGTCAAGGGCTAATGGCGTTGCTAGTGTGACGCTTGGAGGTGAGCTCTCACATGGCGACCCAGGATGAGCTGTTCGCGTCGGTGGACGCGCTGCTGGAGGAGACGCCGCAGCTTCCGTCTCCGGCGGAGCGGGCGCGGCTGCGGGAGGAGGCGGGGATCACCCAGGCCCGTCTGGCGCAGGCCCTGAAGACGACGACGCAGACGGTGAAGAACTGGGAGAACGGCCGTTCGGAGCCGCGCCCGCCCCGCCTGGAGGCGTATCAGCGGCTGCTGGAGGGGTGGGCGGCGCGGCACCGCCGGAGCGAGTCCGACACCACCCTGCCGAACGCCCCCGTGCCCGCGTCACCGGCCCCCGCAGGCAGCGCACCCGCGTCCGGCGCCTCCGTCCCGGGCACCCCGGCGGCCGCTCCGCCTGCCCCCGTGGGTGACGGTCCCCCGGTCCCGTCGGGCGGGTCCGCCGTGCCGGTAGCAGCCACCACCGAGACGGAAGCCGAGCCCGCCGCAGCAGCCCCAGCCTCCCCGCCCCCTGCGCTCCCATCGACGGCCTCGGCAGCGCGCCGCCCGGCGCGCGCCCCAGCGCCCGCGCCCGCGCCGGTGGACGGGCGGTTCCCCAACGGGCCGCTTGTCGTCCTGGACGGCGACGGCAGCGCGTACGGGGCCGGCGGGATCGTGCTGGACTGCCCCGCCGCCACCGTGCCCGCGCTGGTGGAGTGGACGCTGCGGGAGGCGGGACTGGGTGCGGCGCGGCTGCACCGCAACGGCCGTGACGCCGACCCGCTCGTCGTCCTCACCCCGGCGGCCGCGGGGCGCCTCGGTCTGCCGGAGCGGCTGGAGGACCGCCGCGGGCTGCGGCTGCCCGAGGACCACCCGGTCGTCAGGCAGATCGGGCGGGCGAAGTGGAAGCTGACGCAGCGCGGGTTCGGGCCGTGGGCGCGGATCTACCGCCCCGCCGGCGGCGGCGAGCGGCAGTGCGTCCAGGTAGCGGTCATGGGCTGGGACGCGTTCGACGACCGGGCCTGGCCCGGCCTCTCCGCCATGGAGCCGGCCGAGGTCGCGCGTGTCCTCACCGTCTACGCCGCCCGCGTCATGACCCCGGTCGGGCCGACCGCGACCACCGGGCTGGAGCTGATGACCGCCCTGCGGCCGCCGACCCGCGCCGTGCGCGACAGCGGCACCGGCGGGTGGGTCTCCGGGCGCAACCCGGGATCGCTCGGTACGCAGCCGGTCGACCCCTCGCCGCCCGAGGCGCTGCCCGAGCACCCCGTGGCCCAGGGCTGGACCGGCGGCTTCCTCGACGAGGAGGCGTACCAGTGGGTACGCGATGTCGACCTGCTGACCGGCGAGGAAGCCGCCATGCCGTGGGCCCTCGGTCTGGATCTCAATACGGCGTTCCTCGCGGCCGCGGCCCGGCTGACGGTGGGTCTGTCCGGGCCCGCGCATGTCGTGGCGCCCCGGTTCGACAAGGGGGTCCCCGGGGCATGGCTGGTCGACCTCTCCCACGTCGACCTCGACCCGCGTCTTCCCAGCCCGTTCACCCCCAGCGGCACACGGCCGGACGGCCCGGCCTGGTACCAGACCCACACCGTCGCCTACGCCCAGGAACTCGGGTTCAACGTCGACCCGGCGGAGGCGTACCTGCGCCGTGAGACCGGCGCGTATCTCGATCCCTGGCACGACCGGCTGAAGGGCGCGTACGCGGCCACTCTCGCCGACCTCGGCGTGACACCTGAACTGAACGACGACGCGTTCCTCGCCGCGATGGAGCAGCACAAGGCCACCGACCCGGGCATGGCGGCCGTGCTCGCGGCGGTGAAGGCGACCGTCAAGGGCGGGATCGGCAAGCTGCGGCAACGGCCCCAGGGGCGGCACTACCGCGACGGCGAGCGCTGGCCCGCGCTGGAGCGGCCCACCTGGCGGCCCGACATCCGCGCCGCCGTCATCAGCAAGGCGCGCGTCAACATGCACCGCAAGCTCAACACCATGGCGCGGCTGACCGGTCTGTACCCGCTCGCCGTGCTCTCCGACTGCGTCGTCTACCCCTCGCCGAGTGCCAGCCCGGTCGACGTCCTGCCGCGCAGCGTCTCCGGCCGGCCCCAGACCGGCACCTTCCGCCTCGGCCCCGGCCCCGGCCTCGCCAAACTCGAAGGCGCACGCGCCATGACCTGGGCGGTCGGCCTCATGGAACAGGGCCTCAACCCGGCCCGGCACATCAAGAGCGACGGCCACGACGCCGTCATGGACGACGGGGAATAGACCGTGGGAGACATCGACGACGCCCTGGACCGCGCCGGGCAGGAGCAGTTCACCCGGGAACCGCCGAAGACGTTCAAGGGGCGCATCGACTTCCTGATGCGCCAGCTCAAGACGACGCGGGCCGTCGCCGCCGCGATCGGGGTGTCCCAGCGGTCGGTGGAACGCTACATCAAGGGCGAACGCAAGCACCCGCCGCAAGCGATCACCGACCGCATCAACACCGCCGTACGCGAACGCTGGCAGCCTCGCGTGCGCCAGCGCGCCCGCAAGAACGCGGCCGCCACCGGCGGCATCACCGTCGAACTACGCGCCCGCTTCGGCTACACCGCCGCAGGCGGATCCACCGACGACGCCCGCTTCCGCCGCCTCACCGTCCACCTCCCCGCCCCCTACGCCCAGCGGCTGTTCGACGCCCAGGGCCAGGACGCCAGCGACGCCGCCATGCGCGGCATCGTCGCCGAAGGACTGCAAGAGGTGTACTTCAAGGACGGCGGCCACCGCGCCGACGGCCTGGAGGTCGAGCTGAACGACATCGACTACATCGACGTGGCGTTCTAGACAGGCAGGCTTGTTGACACCGGCTTGGTGGCGTACGCGCGGTCTGGCGGCGGGTCTGCATCCTTCCGGCGGTGTGCCGGTGCCGCACGTGTGCCTGACGGTCCAAAAGGGCCGGCCCTGTCCCGTGTTGCAGCCGCAGGCGCTCTATCGGCGTGCAGGGCAGGTGATGTGTACTGAATGTCTGCTGCATCGAGGGGGAGGCATGCCGAACACGCCGGAGCCGCGAACACCGGAGTCAGCGCATGAGGAGGAGCCCTGGCTCAGCAGTGACGAAGTCGCGAAGCTGTGGCCGGTGCGCAAGGACTGGCTGCCGGGTGTCGCCCGTCGTGCGGATGTCCGTGTCCGCAGCTTCGGCGGGGCAAGCCGGGGCACGTGGGGAGCGGAGCCGACCTTCTACTCCTTCCACCCAGGGGATGTACGCAGGGCCGCGCCGGCCATCGCCGCGGGACACGTCGACATCCCGTCAGACTGGCGCACCGACACTCCCGACGGCCGGCGTGCAGAGTTCTGGGGCGCGTTGATTGCTCGTGTCGCCGGCACGCTCTTCATCGCGGCCGTACTGTGCGGGCTCTTCCTCTGCCTGGCCACGGTGGTCTTCTTACTGACAGTGGAATGATCACTAGCGCCGTCACCGACGGGCTTGTGAGGGAGGCCCGTCGCGGTGCTGGTGACAGAAAGGCTGCTGAATGAGCACGTATGACAGGCCGCGTGCCTCAGTGGTGACAACCGCGCTGCTTCGCTCGGTCTCGTTCGCCAGGTCAGCCGGCTCTGCCGGTGACAACTACTGAGCTTCGGCTCAACAGTGACCTCGTTGATGCTGGCTTTCGAGGCTGAACGGTGGTGGGTCGCATGGCGGTTCAGTGGCGGGCGACAATCGTCGGGGGACTGAAGCGAGCGTGGTGCACGTTTTCCTCTCCCGCGGCCGGTTCTCCTCGTGTGAAGACATCCGCGACTACGTCGATGAGATGTGGTCGGAGGACGGGGACGCGGAGTCGTCCGTTTTCATGAGAGAGGCCGGGATTGCCGAACTCGAACCGATGTGCGTCGAGGCCATTCATGCCCAGGACGACGGCCACCTCGTTCCGGTTGTCCCTGAGGTGCTCCTTCGAGGGGCCTCGTACGCCGACCAGTGGCTCCCACAAGTGGAGTCGACCGAGCTGGCCGACGCTGCGATCTGCGTCTTCGCTCCCCATGCGGTCGCCAACCCGCACGGCACCTCTCTGCACTACCTCGGCAGGTTCGCCTATCGCGTGTGATGGTCTAGCGAACGGCGAGCTTGCCGTACCTCGTTGCCACAGCGCGGTGCCGCTTGGGGCGATTGATGCGGCGGGCGACATCGGCTTCTGGGCCTGCTCGACCGCCAGGTGGGAGCTTGGCGGTCAGCCCGCCCCGGGAGCGTCCGAGCCCGTGGTCGTCGACCTCGAAGATGCGGTGCCAGGTGCCGTCCCGTCCCGCTGCCAACGCCGGAGCAGTCCGTACCCCGTTGCCCATGGACCCCACCGCTCGCGCACCTCCCCCATAGGCACGCTTGTTGTCACCGGGACCACTCCTTCAGCGCACTGCGATCCGGGCGGTGACCGGCAAATGATCGCTGCCTGTGGGGGGCATGGTGCGGATATGGCCGACGGTCGCCGAGCGGGCCATGATCTGGTCGATCCGGGCCACAGGGAAGACGGCCGGGAAGCTGAAGGCGAAGCCCCGCTCCGCCACGTTCATCCGTGAGGTCAGCGGGGCCAGCCCACGGTCGTCGACTGTGCCGTTGAGGTCGCCCAGCAGGATTACCGATGCCAGCTTCTCGGCGGCGACGGCCCTGCCCGGCAGGCCGGCGCTTTCGTCACGCCAGGAGGATGCGAGGCCGCTCGCCCGGACACGGACCGAGGGCAGGTGCGCGACGTACGCCGCGATGTCGCCGTACGGCGTGTGGACCACGGTCCGCAGCCCGCGACTCCAGGTCTCCGTGATCTCACGGGGCTTGATGTCCACCACGCGGACACCCGTGAGCGGATACTTCGACCAGAGTCCGACAGTGCCCTGGACCGTGTGGAACGGGTAGTCCGGGGCGAGAGTCCTCTCGTAGACCGGCAGGGCCGGGCGCACCAGCTCCTGCAGCGCGATGAGATCGGGCTCGGCGTCGGCCAGGACGCGGGCCGTGCCCGCCGGGTCGGTGTTCTCGTCGCTGACGTTGTGCTGCACCACGACCAGATCGCGCGCGCCGGGCTTCGCTCCGGGCAGGAGCAGCCCGCCGAAGAGGTACGTCCAGGCCGCCGCCGGCAGGAGCAGCGCCACCAGCGCGGTGGCTGAACGGCACAGCAAGGCCCGCCCGAGCAGCGCCACGACCACCAGGCCCAGCCAGGGCAGGAACGCTTCCAGCAAACTGCCCAGGCGGCCAACGGAGTTGGGCACCGACCGGTGGAACGCCAGCAGCCCGGCCGTGAACACCGCGAAGGCGGCAGGCACCCGCCCCCGCGTCCACACCGACCCCCCTGTCCCCTCCCCCTTCTCGCCCTTGCCGCCAACCCACTGCGCGGCGCGGCGTCGCTCCCGTCGGAGCAGCGCTGCCTTCGCTGTGGATCTCACACCGCTGTCCGCCCGCTCCATCCGGCTTCCCGTCCGCTTGCCCTCGCTCCCCAGGACGAGCAACCAGTTGAATCGGTTTCCGCCTGCCTGCAAGTGCGTGCCTCGTCCTCCGGTGCTGATCCGGTGACAACCACCGTGCCTCGCCACCACGGAACGGCGGGTCGGCCGCTCTCGTGGGTGGCACCCCGGCACCGGAATACACCCGTCCGTCAGGCCGGCACGACAGGAGTGTCCATGCCCAAACCGCGCACCGATCTCGCCGACCTGGGCACCCGCCCCGGCGGCCCCGCCGGGTCCTTGGACACCACGGAGGTGCGTATGGGTGGACAGACGACCGCAGAAGACGGCTACGCGTGGTGGACCGACCAGCTCACCCGCCACCAGGCATGGCTCTCCCCCTCACCCTGCCGAGATGGCCTCGCCCCCAGCTCTACGGCTTGCATGAAGGACCTGCGAGCACCGCCTGTTCCCCGGGATGCCCCGCCCGCACCTGAAGCGCGCCCGGTCGATGGTCAAGGCCCGCCCACGGTCGTGACCTCGGCATCCCCTACCCGAAGAGCGGCCTCGTAGGCTCCGCTCGTCGGTCCGTCCGGCGGTCACGCGTGTTCTGGCGGCGTTGCGCGGCACATAGGCTGGTGTCCATGGCCCCGGTGGAGGAACGTCCGCGCGCACTGCTCGCAGGGGCCTCACGGGGGTGGGTGCGAATACTGCCGTGGGCTCTGGCGTTCGTGCTCTGCGTCGCCCTGCTGCCCACCACCATCGTGGTCCTCACCGCCGACTACGGCCTGAACGCAGGCGTCGCCGCCGGGTTGGCCCTCGCGCAGGCCGCGCCGTTGCTGCTCGCCGTCGTACGGCCGCTGCAGGCCTGGTGCGTGGTCTTCGCCGCGGACGTCGCCGGGGCGCTGGCCCTGCTCGCCGCCGGCTTCGAGGAGCGGCTGCTGTGGCCGTTGCCGCCCATGGAACTCGTCGGGTACGTCGCCCTCAGCCTCGCCCTGGGGCTGCGCGAGCGGCGCCGGACGCTGGTGCTGGTGTGGCTCGCCACGGCGGGCGCGAATGTCGGCCTGGCCTTCGTCGCGCCGCACGGCTTCGGGGCCGAGGAGTTGCTGTTCACCATCCTCGGCGGCGTCGCGCTCCTGCTGGGCGGCGTGCTGCGCGAGCGCTACGAGGTGCAGCGCAGGCTGGCCGAGCAGAAGACGATCAGCGAGGCGGAGCGCGGCCGGCGGACGCTGCTGGAGGAGCGTGCCCGGATCGCCCGCGAGCTGCACGACGTGGTGGCGCACCACATGTCCGTCATCACGGTGCAGGCGGACACCGCGGAGTACCGCCTCGACGGGCTGCCGCCGTACGTGCGGGAGGAGTTCACGTCCATCGCGGCGACCGCGCGGGAGTCACTCGGCGAGATGCGCCGCCTCCTCGGTGTGCTGCGCGACGAGGAGGCGCACGGCGAGCTCGTGCCCCAGCCGGGCCTGCGGCAGGTCGGGCAGCTGGTGGAGGCGACGGCGAGGACCGTCGGGCCGGTGGAGTTCACCCCCTGCGACGCCGAGGTGCCCGAGGCGGTCGGCCTGTCCGCGTACCGGATCGTCCAGGAGGCCCTCGCGAACGTCGTGCGGCACGCGCCGGGTGCCCGCACGCAGGTGTCGCTGTCGGTGACGGCGCCCGATCCGCAGGACGGTGCGCGACTCACCGTCCTGGTCGTCAACGGACCTGCGCCCCGGCCGCCCGGCGGGCCGTCCGGCGGGCCGCTCGAGGCGCACGGAACCGGGCACGGGCTCGTCGGCATGCACGAGCGGGTGCGGCTCGTCGGCGGCAGCCTCGACACCGGGCCGCTGCCGGACGGCGGCTTCCGGGTCGCCGCCCGACTTCCTCTCAACTCCCCCTGACTGGAAAGGACTTCACGTGACGACGCGCGTCATCATCGTCGACGACCAGGCCATGGTGCGGGCCGGCTTCGCGGCGCTGCTCGCCGCCCAGAGCGACATCGACGTGGTGGGCGAGGCCCCCGACGGCGCGCAGGGCGTCGAGCTGAGCCGCCGTACCCACCCGGACGTCGTACTGATGGACGTACGGATGCCCGAGATGGACGGACTGGAGGCCGCACGCCGCCTCCTGGCGCCGCCACCAGGGGTGACGCACCGGCCGCGTGTGCTGATGCTCACCACGTTCGACGTCGACGACTACGTCTACGAGGCCCTGCGGGCCGGAGCGAGCGGCTTCCTGCTCAAGGACGCGCCGCCGTCCGACCTGATCGCGGCGGTCCGCGTCGTGGCCTCGGGCGACGCTCTGCTCGCCCCTTCCGTGACACGCCGCCTCATCGCGGACTTCGCCAAGCAGCGTCCCGCCGCCCGGGGCAAACCCGCACTACGGCTCAACGGTCTGACGGAACGCGAGACCGAGGTACTCACCCTGGTGGCCCGCGGCCGGTCGAACGGAGAGATCGCGCAGACGCTGGTGCTGGCCGAGCAGACGGTCAAGACACACGTCAGCCGCGTCTTCACCAAACTCGACCTGCGCGACCGCGCTCAGGCGGTGGTCTTCGCCTACGAGTCGGGGCTGGTGACCCCGGGCGAGTAGGACGGCCCCGCCTCTCCTCCACCCCCTACCGGGGTAGCACCTCCACCTTGGCTCCCCCGCTCGCGGGTGCGGTCGTGGACGGCCGGGAGTTCTGCGTCAGCCGGCCCGAAGACCGACCGCCAGCGTCAGTTCGAGGACCCGGTGCGGTGAGGCGAGGTCCGGGAACAGTTCCCGCAGCTGCGACATCCGGTACCGGACGGTCTGGGGATGGACGAACAGCGCCGCCGCCACCTCGTCCCGTCTGCCCTGGTGCAGCAGCCACTCCCGCAGCGTCTCCTCCAGCCGCCGTGCGGTCGCGACGGGCAGGGTCCGCAGCGGTGCGAGGGCCCGGGCACGCAGGTCTGCGAACGCGTCCGCGTCGGCGCTCAGCACCAGCTCGGGCAGGTGGTCCTCGGTGTCGCGGATGCCGGAGGAGAGGGAGCGGGCGCGCACGGCTCGTGCGTACGAGGCGGACGCACGGGTCCAGGGCCGGGCCGGGCCGGCCACGGCGGTACGGCCGGTCAGCTGCCGCAGGAGATGGGGCCGGTCGGCGTCGGGGACGAGCAGCACACCGGTGGCGTCCGGCAGATCGTCGAGGACGAGGGTGTTCGGGTCGAGCGCGCGATAGGCGGGCCGGGCCTGGTCCGCGGGCAGCAGGACCACGGTCAGCGAATCCGGAGGCTGCCACGCGGCCCGCTGGGCAGAGGCCAGCAGCGTGTCCGGGCTCGCGCCGGCGAGGAGGTCGCGGGCCAGGTGTTCCAGGTGGCGCTCGTGGGCCCTGCCCCGGGCGGCCAGTTCGTCGGCGTGGCCCGCGGCGCTCGCGGCGGAGAGCTCGTCGATGTAGGCGAAGGTCAGTTCGGCGAACCTGGCGACCTCTGCGGCAGGCAGACCTGCGGGTACCGCACCGGCCGCCAGGCACCGCCAGGCCACGCGGGCGCCAACGCGGTAGGCGCTGAGCAGGGCGTCCATCGAGCGGCCGTCGCGGACCTCGCCGCGGCCCAGCTCGTAGGCCGCGTCACCGGCGTCGCCGCTTGTGGCGTTCCCGCTCGCGAGGTCCAGGTAGTGCCCCAGGGCGGTGCGGACGGCGCGGCGGATGGAGCCGCCCATACGGCCCGAAAGGGCGCCCGCGTAGGGAGGGACCTCGTCGATGATCGCCTGGACGACCTCGTCGGCGGTGGTCCTCAGCGCGGCCCGAAGCACGGTGACCGTCGTCTCGTCCAGGGCCGGTTCGCCGGCCCTCCGAATTGCATGACTCACGTTTTTGTTCCCTGCGAACAATCCAGCCGACCAGATTCACATCCTGCGGTCAGGACTTTACGCCCTGCGGCGCAGCAAGCTGGGCTCATGACGAGTACAGCCCTCCGCGGCAGGACGTGGAAACTGCTGGAGATGGTCACGACGCCGCTGCTGCCGTCGGACTACCTCGACCTGGTCAGCCCGCTGCGTGCGGGCGCCGACCTGCGAGGGCGCATCGAGGCCGTGCACCCCGAGACGGGTGACGCCGCGACCGTCGTGATCAGGCCGGGACGGGGCTGGCGCGGCCACACGGCCGGTCAGTACGTGCGGATCGGGGTCGACGTCGACGGGGTGCGCCTGTGGCGTGCCTACTCCATCACCTCGCCGACACACCGCAAGGACGGCCGGGTCACGATCACCGTGAAGGCGATCCCGGACGGCAAGGTCAGCAACCACCTGGTCCGCCGGGCAGAACCGGGCACGCTGATCCAGCTCGACCAGGCGACCGGTGACTTCGTGCTGCCGCAGGCCCGGCCCGCCAAGGTGCTCTACCTGACGGCCGGCAGCGGCATCACGCCCGTGATGGGCATGCTGCGCGACACCGAGCTCGACGACGTCGTCATGGTCCACTGCGCGCCGCAGCCGCAGGACGTGATCTTCCGCGACGAACTGCATGGCCTGGTCGCGGACAAGAAGCTGCGGCTCGTCGAGGTGCACACCGACACGGACGGCCTGCTCGACATCGCCCGTCTCGGCGACCTCGTGCCCGACTGGGCCGAGCGCGAGACCTGGGCCTGCGGGCCCGCGGGCCTGCTCGACGCCGCCGAGGAACACTGGCGCGAGCACGGCGTCCACGAGCGCCTGCACACCGAACGCTTCCGCCCCACCATCGTCGCCACCGGCGACGGCGGCGAGGTCACGTTCAGCGCCACCGGCAGGACCGTCGACGCGGACGGCGCCACGCCGCTGCTGGACGTCGGCGAGGAGGCCGGCGTGCTCATGCCCTCCGGGTGCCGCATGGGCATCTGCTTCGGCTGTGTCACACCGCTCAGGGCGGGCGCCGTCCGCGACCTGCGCACCGGCGAGATCACCGAGGCCGAGCCGGGCGTCCTCATCCAGACCTGCGTGTCCGCCGCGGCGGGCCCGTGCGACATCGAACGGTAGGAGCACCTTGACCGCCACCGACCCCACCGCCCACCTGAGCGCGGAGCAGATCGAGGAGCTCGGCCGCGAGCTGGACGCGATCCGCGACGAGGTGATCGCCAGCCGGGGCGAGAAGGACGCCGCCTACATCCGCAAGGTCATCTCGGCGCAGCGCAAGCTCGAGCTGGCCAGCAGGGGCGTGCTGCTGTTCTCGTTCTTCCCGCCCGCGTGGCTGCTCGGCACCGCCGGCCTGTCCGTGGCGAAGATCATGGACAACATGGAGATCGGCCACAACGTCCTGCACGGCCAGTGGGACTGGATGCGGGACCCGAAGATCCACTCCACCACCTGGGAATGGGATCACGCCTCGCCGTCCGAGCAGTGGAAGCACTCGCACAACGAGCTGCACCACACGTACACCAACGTGATCGGCAAGGACAACGACCTCGGCTACGGCATCATGCGCGTCGACGAGGACCAGAAATGGCACCCCTTCCACCTCGGCCAGCCGTTGTGGAACTTCATCAACGCCTGCTTCTTCGAGTACGGCATCGCGGCCTACGACCTGGAGCTCGGCAAGAACCTGCGCAAGCGCCGCCGCAAGAACCCGGAGTTCCGGGCGCGGGCCAGGGCCGTGGGCCGCAAGATCCGCAAGCAGGTGCTCAAGGACTACGTGATCCACCCGCTGCTGTCGGGCCCGTCGTTCCTCACCACGCTCGCCGCCACGTTCACCGCGAACCTGGTCCGCAACATCTGGACCCACTCGGTCATCATGTGCGGGCACTTCCCCGAGGGCGTGCAGGTGTTCGAGCGCCGGTCGATCCAGGGCGAGACGCGCGGCCAGTGGTACCTGCGCCAGATGATGGGCTCGGCGAACATCAGCGGCAGCCGGGCCATGCACTTCATGACCGGCAACCTGTCCCACCAGATCGAGCACCACCTGTTCCCGGACCTGCCGAGCAACCGGTACGCCGAGGTCGCGGTGAAGGTCCGCGCCCTGTTCGAGAAGTACGAGCTGGAGTACGTATCCGGGCCCCTGCCCAAGCAGGTGTTCTCCGCGTGGCACAAGGTCTTCCGGCTCTCGCTGCCGAACAAGAAGACCAAGGCCACGACACCGGACCGGGAGCGGGAGCTCGTCGCGGCCTGATCCCCGGCATCGGTTCAGATCCTCCGGCCGCACCGGCCGCACCGCCGGTGCGGCCGGTGCGGCGCGTCCTCGCGCAGCCGGCGGCCCGCCGGTCTCGGCGGCGATCCGTGTGTTGCTGTGCGGGTGAAGTCGTAGAGATCTCAGGTGACGGGCGGGACGGTCGCGCGGCGCGTCTGCTGGACCAGCACGGTGGTGGCTCTCTCCAGGAGGTCACAGAGCGCTGCGTGTTCGGAGGGTGTGAACGCGTCGGTGAGCGCGCGCTCAAGGATGATCACCTCCTGGTAGGCGCGGTCCATGAGCGCCCGGCCCTGGTCCGTGAGGCCGGCGATCTGCACCTTGGCATGCACCGGGGACGCCTGGCGGCGGATGAGCTGTTTGGTCTCCATGTTGGCGAGCACACTGCTCATGCTCTGCTGGGTCACCCCGCAGGAGCGGGCCAGTTGGGAGCCGGACATGCCACCCTCACGCGAGAGGGCCAGCAGCACCGTGTACTGGGTCATGGTCAGGCCGTACGTGCGCAACACCGCCTCGTGGTGCGCCATCAACGCCTGTTCCGACCGCCTGATCCGGGTGCAGAGGTCGTCTTCGACCGGGGCTTCCGCCATGACTCCCACTCCATTGACAGATTCATGTGTTGACTCAGGAACCTTATACACCTACGGTCCTCAACAGTCAGGATACTGAGTCACCACAGGGGGCTGTGACCATGAAGGCTGTCCTTCTCGACGCCGAAAACCACTACCGCATCACCGAAGTCGACGAGCCCGCACCCGGCCCCGGCCACGTGGCGATCCGCGTCGCGTACGCGGGGATCCAGTGGGGCGACACCATGGTCCGGGACGGCCACTTCCCCGTGCCGCGTCCCTTCGTCCCCGGCTTCGAGGCGTCCGGGCACATCGTCGCGGTCGGCGACGACGTCGACCCGGGCCGTATCGGTGAACCGGTCGCCGCACTGACCACCGCGGGCGCCTACGCCGAGGTGGCCGTGGCACCCGCCGTACTCACCCTGGACATCGGCGACCTGCCGCTACGGACGGCGGCAGGTCTCGGCTGGGGCGCGCCGACCGCCTACGACCTGATCCACACCGCCTCGCGTGTACGGCCCGGCGAGAGCGTGCTGGTCCACGCCGCCGCCGGCTCGGTGGGAACCCTGGCCGCCCAGTTCGCCCGGCTGGCCGGCGCCGGTCGAATCGTCGGCGTGGCAGGCAGCCCCGCCCGGGCCGACTACGCCGCCCGGTTCGGCTACGACCAGGTCCTGCTGCGCGAGGGGTTCCCGGCGGGACTCCGCGACGAGAGGTTCGACGTGATCCTCGACCCGGTCGGCGGCCCCACCCGGCACGCCGGCCTTGAACAGCTCGCCGCACACGGCCGGCTGGTGGCGTACGGCAACCTCGGCACCTACGAACCGGTCCTGGCCGACACCAACGACCTTCTCATGCAGGGGAAATCCCTCATGACCTACAACAGCAACCTGCTCAGCCAGACCCATCCGGAGCAACTCGCCGACAGCGCCCGCCGCGCCCTCGCCCTCATCGCCGACGGCCAGGTGCGCACGGACATCACCGCCGAATACGACCTCGCGGACCTGGCCAGTGCCGTACAACGGCTCGCCGATGGTTCCACCCACGGCAAGAGCGTCCTCCGGGTCGCCTGACCAGGCAGCCCACGGCTTTCAGTGCGGTGCGGCGGTGCTTCGCGGACCGCTTGTCGTACCCGCCCGCCGACGCCTGCGGGGTGCCGTCCGGATCGGTCCACAGCAGACCGTAATTCTGCGTCGCGCTCGTCACGGAGATCATCGCTTCCCCGTCCCCGGCAGCCATGAGCATGGCCCGGGTCTCTCAGCGGCAGGACCGTCTGTGGCCTCGGGCCGCAGAGAAAGAGTGTGGTCGTGAAGGGCGGTCGCCTACGCGGCGAAGGGCTCTGCGGGGCTTCAGCCGGACGATCGTCCCCGCAGGCAATAGGTGAGGCCCGGGGACACTGTCCCCTCCACGACCACACCGTCCACAACACAGTCCGCCGCATGGGCATTCCCGATGACGGAGCTCCGCCGCGCCGTCGACGATCCGGTGGTCTGGGCGCCGATCCATCGGATCGCCGGGACGCTGGACAAGACCCTTCCCGAGCTGGGGGCGCCCGGGATCTCGCCGAGACCGGTGAGGTCTCCGGTGATGGCCGTCCGTTGGAGAGTTGGCGATCCTTCAGGTGCCCGCACCCGCGGTGCGGGCGAGTTGGGCCACGTGGGACAGGGTCGGCTTGTCGATGATCGTGAGGAGGTTCGCCATGAACGCCTCCTCTCCGCCCTGGGCCAGAAGATCACGGCTGACTCCGGCGAGCATGGAGAGCAGGGCCAGGGAGTCCCCGCCCAGCCGGTGGAAGTCGGCCTGCTCGTCGAGTCGTTCCGGGGGGATGGCGAGGACCCGGGACCAGACCTCGGCCACGGCCCGGGTGACCGGGTCGGCGGGCGCGGATGCCGTACCCGCCGTCGTGTCGGTCGCCGTCGGGCCGTCCTCGGTGGCGAATGGGTCGGGCAGCGCACGGGCGTCCACCTTGCCGCTGACGGTGTAGGCCAGTTCGGAGACGGTGACGAACGCCGCCGGCACCATGTAGGGCGGCAGCAGCCCTGCCGTGTGCTCCTCCAGCTCCTTCGGGGTGACGGGGGAACGCGGGATGACGTACGCGCAGAGCGTCTTGCCCGTACCACCGGGCCGGGTCCTGGCCACCACCACGGCGCGCTCCACCGAGGGATGCCGCTCCAGCGCTCGTGCCACCTCGGCCGGCTCGACCCGGTTGCCGCGCACCTTGACCTGGTCGTCGTTGCGGCCGACGTACGCGAGGTCGCCCGAGGGCAGGACGGTGGCCAGGTCGCCGGTCCGGTACACCCGGGTGCCGTCGGCCAGCCGCACGAACCGCTCGGCGTCCAGGTCGGGACGGCCCAGGTAGCCGCGTGCCACCTGGGCGCCGCCCAGGTACATCTCCCCCGTCTCGCCGGGCGCGACGAAGCGACGCCGCTCGTCGAGCAGGTACACCGCGGAGTTGTACCCGGGGAGCCCGATCGGCACCGCGGTCGCGCCGCCGTCCCTGGCGTCGTCGAAGACATGCGCCGTGCAGCCGACGGTGACCTCGGTCGGGCCGTACTGGTTGATGATCCGGCACTTCGGCCCGAACATCCGCTGCGCCCGGGCGGCGACCTCCACCCGGAGCTGCTCACCGGTGATGATCACACCGGTGCAGTCGGTGGGCCGGAGGTCCAGCTGGCCGATCAGATCGAGGTGGGAGGGGGTGAGGTTGAGCATGGTGGCGCCGGATCGTTCCAGCAGTCTGCGCAGCGTGAGGTGGTTGATGCGGTCGGGCACCAGCACGATCGCCCCGCCCGCCATGGCCGGTCCGAAGACCGATGTCATGGAGACGTCGAAGGACAGCGAGGTCATCAGGGTGAGTCTGGTCTGCGGACCGATCTGGAACATGTCCAGGGCCCAGTGCAGATAGTTCAGCAGGTTCCCGTGCTCGATCAGCACGCCCTTGGGCCGGCCGGTCGATCCGGAGGTGTAGATCACGTACGCCAGGTCGTCCGGCCCCGGCCGGACGTCGGGGAACTCGGCCTGGTCGGGCTCGTCTCGGGAGAGGTCGTCGAGCGGCAGCGGGGCGCAGCCGGACGGGAAGAGGTCCCGTCCCTCGTACCCCTGTTGGACCAGGCAGTGGCGCACGCCCGCATCGGCCAGGACGTCGGCGAGCCGGTGGTCCGGGTGCAGCGGGTCCAGGGGAAGGAAGGCCGCCCCGGCCCGGAGGACTCCCCAGATGCCCGCGACAGCCGCCACCGTGCGGTCGGCGAGCAGCCCTACAACGGAGTCCCGGCCCACACCGAGGCGGCGCAGTGCGTGGGCCACGGCGTCGGCGCGGCGACTGATCTCGTCGTACGTGACGTCGCCCTCGGGGCCGGTGAGCGCCACCGTGTCCGGCGCCTGCCGTACCTGGGCGCGGATGAGCTCCATCAGGCCCTCGGTGCGCACCGTGTGTGCGGTCAGGTTGCCGTCCCAGTGGCGGTTCCGGGACGGCGACAGCGCCTCCTCCACCGTGTCGAGCAGTTCCTCCGCGCGTTGCGCCACGCCGGGGGCGTCCAGCCAGGAGACCGTGACCTCGGTGCGGTCGCCGGAGTCCATCAGGTCGACGGCCGGAGGAGCGCCGGGGCCGGTGCCGCCCAGGGTGTACATCGCGGTGGCGCGGAAGCCGTCGGTGGAGACGTCGGCGAGGTCGAAGGTGCCGAGGTGGGTGACGAAGGCCAGCCCCGAGTAGCGGTCCGAGCGGGCGGCCGCCCGGGCGACGGCCTTGGAGAGCAGCCGTATGGCCGCCCTCGGCACACGCATCATGTTCGGCTCGGTACGCAGGGCGACCTCTTCGCCGTCGGCCAGCGCGGTGAGGAGTTTCCGGTGGATGTGCTCCCAGTCGTCGCCGCCGTCGACGTCGAGGATCACCGCCTGCGACAGCCACGCCGTGGACCGGATGTCCGGAGCGTGACGGCGCAGGTCCACCGGGACGAAGAAGCTCCCTCTCCCTTCCGGGCCGTAGGCGGCCGCGAGTGCGGCGGCGACCTTGGCGGTGGCGGCCGGGTGGGTGCCGTCGATGGTCCTGTTGCGCCACATCACAGTGCGGCTGCTTCCTGGCAGGCGGCCGAGCGGGGACGGCCACTCCAGGGCACCGGCGCCGCGTGGGATCGGGGGCAGTCCCTGTGGATACAGCGCCTCGAGGAACTGCGTGCTGTTGAGGGTCGACGCCGCGCCGACGGGCTCCTGCC
The DNA here is from genome assembly GCF_040630405.1 of Streptomyces sp. NPDC005811. NCBI lineage: Bacteria > Bacillati > Actinomycetota > Actinomycetes > Kitasatosporales > Streptomycetaceae > Streptomyces > Streptomyces sp. NPDC005811. The sequence goes on from NZ_JBEXXK010000067.1 coordinate 32,076, forward strand.
CGCGCAGGACGCGGAAGACGTCCTCGATCCACAGGGCGAGGCCGCGGGCGTCGGTCACCTCGTGTCGGCCCCTGAACACGACGGAGGCCGGGTCGCCGGGGAACAGCAGCACTTCCAGGGGTGTGTCACGACGGCCGGCATGGGCCTGGAGGGCCTGGCAGTCCAGGCGTCGCCGGTCCAGGGGGCGGTCCATGACCCGCACGGCCGGGCTGACCCCGCTGTCCACCCACAGCTTGCCCCGCCGGACCAGCCGTGTGCCGGGCGACGCCGCCGAGGCCAGGCCGACGGCCCTGATGACGTCGTCCGGGGAAAGGGCGCCCTCGCCCTCGATCACATACTGGATGTCCTGGGGCATGGGCAGGCCGAGATAGGTCCACTCGGCCGGGGTGATGGCGCGGTGATAGGGGCGGCCGACTGCTGTGTTCTTCATTCGATCTCCAGGCGGGCGTGCGCATGCCACACCGGCAGGCGCCCCCATGATGGGGTGCTGATCGCTAGGGAAATCTCCAGCTCTGACCGAAATAGGTCAAGAAGTGGTATTGCGTCGACCATGAACCGGTATGGGGCCCTTGGGCCCCGGAGTGTCGGGCTCGGCCGAGCCCACCTAGGCCGTGGCGGTCTGGGGCGTGCCGTGGGGGGCTCGGACCTGGCGTGCCGCCGTGTGCAGCAGCGACGGGAGGGACATGCCGCGGGGAGCGGGGACGAGAGGGCTGACGGCAGAGGGGTCCCAGGGGTCCGACGCGGCCGCCGTCGTCGGTTCGGGCCAGGTCAGACCCGCGCTGCGCTGGAACCGGGTGACAGCGGCGACGGCGAGGGCCGCTCGCAGGGTGGACAGGCCACGCAGCCCGTCGAGACGCTGGCCGGTGAGCAGGCCGATCCGCTGAAGGCGCCGGTCCAGCGTGTTGCGGTGGATGCCCAGCCGCTCGCAGGCGCGGTGGCGGACACCGTCGGCGGCGATGAGGGCGGTCAGGGTGTCCCAGAGGACGGGCTGCTCGTTCAACGGCTCGACCATTTTGAGAAGCCGCTCGGAGACAGCCGGGGTCTCCGCCGCCCCGTACTCGACCAGGACGTCGTCGAGGCCGTACACCCCGGGCGGACAGTCGAGGGCGAGGAGCGTGGCGCAGATCCCGTCGGCGACCGTCACTCCGCCCGCCTCCTGTTCCGCCCCTGCGTCCGGCGTACGGACGGACAGGTCCTGCCAGTGCACCGCGATCCAGACCTCGCCCGGGAGATCCTTGTGGGCTTCGCGGGCGAGGGCGACGGCCTCTTCCTGAGAGGCCGCCGGCAGCAGCACGTGGGCGCCTTCGTCGGAGACCGGCACCACCGCGGCGGCCAGACCTCGGAAGACCCGGTCGATGTCGGCGATCGTGCAGGACAGGGCGCGCACGGCCAGCAGTGCGCGGGCCTGGCCGGCCACCCCCTGGGTGGGGTGCGCGGGGCCCTCCTCCCGAGGAGGCTCCGGCTCGTACGCACCGCCGGTCCCCACCTCGAAGAAGCCGCAGTTCAGCTCCCGGGCCACGAGTCGGCCGGCGTCACCGAGCCGCAGCACCATCACCTCGTGCGTCAGGGCGTCCGTGTCCCGGGCGCCCACCGTGCACCGGTTGATGAGATGGCGGGTCAAGCCGCCCACCATGCCGAGCAGTTCGTCGAGCGAGCGGCCGCGTCGCGCCCACGCCCGGCCCTCCGCACGGGTACGAGCCGCGCTCTGCCAGCTCCAGTCCCCCTGGCCGGACACCACCTCGGTCAGCGCCGAGAAGATCTCCCACCGGACTCTGCGGCGTCCTTCGTCGACATCCTCGATCCCCTCCGGGGTGAAGAGAGGATGAAGGTCAGGTACGGCCTCCGCGTATGTGGTCATGTCGGGAGAGCAAAGTCCACGAACTTCAGAGATACATCAAAGTCTGCTCAGAGCACGATCGGAAAACGATCTGCGGGATCGTCCCTGTGCCATCATGACGAGGACAGCAGGTGATCCCGTCTTCCTCGATTCCGCGGGCAGCTCTCGACAACAATGGGTTCTTACCGACTTCATGGTGCGCACACGATGAACCAGAGCGACACGTCCTCGAAAACGACCGTGCTCGTCGTGGAGGACGAGTCCAGCATCGCCTCCATGCTCTCCATGGCGCTGCAATTCCTCGGATTCGAGGTGGTCACCGCCGGCCGGGGAAGCGAGGCCCTCACCCTGGCGACCCACCGCGCCCCGGACGTGATTCTGCTCGACATCGTCCTTCCGGACATGGACGGATTCGCGGTCTGCCGGGGGCTGCGGGGCGCGGGCGTCAATGCCCCCGTCCTGTTCGTGACCGCCCGCGACGCGATGGAGGACAAGGTCCGGGGCCTCGAACTCGCCGACGACTACGTCACCAAGCCGTTCGACCTCAACGAGGTGGTGGCCCGGATCCGGGCCGTCATGCGCCGCGGACGTGAGCTCGTGCCGGTCAACGGCCGCAGGCTGCGCGCCGGTTGGGTGGAGCTGGACCAGGACACGCGTGAAGTCTGGCGGCACGGCGAGCTCGTGCAGCTGTCGTCGACGGAATTCGCGTTACTGCGCTATCTCCTGAAGAACGCGGACCAGGTCATCTCCAAGGCGCAGATGCTGGACCACGTGTGGAGCTACGACTTCCGGGGAGAGTCGGGAATCGTCGAGACGTACATCTACTACCTGCGCCGCAAACTGGGCGACACCGACCAGACGCTGATACACACCGTTCGCGGGGCGGGCTACCTTGTGCGGTCGGCCCCTCCCGAGCCCCTCAGGGAGGACTGAGGTGCCCACCGCCGCGTGCGCCGCCCCGAGGGGTGGCAAGGGCCGGGGCGCCCGGGTCCGTCCCGCTCCCAAGTCCGCGGTCCGCAGGCTCACCTGGGGCTTCCTCGTCATCGCGGCGCTCAGTGTGCTCGGTGCCGACCTCTACTGCGCGTCCGCGCTGGCGCACCGCCTGAGGGAGCGCACCGACCAGCAGATCACCCAGAGCCACCGCTTCCGGCTGGAGGCACTGCGTGCGGGGAAGGGCCTGTCTCCGGCGCAGGACGGCTCGGCGTCCCTGGTGGCCGACGGCCAGGGTGCCGTACGCCTGTCCACGGGGCCCGCGACCCTGCTCGACTGCCTTCCGTCATCGGCGAAGCAGTTGCGGGAGCGGGCCGGCACCGATCACCCCCTGCCGGTGGAGGGCGAAGCGGCCCGGGCGATCGTGGACCGGCTGCCGGACGGCGCGTACCTGGTGACCGCGCGGTCCACGAGCGCGGACGCGGCGACCGTGCGGACGCTGGTGGGCATCGAGACCGCCACCAGCGTCCCCCTGATCGTCATCCTCTCCTCGGCTGCCCTGTGGGGCAGCCGGCGGGCCTTCCTCTCCATGCGCGAGACGTCGCGCGACGCCCGGCGGATCGAGGAGAGCCGTACCGAGCCCGCACCGGACGTTCCGGCCGTGACGCAGCCGCTCAGGGACTTGCGGAGCGCCGCCGACACCCACAACTACCTGCTGCGGCGCATCGAGGAGGACTCGGTGCGCCGGCATCGGGAGGAGTTCTGGCTGTGCGAACTCGTGGACGCCGCCAGCCATGAACTGCGTACCCCTCTCACCACCATCACCGGATACACGCAACTGGCCCTGATCAGGGCACTGGACGACCCGAAGCGACGGGACCAGGCGATGGAGCAGGTCCAGAAGGAGTCCCAGCGCCTGATCGGCCTGGTCGAGGACATGCTGCTGCTGGCGCGGCTGGGGCTCGGCGGAGTGCTCGACCAACGTCCGGTGGATCTGGCCCAACTGTGCCTTCAGGCGGTGACCCGGGCCCAGCGGCTCGGCACTCCGCGCACGCTGCGCTGCGTGGTGGAGTCCTTCCCGCACTGGGTGAAGGGGGATCTGCGAACGCTGCAGCGGGCGATCGACAACCTGCTCTCCAACGTGCTGGCCCACACCCCCGAGGAGACCTGCGCCCAGGTCCGGTTGGGCCTGGACGGTGACCGCCATGTCATCGATGTGATCGACGACGGTCCCGGCGTGGCCGAGTCCGTGCGGGACCGCATCTTCGAACCCTTCTTCCGCGCGGCGAGCGCCGCGCCGAAGGATCCGCAGGTGCCCCAGCGACCGGGCCGCGGACTCGGGCTGAGCGTGGCGGCCGCGGTGGTCACCGCACACGGCGGTTCGATCCGTCTCGAACCGTCCGAACGGGGCGCGTGGTTCCGTATGAGTCTGCCCGCCACGGGAAAGGGGCGGCTCCTCGACACCGCCTCACCGGGGCAACGGCCCTGATCCGGACCGACGCGGCAGGGCCCTGCACACGGGCCGGACCCACGCCACGCACCCCGGTGAAATCCAGGGAATCCCCTAGATCCACGCAGCGGGAGTGCGTCACGGACGCCCGTGTTGCCTGCAATCCGGCCGGGGGATGGACCCGAGGACCCCGGGGACCCCGTGTCGGACCGCCCCGCCGCTCGACGACGCCCTTGACCAGCGTCTTCCTCCCGGGAGCCGCCGTGCGGGCGGACGGCTGCGGGTGCCTCACCGCCTGACGTACGGTCAGCAGGACTGCCCCGTCGAGAGGATCGGTGCCCCGACGCCCCGACGCCGCGACGCAGCGCCTCGATGACCGCCCCGCCCCTTCCCACCTGGCTTTATGGCGCCGTCGACACCCATGGCGCGTTGTAACGTCCGCATCACGCGCAGACTTGCCGTCACGAGAGGGCGCTTGGGTATCGTGCCGCCAAGCAAGGCTTGTTTTCGTTGTGTTGGCGCAAGGCACCTGGAACGGGCGGTGAGGTGTACCTTCGACAGACCAGCGAGGAGGCCGCGATGCCGGTGCCTCAGCTCCTGACCCCGCCTCGGACCCGGTACAGACGGGCGGCGGTCCGCATCCTGTCCCTCGTGGTCGTCCTTTTCGCCCTGTCCAGCGGGCCGACGCCGGGCAGAGGGCCGGCTCCGGCGGCCGGGGCGGGCGCCGCGTACGCGACGAACCGCCACCCGGTCGCCACCGGTCGCGGCGAGCGGGTGGCCGTGCTCGACATCGGCGCGTCCACCATGGGAGCGATGGGGCCGCTGTCGACGCTGCGGGTCCCCGGTTCCGGAGCGTTGCTCAAACTGGCCCTGCTCTGCGTGCCGTTGCTGTTCGCCGTCGGGCTCGGCGCCGAACTGCGCAGGGAGCGCGACCGACGGCGCAAGTCCGAACAGCGCCTGATGGCGTTCGTGGCGACCGCCTGCCATGAGTTGCGCAATCCGCTCACCGCGATCTCCGGTTATGTCCAGTTGGCCCGGTTGAGCGGACTCACCGACGAGGAGAAGTTCGACCTGGTCATGGCCCGCATGGCCGACGAGACCCGCCGCATGTCGGGACTCCTGGACGAGTTGATGCTGCTCGCCCGACTCGACCTGGGCCAGCCGCTGCGTCGTGAACCGGTCAACCTCGCGCAGTTGTGCCGCGAGGCGGTGGCCGACGCCCAGGCCTGTTCCCCGCACCATCCGATCCGGCTCACGATCCTGCCGGGCACCCACGGGGTCCGCGGTGACCGGGACCGTCTCTACCAGGCGGTCGCCAACCTGCTGGCGAACGTGCGGCATCACACGCCCGGCGGCACCCGCACCGCGCTGGGCCTCGGCACCGAGGACGGTTTCCGGGTCATCGAGGTCATCGACGACGGGCCCGGCATACCCGCCGAGTTACGCCAGTCGGCTTTCGAGCGGTTCGTCCACGGCGGACAGGCGGCCTCCCCGGCAGGGGAGGCGGACGCCGGCGGCGGAAACGGCCTGGGGCTCAGCGTCGTGGCGGCCATCGTCGCCGCGCACGGCGGCACGGTGTCCCTGGAACCCGGCCGCCGCGGGGCGTGGTTCCGCATCCGACTGCCCGCCTGAGCCCCATTCCCGTCGGCACCGGTACGGGAAATGCCCTGCGCGCAATGCCCGCAAGTCAGCCGCCCTTGGAAATGGACTCAAATTCAAGGTTATTCACAGGCCACGGACCGTTCACACCTCCTCCACATCCGAGCGAATTGGGTGAACCGGACACAATGCCCACCGGCGCAGACACTTCAGGACTTTCCCCGGCGCCGCCACGAGACAGACCCAAACCATTCCGATCGCGGGTCCTTCACAGGCCCCCATGTTGACAGAGCGAATCGGCTACAATCCAGAGCGTTGTGTGTGCCGACCGTGAACCAAGAACAAAGCGTCTTAAACCGTTTACAAAACGGTGGGCGCCTTATGCCCTTCACCCATGGGCCTTGTGAGCCGAAACCTTCGGCTGCCGTTGTGCGCACCCAACCTTCCCGCTCCATTTCCCTCCCCGCACCGAGCCCATCAAGTGTCCGTCCCCCACAGAACATTCGGTGGCCCCGTGAACCTCACCTCGGCCTTACCGGCCCATCGATCACCGAGCACGAGTGAGACCCCGGCCGAACCCCTGGTGGGCAGATCCGCGCTGCTCTCGGCGCTGGTGGACCTCATCCCCCGGACCGGCTCGGGGTCGGTCCCGGGCATGATGCTGACAGGACCTGCCGGAATCGGCCGCAGCGCACTCCTGCGAGCCTTCTGCGACCTCGTGGCACCCCGGACGTCCGTGCTGCGCGCCGGCCTTGCGGACGGAACCTGGTACGACTCCGCCGGTGCCGTACGCGGGCACACGTCCCTCGGCCGGGATCCGCGGGCCGAGAGCCCGCTGTCGTGCCATCAGCTCCACGAGACGGTGGTGGCACTCTGCCGGCGCGGACCCGCGGTTCTGGCCGTGGACGACGCGCATCTGTCCCGCCCGCAGTCACTGCGCGCCCTCGACTACGTCCTCCGCAGATCCCTCGGGCTGCCGCTGCTGCCGGTCATCACCGCCGCCCCCGTCGCCGAACCACCGGGCCTCGTCTCGCTGCTCACCCACCACGCGTGGACCACGGTCGCATTGGCTCCCCTCCCCGAGAACGACATCGCCGAACTGCTCACCCGGAGGCTGGGACACGCCCCCTCCCCGGCCCTGCTGCGTGCCTGCCTGGAGCACTCCGAGGGCATCCCCTCGGCCGTACACGCCTTCGTCGACCGGCACTGCGGCGCGCAGGGTGCGACAGGCGCCGGGACGGGCCCGGGCCCCACCACGTGCCCAGGCCCGGAGGTTCTCCCCTCCTCCGCCTCCACCGTCCTGTCCGCCGTGGCCGTACTGGGGTGCTCCGACGCCGAGTTGGTCAGCGAACTGATCCGGATGCCGCTGCCCGCCGTACGGCGGGCTCTGGACCACCTCACCGAACGCCGGCTCCTCCCCCTCGCCCCGGGAGCGTCGGCGGAGGACCCCGCCGACCATGTACCGGACGGCTTGTCCCGCGACGACCTCATTCCGCTGTACGCCCGCGCCGCCCGCCTCCTGGAGGACGCCGGCCGGCCGCCGGCCCAGGTGGCGGACGTACTCCTGCGGATCCGGTACGGCGGCGCGCCGTGGATGCTGGAGGCGCTCTACAGCGCGGCCCTGTACACCCCGTCGCCGAGCGCCGCCGTCCGCTACCTGTCGCACGCCCTGGACATCGGTGCCGGCGAGAACACCCACATGCTCCGCCGGATCAGGGCCCTGCTGGCCGACACGCTCAGCACCACCGCACCGAACCTGGCGGTCCACCACCTGAGCACCCTGCTGACGAGCAGCACCGACGGACACGAACTCGCCGACATCGCCCTGCGGTACGCCGACACCCTCGTCGTCCTCGGCCGCGGTGACGACGCGGCCCGGCTGCTGGCCGACGTGCTGGAGCACCGGGCCGGTGCGCGCAAGGTCGTCGTTCCTCAGGAGTGCAGGCCCGCCCTGGAGTCCGCCCTGCTGCTCACCGGTGCGCTGGGCCCCGAGACCATGCACTGGGTCAGGGAGCGTTCCCGGGTGTGCGGCGAGCCCGCCGGCAACAGCCCCGGCGACCGCCGGCTGCGGCTCGCCCGCGCCACGCTGTCGGTCCTCAGCGGCCGCCCCGTGGACGAGCCCCCCCGCCTCCCCGCGGTCGAGGGCCCCAGCACGCCTTTGGGTGATCTGTCCCTGATCGCCTCCGCGGTCGTCACCAACCTCACCGACGACAACACCACGGCACTCGAGACACTCGACCGGCTCCTCGGCAACCCGCTCCGGGGGGAACTCGACCCCAGCCGGATCCACGCCCTCACGGTCCGGGCCCTGGTACTGAGCGCGACAGGAGACCTGCCCGCGGCGGAGCGGGACAGCCGGCACGCCCTGGAACTCGAACGCCGGCGCGAGGGCCCCGCCGTCACATCGGCCGCCGTCTTCGCCTACGTACTCGCCCAGCGCGGCACCATGGCCGCCGCCGCGGCCGTCCTTTCGCAGGTCGACTCCGCGGAACTGCGGCGGCTCTCCTACATCCACCCCGTGTACTACTGGGCGACGGCCGCCGTGCGACGGTCCCGGGGCGACCTGCGCGGCGCGCTGATCGCGCTGCGCGCCAGCGGCCGGGCCCTGGGCCCGGACGGCGCCGAGTCCCCGCTGGTGCTGCCGTGGTGGCTGGAGGCGGCAGATCTGCTGACGGAACTGGGCCGCCCGGCCGAGGCCCGCCAGGTGGCGTCCCAGGGCGGCGCGCACGGCGCCCGCTCCGACACCCCGCGCGGCGCCGGACTGATCCTGCTGGCCCGCGGCCTGGCCACGCCGGGCCGCGCGGGGCACCGGCTCCTCGACGACGCCTGCGCGCGGCTGGCGGAATCCCCCGCCCGGTTGCTGCGGGCGCGCGCCGAGTACGCCCTGGGCTCCGCCCTGCTCGACGACGGCGACCCCCTGGCCGCCCGGCCCCGGCTCCGGACCGCGCTGGACCTCATGACCGGGTGCGGGGCGGGCAACGCCGCCGAAGGCATCCGGCTCCGGTTCACCGAGGCGGGCGGGCGGCCCCGTCGGCTCACCAACCTCCCCGACGACGCGCTGACGGCGCGGGAGCGCCGGGTCGCCGCCCTCGCGATGGCCGGCCGCTCCAACCGGGAGATAGCGGAAGCGCTCTACATCACGCGGCGCACGGTCGAACTGCACCTGACCCACACCTACCAGAAGCTCGGCGTGAGCGGCCGGGAGGAGCTCCCGGACGTCCTGCGGGCCCCTTCCCGGCCCCGTGCGACCCGGACCCGTGAGGGGGAGCTGTGAGCAGCCCGCCGGACCGCCTGACGACACCTCGAAAGCCCTTCCTGGCTCAGGTGGCCCCGCTGGACGGCTTCACACCGCTGTACGGACGGCAGGCCGAACAAGCGGCGCTGATCCGTATGACGAACCGGCTGGCCGTCGGACACCCCGGTGTGACGGTGGTCCACGGTGTCCCGGGCGCCGGACGCAGCCGCCTGCTGCGGCGGGGCATGTCCCTCGCCCGGGTCTCCGGTGTCCAGGTGCTCACCGCGGTGGGCACGGCCCCGTCGCCGCCCGCCCCGTATGCCTTCGTACGACAGCTGCGGTCGATCCGGTCCGCGGCGGGCGGCCCGGCCCTCGCCGCGGAGCCGCCCACGGAGGACTCGGTGCAGGGGTGGTGCCGCTACCTCCTGGCCACGAGCCGGCCGACACTCCTCGCCCTGGACGACGTCCAGTGGGCGGACCCGGAGTCGGTACAGGTGATCTCGGGGCTCCTGCGGCGGCTGGCGTCGGCGCCGCTCGGGGTGCTGCTGTCGGTCACCAGCGCCGACGGCGAGTTCCCCGACGCCTGCGCGGGGCTCCTGGACCAGGCGGCCGCCTTCCCGGACAGCCGCGGGCTGTCGCTCGAACTGGGGCCGCTGGGTGTGCCGGAATTCCACGCCATGTGCACCGCGGCGGCACTGCCCGTCCCGGAGGCGTCCGACGGCACCTGGTGGGAAGGCGTCTTCCCGCTGACACGTGGCAGGCCCTGGGTGATGCTGCGGGCCCTGGACACACTGCGCCGCGAGCCCGCCCTGGTGTCCGCCGTCGGCCTGCGGACGGCGCTCTCCCAGCAGATCGCGACCGCGGACAGGGACCGGGCCACCGAGTCGGCCGCGAAGCTGAGCGCCGGACCGCTCGCGCTGATCCAGGGTCTCGCCGTCTGCCGCGGGCTGCTCCCGCTGGACCGGGTCGCGGCCCTCGTAAGCCTGGCCGACACCGAACTGTCGTGCGCCGTGAGGACGTTGCGGGTGCACGATCTCATCCACCCGGATGATCCGCCGCAGCTGCGGATGACCGGCTGCACGGCCGGGCTGCTGACCGGCGTGGACGGCGACGAGCGTAAGCGGCTGCACGCGCAGGCGGCCCGCTGGGCGCACCGCTGTGACGCCGACGAGGAGGCGCTGGCCGGTCTGCTCCTGAACACCGTGCCGCTGGGTGAGCCCTGGGTTCCGCCGGTGTTGCGCCGCGCCTCCCGCACCCTGCTCGGTCGCGGTCGGCACGCCGAGGCGGCGGAACTGCTGGAGCGGACGCTGCGCGAGCCGCTGCACCTGGCGGAGCGCGCCGAAGTACTCCTGGAGGTCGCCGAGGCGTACGCGGTGATCGCGCCCGAGGCGTCGGACCGCAGGATCGCGGAGCTGTTGTCCGCGTCGCAGGTCCGTCGGCAGGTACGCGCCGCCGCCACGGACCTCCTGCTCAGCCGCGGCGAACCCCATCCCATGCTCACCGGGTCGGCCCGGTTCCGCGTGCGGTACGGCGTGGGGCCGACGGGTGTCCCCCCGGTGGGCTCCCCGAGCCGGCCGACGGACGTCCTGCGCCCCGGGCCGTCCACGGCACACGGGGCCTGGACGGCTGCCGGGCCCGAGCCGGGTCCGGACACCCGTGCGGCCCTGCTCGCGGTGAAGGCGTGGCGGCAGACAGCGCGGGGACACGACGCGGCCGCGGTGCGCGAGATCTCCCTGGAGGCCTTGCGGGAGCCGCTCGACGAGGCGCTGTCCCCCCGGTTCACCGCCTGCTGGGCGTTGTCCGTCGCGGACGCCCACGACGCCGCTCGCGACGCGCTGGACGTGGCGCTCGCCGAGGCCGGACGTCGCCACAGCCCCGCCCTCGTGGGGTGGGGACGGCTGCTGCGCGCCCAGCTGAATCTGCAGGCCGGCGCCCCGGACACGGCCGTGCACGACCTCAGCTCGTGCCGTTCCCTGGCACCGGCCGAGGTGTGGGGTCCCCGACGGCTCCCCCTGCTCCGGGCGATGGAGATCCGCCTGCTCGTGGCGCGGGAACGCTACGCGGAGGCCGGCCGGCTGGCCGGTGAGGAGCTGCCGCCCGGTGCGGACGAGAGCGGAACCTGGATCCATCTGCTCTACGCCCGCGCACAGTTGTACCTCTGCCAGGGGCGCCCCCGGCAGGCGCTGGCCGAGGCCGAGGAGTGCGGTCGGCGTACGGCGGCACGTGGGTGGTCCAACCCCGGACTGGTGGCCTGGCGCTCCCTGGCCGCCCTGGCCCACCTGGGCTGTGGTGACACCGGTCGGGCTGCGGAGCTCTTCGCCGAGGAGGCGCGGCTGGCCGAGCGGTGGGGTACCGGCTCCGCCCGGGCCTGGACCGATCTGCGCCGTGGTTTCGGCTCTCCGGCGCCGCAGACGACACGGCTGACCGACCGCGCGCTGCGCGGGCTCGGGCCCGACCTGGCCTCCCGGCGTTTCGTCCAGGCCGTCGTCGCCCGGGAGGCGGCCGGATCGCGCCAGGGGCGACGGGCCGACAGCGCGTCTCCGGCACCCGAGACCCAGGACGGCGGCCCTTCCAGGGGCCCATGACGCCGCGCACCCGAAACACCCCGCACTGCTCCCAGGCTCAACCACACCGCGCAAGGAGGCCGCTGGCATGCTGCTCGAGCGGCAGAACGAACTGCAAGAGGCGGCCGAGGCTCTCCGGCTCGCCGCGCACGGCAATGGATCCATGGTCGTGATCAGCGGTCCGCCCGGAATCGGCAAGTCGGCCGTCCTGTCGGAGATCGGTGAACTCGCCGCGGGCCTGGCCACCGGCCCGGTGGCCGGCTCCGCGGCGCCCGGCCGCCCCCTGGTGATGCGTGCCTATGCGGCTCCCTCGGAGCGTTCCTTCTCCTTGGGTGTCACCCGCCAACTGCTGGAACCGGTGCTCAAGTCGGGTGCGTTCGTCGGCAGATGGTGCTCGGGGCCCGCCCGGCCCGCGCTCGCCTTCCTCCAGGGCGACCCCGAGTCGCCCCGGCAGCATTCGGCGACGACGGTCCGCGCTCTGCTGTCCATGGTGGAGAACATGAGCCAGGACCGCACCCCGGTCCTGCTCATCGACGATCTTCACTGGGCGGACGAGGGCACGCTGGACTGGCTGGACCAGTTGGCGCACCAGGTGCCCCATCGGGGAATCCTGGTCGCCGCGACCGTCTGCGAGGGAGAACCCGCGGCGGAGCCGCCCGGTGTCCGTCCGGTCGCCGCCGCCGAGCACACCCTGTTCCCGGCCCCGCTCGGCACGGCGTCGGTGGACGCCCTGATCCTGGAGCGCCTGGGTGTGGCGGCCGACGCCGAGTTCACCGCCGCGTGTCACGACGCCACGCGCGGGAATCCGCTGCACCTGGTCTCGCTTCTCCAGGAATGTCAATCCCGCGGCATCGCCCCGGTGGCGGCCGAGGCGCCGAAGGTGGCCACGCTGGTGCCGCCGGCCCTGCGCCGGCGGCTGCTGCTGTGTCTTCGGGAACAGCCGCCGTCCGTGCTGACCGCGGCTCGCGCGTTGCAGGTCCTCGGGGACGAGGCCGATCCGGAGGTGGTGGGTGAACTGGCCGGTCTCGACCGGGTGGACCGGGAGGCCAGTCTCTGGCGGCTGCGCCGGCTGACACTGCTCGTCCGTCGGGGCACCACTCTCGGACTGGCCCATCGGGCGGTGCACGAGGTGATCGAGGACTCCACGCCACCGGGCGAACGCAACCGGCTGCATCTGAGGGCCGCCGCACTGCTGCGTTACCGGGGCAGTACGCCCGAGCGGGTGGCCGGCCATCTCCTCGCCACCACCGCCCCGCTGGACGACGACTCGATGACGGCGCTGCGCAGCGCCGCCGAGGCGGCCACGCTGCGCGGGGCCCCGGAGACGGCGGCGCGTTATCTGCGCCGGGCGCTGCGCGACGTACCACCGCACAGCGAGGAGCGTGCCCTGTTGCTCGTGGAACTGGCGACGGTGGAGCGCAGTTTCGCACCGTCGGTGGCGGTCCGGCACATCACCCAGGCGTTCCCGCTCCTGACCGGCGCCCGGGCCCGGGCCGAGGCGCTGCTGACGCTGACCCCGGTGGCGACCGGTGCCACGCTGCTGTCGCTGGGGGACGTGATGCGGCAGACGGCGCAGGAGCTGACCGCCGCAGAGGCACGGACGACCGGCCGGCAGTCGCTGCAACCGCTGCTGGAGGCCCGGCTGCACCATCTCTGCGACATCGATCCGTCGGTGCTCGCGTCGGCCGCGGACCGGCTGACCGGACTGGGCCGGCGGCCGGACATGTCGCACGCGGGCCAGCGGGAGTTGCTGGTGGCTCTGCTGTACACCCTGACGGTGTCCGCCGCGCTGCCCGCCGCGCAGATCAGGACGCTCGCGGCCCGGGTACGGGAACACGAGCCGGCGCGCGCGGCCCATGTGCACACCATGCTGCCGCTGGTGGTGCCGGTCTCGGTCACCGTCGACTCGACCGCCGGACTGATGCCCTGGCTGGACACGGCCCTGGCCGACGCGGAGCGCCGGGGCGGTCTGCTGGAACAGTCGGTGGTGCTCAGTGAGCAGGCGCTGGTCCTGCTCGCCCAGGGCAGGCTGACGGCCGCGCGGGAACGGGCGGTGCGAGCCTGCTCGGTGATCGGAACCGAGGAGGCGAGCACGCTCTCGATCATCGCCCTGGTCATGGTGGCGCTGCGCACCCGCGAGGCGGAACTGCTCGACGGGCTGCCGGAACGGATCCGCGCGGTGCACGAGAACTGTGTGCTGACCGGGCTGCTCACCATGGTGCGGGGCATGCAGGCGGAACGGCGGCACGAGCCGGCCATGGCCGTGGAGTACTTCCTCGACGCCGAGTACGCCCTGGATCGCACCGGCTGGCGCAATCCGGTGCTGGCGCCGGCGGCGTACTGGGCGGCGCGCGCCTTGCACTGTGCGGGCGAGGCCGAGCGAGCCGAGCAGGTGTGCGAGCGGCATCTCGAACAGGCACGGGCCTGGGGTGCCCCCTCGGGGCTCGGCCGCGCGCTGGCGCTCCAGGCGGCCGTGACGGGCGCGGCCTCGGCACCGAGGCTGCTGCGGGAGGCCGCCGGGGTGCTGGAGGGCTCCTCCGATCTCCTCACGAGGGCGTCGGTTCTGCTGCGGCTCGCGGAGGCGGTGGCGCCCCGCCATGCCGCGGAGGCGGAGGCGGCGCTGCGCACGTCGTACGAGCTGGCCGTGGAGTGCGGCGCGTCGCGGATCGCGGCTCGCGCGCAGGAGCTGCTGGGACCGGCGGCGGCCGGTGTCCCGACGCGGGGGCGGCTGACGGCGGCGGAGCGGATGGTGGCGCGGATGGCCGTGGAGGGTCTGACCAACCAGGCCATCGCGGACACCCTCGGTGTCTCCCGGCGGGCCGTGGAGAAACATCTGACGAGCTGCTACCGCAAGATGTCCACGTCGGGCCGTTCCGGGCTCGCGAGCGCCCTCGAGGAAGCGGTCCTGCTGGACCCGACGGGCCCGTCGGGTCCGCCCGCCGAAACGATCCGCCCGCAGGGAGCGGCCTGACCGCGCGGCGGGTGGTGGGCGACGGGCGGCCGCTCGCAGGGGGAACGCCGGTCAGGTGTCCTGGAGCGCGGTCCGTGCGGTGAAGTGGTCGTCGAGCGCCTTCAGCACGTCCGCGGCACGGCTGTTGAGGTAGAAGTGGCCGCCCGGCATGATGCGCAGGTCGAAGTCCGCGGTGGTGTGCTTCTCCCAGTCCTGGGCCTCGTCGACGGACGTCTTGGGGTCGCTGTCGCCGACGAGCGCGGTGACCGGGCACTCCACCGTGGCGCCGGGAGCGGACCGGTAGGTCTCCACGGCCCGGTAGTCGCCGCGGAGCGCCGGGAGGATCATGCGGATCAGTTCCTCGTCCCCCAGCAGCCGGTCGTCGGTGCCGCTCATCGACTTGACCTCGGCGATGATGCCGTCGTCGTCACGGCGGTGGACGTTCTCGTCGCGGTGACGGGAAGGGGCACGCCGGCCCGAGGCGAAGAGCCGTACCGGGCCGCCGCCCTCCCGTTCGAACCGCCGGGCGACCTCGAAGGCGACGAGCGCGCCCATGCTGTGCCCGAAGAAGGTCAGCGGGCGGTCGTCCCAGCCGCGCAGCGCCTGGTGCACCTGGTCCGCCAGGGTGCCGATGTCGTCGATCAGCGGCTCGTTGCGCCGGTCCTGACGGCCCGGGTACTGCACGGCGACGACATCGACGCGCGGGCTGAGCGCGGTGGCCACGGGCCGGTAGTAGCTGGCCGAGCCGCCGGCGTGGGGGAAGCAGACCAGGCGGTGGGCGGCCTCGGGGGCCGGGTCGAACCTCCGGCACCACAGGCCGTCGTCTGCGGGGAAAGCACTCACGCTGTTCGTCCGTCCTCTGTCAGTGGATTGCGTCGCTCCGGATCACGGGCGTGCTCCTCAGGGGGTGTGTCGCCACTATCGGGCACGTCCGGCCCGTGCCGGCCCCGGCGGCGGGAAGTCTGGTCGTTTCCCCCGTAGTTGGGCCCGTGGGGCGGCTGAGCGTTGTGCGGCGGGAGAGGAGGGTGGCATAAAGCTGAGCGCCGGACGCGCATCCGAGGCGCCGGACCGCCAGCAAGGAGCTCCCATGCCCACCACCACCGATCCGCGGCCCGTGACGGGCGAGGCAGCACAACGGTGAGCCATGTGCCGGGCGGCAGGCTCTACGCGGTCAGTGACCTGCACGTCGCCTATGAGCAGAACCGTGCCGTCGTGCGGCGGCTGCGCCCGTCCGATCCCTCCGACTGGCTGATCGTCGCGGGGGACATCGGGGAGCTGACGGCGGACGTCGAGTGGGTGCTGCGGCTGCTCGCGGAGCGGTTCTCGACCGTGGTGTGGGTACCGGGCAACCACGAGCTGTGGACGCACCCCGACGATCCGGTGCCCCTGCGCGGCGAGGCCCGCTATCGCAGCCTGGTCGAACTGTGCCGGTCGCTGGGCGTGCTGACCCCGGAGGACCCGTACGTCCAGTGGCCCGGACCGGACGGGCCGGTGGTGATCGCGCCGCTGTTCCTGCTGTACGACTACTCCTTCCTGCCGCCGGGCGCCACCGGCACCGCCGATGGGCTGGCCCGGGCGGAGAAGGCGGGGGTGGTCGCGACCGACGAGTTCCTGCTGCACAGCGACCCCTACCCGGACCGCGCGGCCTGGTGCCGGGCCCGGGTGGCGTACACCCGCGGGCGGCTGGACGCCTGTCCGCCCGATCTGCCGACCGTGCTGGTGAACCACTTCCCGCTGGTCCGCGAGCCCACCCGCATCCTGCGGTACCCGGAGTTCGCGCTGTGGTGCGGGACCACCGCCACCCACGACTGGCACCGGCGCTACCGGGCGGCCACCGTCGTCTACGGCCATCTGCACATCCCCCGCACCACCTGGCACGACGGGGTACCGCACCGCGAGGTGTCACTGGGGTACCCGCGCGAGTGGCAGGCCCGCGGCATGCCCGATCCGTTGCTGCGCGAGATACTGCCCCGGCGAGGTGCCCGATGACGTCGCTGATGCGCCGCCTGCTGCCGGACACGGTCGAAGTGACCGAGGTGCGGGGGGAGTTGACCACACCTCCGCTGTTCGCGGAGGAGGAGGCGGTGGTGGCGCGGGCCGTGGACAAGCGCCGGCGAGAGTTCGCCACCGGGCGGCGCTGCGCCCGTCTGTCGCTGGCCGCGCTGGGACTCGCGGCGCAACCGCTGCTGCCCGGTCCGCGGGGAGAGCCCGGCTGGCCCGCCGGAGTGGTCGGCGCGCTGTCCCACTGCGAGGGCTACCGGGTGGCGGCGGTCGCCCGCGCCACCGATCTGGCGGCGCTGGGCGTCGACGCCGAGACGGCGGCCCGGCTGCCGGACGGTGTGCTGGAGGCGGTGTCGCTGCCCGAGGAGCGCGACGACCTCGCCCGGCACGGGCGGACGGCACCGGAAGTGCCCTGGGACCGGCTGCTGTTCAGCGCCAAGGAATCCGTCTACAAGGTGTGGTTCCCGCTCGCCCGCCGACCGCTGGGGTTCGAGGAGGCGCGGCTGCGCTTCACCCGGGAGCGGGACGTCGCCGGCGCGGCGTGCGGCACGTTCGAGGTCGGGCTGCTCGTGCCGATTCCCCCGGAATTCTCGGCTCCGGTGGGCGGCGCCGGGCTCACCGGCCGATGGCTGGTCGCTGACGGGCTGGTGCTGACCGCGCTGGCGCCCGCCGCGCGCCGGTCCGGTGACGGGCCGGGCCCCGTCGAGCCGACCGGCCGGGCCGCGGTCCGGCACCCGGGGTGACGGTCCGCCCCGGCATCTGACGCCCCCGCGTCGGCCCCTGGCTCCACAGGCCCCCAGGCAGTTGCCGGGGGCGCCTCGATCCGATGACGATCCGATGGAGAGGCAGCGATGCCCCAGCTCAACACGACCGGTCCCGAGCCCGACACCGACGCGGTCCTCGCCGCCCGGCTGGCCCTCTCCGCGACGGCCGTCGGGGGCGAGGTGATGTCCGACGTCGAGTTCTTCGACTGGTTCGACCAGCGCCGCCGCACCCACAGCCAGCGGGTGCGCCGCAGCACCTTCGCCGACATGTCCGGCTGGGACTTCGTCCCGGACACCGGCGATCTGGCGCATCGCAGCGGGCGGTTCTTCACCGTGCGCGGTATGCGGGTGCGCACCGACTTCGGTCCGGTGCCGGAGTGGACCCAGCCGATCATCAGGCAGCCGGAGATAGGCATCCTCGGTCTCGCGGTCCGCGAGACCAACGGGGTGCTGCACTGCCTGATGCAGGCCAAGTCCGAGCCGGGCAATGTCAACGGGGTGCAGCTGTCGCCGACGGTGCAGGCCACCAGGAGCAACTACACCAGGGTGCACGGTGGTGCGTCGGTGCCCTATCTGGACTGCTTCCGGGAGCCGGAGGCGGAAGGCCGTCGGGTGCTGGCCGATGTCCTCCAGTCCGAGCAGGGCTCGTGGTTCTTCTGCAAACGCAACCGCAACATGATCGTGGAGGTGGGTCCGCAGGTGGAGGCGGGCGAGGACTTCTGCTGGTTGACACTGCGTCAGGTCAACGCGCTGCTGCACTACGAGAACCTGGTCAACATGGACGCGCGCACGGTGCTCTCCTGCCTGCCGGACTGGCACCACGGCGCCGGACCGGCCACCGGCGTCCACTCGGACGTGGCGATCCGCAGCTGGATCACCACACAGCAGAGCGAACGCGAGGTCAGCGCCTCCCTGTTGCCCCTGAGCGAGGTCGAGGGACGCGACTGGTTCCGCGCGGAGGACCGCATCTCCCACGAACGGGGCCTGTTCTTCAGCATCGTGCCGGTGGACGTCCTGTCCAACTCGCGTGAGGTGACCTCCTGGTCGCAGCCGCTGCTCGAACCGCACGGCATCGGCGTGGTGGCGATGCTGGTGCGCCGGATCGACGGCGTGCCGCACTGTCTGGTGCACGCCCGGGTGGAACCGGGCTATCTCGACGTGGTCGAACTCGGCCCCACCGTGCAGTGCACCCCCGAGAACTACGCCCATCTGCCGGTGTCGGCCCACCCCCGCTTCCTCGACCTGGTCACGGAGGCCCGTCCGGAGCAGGTGCTGTTCGACACGGTGCTCTCCGAGGAGGGCGGCCGGTTCCTGAACGCGCAGAACCGGTACCTGATCATCGAGGTGGACGACGGCGTGCCCGCCGAGGTCCCCGGCGACTACCGCTGGGTGACCCTGCGCCAGCTCGGGGAGCTGCTGAAGTACAGCCACTACGTGAATGTGCAGGCGAGGACGCTGGTCGCGGCCCTGCGCAGCGTCGCGGGGATCTCCCCCGGCCTGCCCCTGGCGGGCGTCGGCGGAGCCACGGCGGTCGCCGCCGGGGAGGGGGCCGGCGGTGCGGATCATCGGTGACGGTTTCCTGGCCCGCAACCTGGGTGAGGCCTTCGGGGACCGTTTCCCCGACGTGACCGCGATCGCCTCCGGGGTCTCCAGCACGGCCACCACGGCACCCTCCGAGTACGACCGTGAGGCCGGGCTCCTCTACGAGGTCCTGGAGGAGTGCCGGACGGCCGGCCGCAGGCTGCTGTTCCTCTCCACCGCCTCCTTCTCCATGTACGGCTTCACGGACGAGGCGGTGAGCGAGGCCGGCCCCCTGCGGCCACCGACCACGTACGGCCGGCACAAGCTGGCGCTGGAGAGCGTCGTGCGTTCCTCGGGCGTCGACCACCTGATCCTGCGGGTGAGCCACGCGGTGGGCCACCATCAGAGGCCGCACCAACTGCTGCCGACCCTCGTACGGCATGTCTCGGAGGGCCGGGTGACGGTCCATCAGGGAGCCCACCGGGACCTGCTGGACGTACGGGATCTCGTGCACGCGGTCGACAGGCTGCTGGCGGACGGCGTGTCCGGCGAGGTGGTGAACGTGGCTTCGGGCGTCCCGCAGCCGGTGGAGGCGATCGTGGCGGCCATCGAGGACCGTCTCGGTGTCACGGCCCACCGTGTGCTCCGCCCCGGCCCGACAGCCGTCACGCGGGCGGCCGTCGGACGCCTTCGGCAGTTGGTGCCGGACTTCCGTGCCGCGTTCGCGGATCCGGAGTATCTGGGCGCGCTGCTCGACGCGTATCTGCCGTACTACACCGCCCCGTCGCGGGACCTGACGGCGCTTCCCTCGCGATGACCGCGCCGCAGTCTGGGAGAACCCCTAGACAAATCCCCATCGGTACCGGTTGGAGGCGGTGGCTCCGCCTAGCGTGGACCACATGATCGAGCTTGCAGGAGTGACCAAGCGGTACGGCGAGAAGGTGGTGGTCGACGACCTCACCTTCACCGTCCGGCCAGGCTGTGTCACCGGTTTCCTCGGCCCCAACGGAGCGGGCAAGTCCACCACGATGCGGATGATGCTCGGTCTGGACCGCCCCACGGGCGGCCGGGTCCTCATCGACGGCGAGCCCTACGCCCGGCTGAGGCAACCGCTGCGCCGCATCGGCGCCCTGCTCGACGCAAAGGCGATGCACGGCGGCCGGAGCGCGTACCAGAACCTCAGGTGTCTGGCCCTCAGCAACGACATACCGCTGTCACGGGTCGACGAGGTGCTCGAGGAGGTCGGGCTCGGCGCGGTGGCCACGAAGCGGCCCAAGGGCTTCTCGCTGGGCATGGGGCAGCGGCTCGGTATCGCCGCGGCGCTGCTCGGTGATCCGGAGATCGTGATGCTGGACGAGCCGGTCAACGGACTCGACCCCGAAGGCATCCACTGGATCCGGACCCTGATGAAACGGCTCGCGTCGGAAGGCCGCACGGTGTTCGTCTCCAGCCATCTGATGAGCGAGATGGCGCTGACCGCCGATCACCTGGTCGTCATCGGCCGCGGCAGGCTGCTCGCCGACACCGGCATGCAGGAGTTCATCGACCACAACTCCCGTTCGTCCGTACGGATCCGCACCCCCGAGCCGGAGAAGCTGCGGGACGTCCTCGAGGCGGCCGGCATCACGGCCACCGAGAACGCCGCGGGGGCCTTCGAGGTGACCGGGACCCCGGCGGAGCGGCTCGGTGAGCTGGCCCTGGAGCACAGCGTCCTGCTGCACGAACTGAGCCCGCAGCACGCCTCGCTGGAAGAGGCGTTCATCGCCCTGACCGGTGAGGCGGCCGAGTACCGCACGGGCGCGCCCGCCGCCGACGGCGCGTCGAGCGCCGGCGAGAACACGCCGAAGACCACCGGAACGGAGTCCTGACCCATGTCCGCACCCACCGCGACCCTGCGCTCCGAGTGGGCCAAACTCACCACCGTCCGCTCCACGGGGTGGACCCTGTTCGCCGCGTTCGCCGTGACCGTGGCCTTCGGCACGCTGGTGAGCGCGCTCTCCAACGCCAACTACGACGACCTCTCGGAGCAGGACAAGCTCGCCTTCGACGCCGCCGGGACCAGCTTCACCGGCGGCCTCCTCGGCCAGCTGGCGTTGATCGCGTTCGGGGTCATGGTCATCGGCGGCGAGTACAGCACCGGCGCGATCCGCAACTCGCTGGCGGCGGTGCCGCGGCGCGGCCTCCTCTACGCCGGCAAGGTGACGGTGGCGGCGGGGGCCGCCCTCGTCGTCAGCATCGCCACCAGCTTCGTGACCTTCTTCGCCGGGCAGGCCGTGCTCGGGTCGCACAGCACCACCATCGGCGCGCACAACGTGCTCCGCGCGACCCTGGGCGCGGGGCTCTACATGACGCTGATGGCCGTGTTCTCGATGGGCGTGGCCACCATGCTGCGCAGCTCCATGCTGTCCATGGGCATCCTGATGCCGTTCTTCTTCCTCGTCACCCAGATCCTCGCCTCGGTGCCGGGCGCGAAGAAGGTGGCGCACTACCTTCCCGACCAGGCCGGTGAGGCGATGGCGCGGGTGGTGCCGAGGTCGGACGTGCCCTACGGGCCGGGCGGCGGTCTGGTCATCATGCTGCTGTGGGTGGCCGCGGCGGTGCTCGGCGGGTACCTCGTGCTGCGCAACCGGGACGCGTGACCGGGACGCGTGACCTTCCCGGAGGACCCGGCACCACGTCCGCGTGGTGCCGGGTCCTTCTGCGTCAGGCCTGGGCCCAGTCCGGGATCTCCAGAACGGTCAGCACGGCCGAGGTGGAGACCCAGCCGGCCGCCGACGTCGTCATGAGGATGTTGTCGCCCGGCGACACCAGCCCGTTGACGAGCAGGTGGTTGAGGGAGACCGCCATGTCACAGGCGCCCATGTGCCCGTACTCCTTGCCGAAGTGGGCGGTGGAGCGCGACATCGGCAGACCCAGCGGCTGCATCTTCGTCTGCTCGACCATGAGGGAGTCGCTGTTCGCGGCGACCACCCAGCGCAGGTCCGACGCGTTGAGCCCGGCGTCGACCAGCGAGCGGTGCACCAGATCCAGCTCGAAGTCCCTGATCATCTCCATGCACTTGTCGAGCGGCATCACGTGCTGGTTGAAGTACATCAGCAGGTCCAGCGTGCCGGAGGCCTTGCGCTCCTCCCCGCGGAACGGCAGCAGCGACTCCTCCCCGCGGTGCCACTGCTCCAGCTCCGGCATGGTGCCGGAGTTCACCGCCCGCAGCGCCGCGAACCCGCTCTCACCGCTGAGCAGGACGGCGGCGCCGCCGTCGCTGGCGGTGAAGCCGGTGCCGAAGCCGCGCCACCGGTCGATCTGCGGGCTGGTGAAGTTCTCCGCGGCCGTCACCAGCGCGGTCTCGGCGCCCGCGGCGCCCGTCAGTTGTCCGACGGCGACCTCGATCCCGGCCAGCAGCCCGTTGGAGTGCTGTCGCACGTCCGTGCTCGCCACTCCGCTCGCACCGAGCTCCCGCAGCACGTACCCGGGCGGGTAGAAGCCCTCGGGGCCGTGCTGGACAGCGGTGCAGTGCACATGGAAGTCGAGGTCGTCGATCTCGTTGCCGGACCGGCGGAACGCGTTCCGGGCGGCGCGTACGGCCATGTCCAGCGCGGGCAGGTCGCCGGCGATGTAGGCGGTGGTGAGGCCGGTGGCGTACTGGATGGAGAACTCGTCGTAGAGACCCTGCTCGACGGCCTCCTCGACGGTCACCCGCTGCTCCGGGATGTACACCCCGACCGTGTCGACATAGACGCCGTTGGTCTTCATCTGTGGTTGTTCTCCTTGGTTGTCGTCAGCAGTTCGTCTTTGAGGCGCGACACCAGCAGTACGGGCGTGTCGGCCTCGAACAGCAGCGCGGCGGGCAGCCGGAGCCCCGTGGTCTCGCGCAGCCGGTTCCGCAGGGCGAAGGCGGTGAGCGAGTTGAGGCCGATGTCGCGGAAGGCACGGGTGTCCTCGACGGCTTCGGGCGAGGCGTAGTCGAGCACCGCCGCGACATCGGCGCGCACGAGGTCCATGAGGACGGCGTCGCGCTCCGCGTCGGTCAGCGCGGCGAGGCGGCGCCGGAGCATGCTGAGGGCGCCCGCGTCCCCCGGCCGGCCGGCCCGGCGTCGCGCCGGTGGTCCGGCCAGGCCCCGCAGCGGGGCCGGCAGGCTCGCGTCACCCGACCGGCCGCGGAGCGTCCCGGTGTCCGGACGGAGCAGGACGGCGGTGGGGGCGTCCGCTGCGCAGGCGGCGTCGAACAGGTCCCGGCAGGCGGCCGCGGACAGCAGTCCGACCCCCTTCGGCGCCGCGCCCGCGGCCCGGTCCTGGCCGTCCCAGGGGCCCCAGGCCACCGACAGCCCCGGCAGTCCCTCGGCATGGCGGCGCCGGGCGAGCGCGTCGAGAAAGGCGCCCAGGGCGGCCTCGTCGTCCCGCCCCGCGGCCCCCAGGGTGCCGGCGGCGGACGAGAGGAGGACCAGGGGCACCGCGGCGGGGCCGGTCCGGCCGGGCGCGGTCAGCTCCGCGAGGTGCAGGGCCGCCCTCAGCTCCGCCTCCAGCATCGGCTCCGCGTCCGCGCCGTCCTCCTCGCGGCGCTGCGGCACCTGGGCCGCGTGCACGACGGCGGTCAACGGGTGCCCGGCCGGCAGCGCGGCAAGGAACGCGGCCGGTGCCCCCGGGGAGGCCGGGTCGTACGCGGCGACGGTCACCTCGGCACCGCGCTCGGTCAGTTCCGCCTCGAGCCGGACGAGTTCGTCCGCCCGGCCCGGGGCGGCGAGCAGCAGGCGGCGCACGTCCCATCGGTCCACCAGGTGCCGCGCGATCTCGGCGCCGACGGCGCGGTCGGCTCCGGTGACCAGGACGGTCCCCTGCGGGTCGACGGGCAGCAACCCCACACCGTCGTCGGCGCGGGTGGGCACAGGGGCCAGTCGCGGAACGCGTACCGAGCCCTGGACCAGGGCCAGTTGGGGCTCCCTCAGGGCCAGCGCCGCCGCCAGGAGCCGCCAGGAGGCGCGCTTGCCGTCCAGATCGGCCAGCACCAACCGGTCGGGGTCGGCCGACTGGGCGGAGCGGATCAGGCCCCAGACGGCGGCGACCGCCGGGTCCGGCGCCCGGGTGCCGTCGTCGGCGAGCGAGCCGGAGGTCAGGACGGTGAGCCGTACGTCGGCGAACCGGTCGTCGGACAGCCACTCCCCCACGAGTCCGGCGACCTCGCGCACCGCGGCCGCACCGGTCGGGTCCGCCGGCCCGGGCACGCAGCCGGTCAGGACCGCCTCGGGCATGGCCGCCCCGGAGTCGAGGGCCTTGGCGAGGGCGGTGAGACTGTCGTACGCCTCGGTGTAGACACCCGCCTTCATCAGCGCGGCGCGGGCGCCGAGCGGATCGGGTCCGACGAGCGCCCAGCGGGGTTTCTCCGCCGGGGCCGCGCACCCGATCTCGGGCCATGCGAGCCGGAGCAGCGGACCGTGGTGTGCAAGGCGTGCGCGGGTGAGCCGTGCCGGGTCGACGGCCCCGAGCCGTATCTCCTCGATCGACGCGACGGGCCGCCCGGTGTCGTCGGCGGCCTGCACGGCGACGGTGTCGGTCCCGGTGCGGGTCAGCCGGACCCGCAGCGACGAGGCGCCGACGGCGTACAGCGTCGTCCCGTGCCAGGCGTCGGGCAGGTACGGCGTGTCGGCGCCGGGGGCCTCCCCGCCGAGGGTGAGGGTGCGCAGGGCCGTGTCCAGCAGCGCCGGGTGCAGACAGAAGGAGGCACCCTCCGGCCGCTGCTCGGCGGTCAGGGCGACCTCGGCGAACAGGTCGTCACCCCTGCGCCACAGACCCAGCAGCCCCTCACCGGACTGCACCGGCAGACCGGCCGGGTCGGCGGGCTCGGCGTCGGCGGGCGGCCAGACCTCCAGGTCGAAGGCGGCCGGGCCGTCCGCGGGGCCCAGCACCGCCCGGGCGTGGCACGTCCAGGGCGTGCCGGGCAGGGCGCCCGCGCGCCGGGAGTACACGCGCAGGAGGCGCTGCCCCGACGGCTCCGCCTCACCGACCGTGACCCGCAGCCGGACCTCGTCCCGTTCGGGCAGGACCAGGGGATCCGCCGCGGTCAGTTCGACGACGCGGTCGCACCCGACCCGTTCGCCGGCCTGAAGGGCGAGTTCGACGAGCACCGTCGCGGGCACGGCCTGCGGGGCGGCGGCGGGGCCGGAGAGCGTGCCGGTCAGCACGAGCCCGCCCGGCTCGGGCAGTTCGACGACCGAGTCCAGCAGCGGGTGCCGGTCCGCCGGGCCCGTGGTGGTGCCGGCGGCGGAGTGGGGGGCGGCGGCCATCCAGTAGGGGCGGCGGTGGAAGGCGTACGTGGGCAGCGGGACCCGGCGTGCCCCGGTGGGTGCCAGCACGGTGTCCCACCGGACCTCGACGCCCCGCACGTGCAGCTGTGCGAGGAGGGGCACGAGGTCGAGCCCGTCCTCGCCGGTGAGCGGCAGCAGGTCCGCACGCGCGTCGTGCCCGGTGCCGCCGTCAGGGGCTTCGCCCGCCCTGTCCGGCCCGCTGAGGACGACCAGTGTGCGGTGGCCGCTGTCCAGCAGCGTTCTCAGCGCCTGCTCGGGCCGGCCGTCGTCCCGCGCCAGACCGGCGGCCCACCGGTCGGCGCCGGTGTCCTCCCCGTCCAGCCAGCCACCGGTCGCGGCCGAGCAGAAGGGCGTGGCGCCGGGCGTGAAGCCGACCGGGGGTGCGGGCTCGTCCGTCGTGCGGGCGTGGTGGACCGCGAGCCGGGCGCCGGCTTCGAGCGGGAGCAGTCCTGCGGCGCAGGCCGCCGCGATCTCGCCGTGTCCCTGGCCGGTCGTCGCCGCGGGCTCGATGCCGTACGAGCGCAGCAGCGCGGTCACCGCGACGGCCACCGCCCAGCCGAGCGGTCCGGCGATCTCCGGCCGGCCCCGCCAGTCGGGTGCGGTGCGTCCGGCCAGGACGTCGGCGGGGGTCCAGTCGACCAGCCCGGACAGGGCCCGTCCGCAGGTCTCCAGGGCCTCGGCGAACACGGGCGCGGAGTCGGCCAGCGGGGCGGCGCTCGCCGTCCACCCGGCGTCGGCGGCCCGGAAGGCGAGGACGAGGGCGGGCTGTGCCGAGCCGGTCGGGGCGGTGCCGCCGGCGACCGCGGCGTCGGGCTCGGTGCCGTCCGCCAGCGCCTTCAGGGTGCGCAGCGCCGTGGCGCGGTCGGGGACGGTGAGCACCGCGCGGTGTTCCAGGGCGGAGCGGGTCGTGGCCAGGGACAGGGCCACGTCCGTCAGCCTCGCCGCCGGTTCCTCCGTCAGGAACGCGTGCAGGCGGGCCGCCTGGCCACGCAGCGCCTCGGCGCTGCGCGCGGACAGCGGCAGGGGGATGCCGCCGGGCGCGTGCGGAGCCCCGGTCCGGGTGCCGTCGGCGGTCCGACCGTCGACAGGGGTGTCGGTACCGTCGGCGGTCCCGTCCCGGGGCGGCTCTTCGATGATCACGTGGGCGTTGGTGCCGCTGATACCGAAGGAGGACACGCCGGCCCGGCGCGGTCGGTCGCCCGGCGGCCAGGCCACGTCCTCACGCAGCAGCTCCACCGCGCCCGACGACCAGTCGACGTGCGGGGAGGGCGGGCCGGTGCGCGGGGTGCGGGGCAGGACGCCGTACCGCATCGCCATGATCATTTTGATGATCCCGCCGGCGCCGGAGGCCGCCTGGGTGTGACCGATGTTGGCCTTCATCGAGCCCAGCCACAGGGGCCGCTCACGCTCCTGCCCGTAGGTGGCGAGGAGGGCCTGTGCCTCGATCGGGTCGCCGAGCGGGGTGCCCGTGCCGTGGGCCTCGACGGCGTCCACGTCGGCGGCGGCGAGTCCGGCGGAGCGCAGCACCTGGCGGATCAGGCGTTGTTGGGCCGGTCCGCTGGGGGCGGTCAGTCCGTTGGAGGCGCCGTCCTGGTTGATGCCGCTGCCGGCGACCCGGGCGAGGACGGTGTGGCCGCGCCGCCGGGCGTCGGAGAGCCGTTCGAGGAGGAGCAGGGCGACGCCCTCGGCCCAGTTGGTGCCGTCGGCGTCGGCCGAGAACGGCTTGCAGCGGCCGTCGGCGGCCAGGGTGCGTTCCCGGCTGAAGGCCAGGTAGGGGTCCGGCTGCGACATGACCGCCACACCGCCGGCGAGCGCCAGGTCGCACTCGCCGGCGCGCAGGGCCTGCGCCGCCAGGTGCAGGGCGACCAGGGAGGACGAGCAGGCGGTGTCCACCGCCACCGAGGGGCCCTCCAGACCGAAGGCGTACGACACCCTGCCCGCGGCCACGTTGCCGGCCGTCCCGCTCTGCATCCCGGAGGCGTAGTCGTGATAGGTCACGCCCGCGAACACGCCGGTGCGGCTGCCCTGGAGGGAGGTGGGGGCGATCCCGGCCCGTTCGAACACCTCCCAGGTGGTCTCCAGCAGCAGTCTCTGCTGCGGGTCCATGGTGAGCGCCTCCCGGGGGGAGATGCCGAAGAGCTCGGCGTCGAACTCGCCCGCGTCGTGAAGGAATCCGGCTTCGCGGACATAGGTGGTGCCGGGGCGGTCGGAGTCCGGGTCGTACAGCGCGTCGAGGTCCCAGCCCCGGTCGGTGGGAAACGGGCCCAGGCCCTCGGCTCCCGCGGCGACCAGACGCCACAGTGCCTCGGGCGAGTCGGCGCCGCCCGGGAAACGGCATCCCATGCCGACGATCACCACGGGGTCGTCGTCGGGCCCGGCGGTGCCGGGGCGGGCGGGGGTGTCCTCGTCCTCGTCCCGCTCCCCGCCCAGGCCCAGTTCCGTCGCCAGGTGCCGGATCAGGGCTGCGGAGGTGGGGTGGTCGTAGACGAGGGTGGCGGGCAGACGCAGTCCGGTCTCCTGCCCGAGCCGGTTGCGCAGGTTCACCGCGGCGAGCGAGTCGAAGCCCAGCTCCTTGAACGGCTTGTCGGAGCCGACGAGGTCGGCACTGTCGTACCCGAGGAGCGCGGCGACCTGGCCGGTGACGAGTTCGGCCACCGCGCGGTGCCGCCGGGCGCGGGGCAGGGAGGCGAGCCTTCGGGCGAATCCACCGCCCTCGCCGTCACCGCCCGCCGCGCCGCGCCGGACGGTGACGCGCAGCAGTCCGCGCAGCAGCGGGGGCAGTTCACCGGTTTCGGCGCGCGAGCGCAGGGCGCGCCGGTCGAGACGCATCGCGAGCAGGAGCGCCCGCTCGGCGGCGAGGCCGGCGTCGAACAGGGACAGGCCCCGCTCGGCGGAGAGGGCGATGACGCCCTGGGCGGCCGCCCTGGCCGTGTGGGCGGGATCCAGGGCGGCGGTCATGCCGCCGAACCGCTCCCACGGTCCCCACGCCAGTGAGGTCGCCGGGAGTCCGGCCGCGCGGCGATGCTGGGCGAGGGCGTCGAGGAAGGTGTTGGCGGCCGCGTAGCCGGCCTGGCCGGGATTGCCGAGCAGGCCCGCCGCGGACGAGAACATCACGAACGCGGAGAGGTTCTGCCGCCGGGTCAGTTCGTGCAGATGGGCGGCGGCGGTGGCCTTGGCGTGGAAGACCGCGGCCAGGCGCTCCGGTGTGAGCGAGGTGAGCAGGCCGTCGTCGAGCACACCGGCGGTGTGCACCACCGCGGTGACCGGGTGCTCGGCCGGGACGGCGGCGAGGAGGGCGGCCAGCGCGGCGCGGTCGGAGACGTCGCACGCCTCGACCGTGACGTCGGCGCCGAGCGCGGTCAGTTCGTCGCGCAGCCCGGCCGCGCCCGGTGCCCCGGCCCCGGACCGGCTGACCAGCAGCAGCCGCCGTACGCCGTGCCCGGCCACCAGATGCCGGGCGGTCAGGGCTCCCAGCCCGCCGGTGCCGCCGGTGATCAGCACGGTCCCCTCGGCTCCGAACGCCGGCGGTGTTCCTTCGGCGGGACGCGGCGCGCGCACGGCCCTGGGCGCCAGGAACACCTCGCCGCGGACGGCGAGTTGGGGCTCATCGCCCTGGAGAGCCGGCAGGGGCGGGGAGTCGGGCGTGTCACGGTCGACGAGGAGGAAGCGGCCGGGGTGCTCCGACTGGGCCGTGCGCACCAGCCCCCAGACGGGGGCGTGGACGAGATCGCGTACGCGGTCCTCGGGCGCGGCCGCCACGGCGTGGCAGGTGAGCACCACCAGCCGGGATGCGTCGAGCCGCTCGTCGCCCAGCCACTCCTGGAGGGTGGCCAGGACGGCGGCGGTCGCGTCCCGGGCGGCCGTGGCGAGACCCGGGCTGTCGTCCGGGAGGTCGGCGGAGGCGACCGGCAGCAGCACGGTCGTGGGAGCCGCTGTGCCCTCGTCCAGGGCGGCCCGCAGCGCGGTGAGGTCCGCGTGGACACGGACGGGGACACCCTGCCGGGCGAGCTGGGCGGCGACGGTCGCGCCGTCCGGGGCGAGCACCGCCCAGTCGCCGTCCCCGCCCGCCGCGATGCCCCGGTCGGCGGTGTGATCGGCCACCGGTGCCCACTCCAGCGCGTACAGCCCGTCGGGCCGCCCGTCGGCGGCCTGCGCGGAGACGGCGGAGAAGGCCAGGGAGACGGAGTCGACGGTGGCCAGCGGCCGCCCGTGGGTGTCCGCCAGGGTGAGCGCGACGCGGTCGGTGCCCGCGCCAGTGACCCGCAGCCTGGCGGCGCCCGCTCCGGTGGCGTGCACGGTCACGCCGTGCCAGCCCTGCGGCAGCGCGACACGGCCCTCGCCCGCCGCGGGCGCGGCCCACAGGACGGTCTGGAGCGCGGCGTCCAGCAGGACGGGGTGGAGGCCGAACGCGGCGGCGTCCGCCTCGCGCGCCTCGTCCGGGACGGCGAGTTCGGCGAAGAGTTCACCGCCGCGGCGCCACAGGGCGCGCACCCCGCGGAAGGCCGGACCGCGGACATGGCCGCGCAGCGCCAGCAGGTCGTACAGCTCGTCCACGTCGACGGGTTCGGCCTGCTCGGGCGGCCAGACGTCGTTCTCCCTCACGTTCGCGGCGGGCCGGGCGGTGGTGGTGGTCGTGAGGATGCCCTCGGCGTGGCAGCGCCAGGGCTGGTCGCCCTCGTCGTCGTCCGGGCGGGAGTGCACCGTCACCGTACGGCGGCCCGTGTCGTCGGCGGCTCCGACCAGGATCTGCATCCGTACCGCGCCCTGCGGGGGCAGCGTGAGCGGGTCACGGAGGGTCAGTGTCTCCAGGACGGTACAGCCGGCCTCGTCGCCCGCCCGTACGGCCAGTTCGACGAGGACGGACGCGGGCAGCCGCGTGCTGCCCGCCTCCTCCAGGTCGGCGAGCCAGGAGGGGGAGCGCACGGACAGCCGCCCGGTGAGGAGCACGCCACCGGCGTCGGCGAGTTCTACGGTGGCACCGAGCAGCGGGTGCCGCGCGGCCCCGAGGCCCGCGGCACGGATCCCGGCGGCGCCGGAGGCCGCGGCGGGCAGCCAGGCGCGGCGCCGCTGGAAGGCGTAGGTCGGCAGCGCTGCCGGCGGGGCGGGGGTGTCCGTGTCCGAGCCCGTGCCCTCGCCGCTGAGGAGGCCGGTCCAGTCGACGTCGGCGCCGCGGGTGTGCAGCGCGGCGAGGGCGGTCTCGAAGGCGCGGGGTCCGGGCTGGTCCTTGTGCAGGGCCGGAACGGCGAGCATCTCGTCCTGGGTCGGCAGGCTCTGCGCCGCGAGGGCGGACAGGGTGCCGTCCGGGCCGAGTTCCAGGCAGCGGGTGACACCCAGGTCGGCCAGGGCGCGGACGCCGTCGGAGAAGCGGACCGCGTGCCGGACGTGCCGCACCCAGTACTCGGGACCGGCCAGGTCGTCGGGGTCGGCCGGGCGGCCCGTGAGGTCGGAGACGACGGTCAGGCGCGGCGGGTGGAACTCCAGGGATTCGGCGATACGCCGGAAGTCGCGCAGCATCGGGTCCATCAGGGGCGAGTGGAAGGCGTGACTCACCCGGAGGGCGGTGGCACGGTGGCCGTCCGCCCGGGCCTGTTCCGCGATCTCCTCGACGTCGGCGGCGACGCCGGCGATCACCGTGGCGCGGGGCGCGTTGACGGCGGCGATGCCGACCCGGTCGGTGCGTCCTTCCAGGAGGGGCAGCACCTCGGCCTCCGGGAGCTGGAGGGAGAGCATGGCGCCGCCTTCAGGGAGCGCCTGCATCAGCCGGCCGCGGGCCACCACCAGCCGGCAGGCGTCGGCGAGGGACCAGACTCCCGCCACATGGGCGGCCGCCAGCTCGCCGATGGAGTGCCCGAGAAGCACGTCGGGACGTACGCCGAAGGACTCGGCGAGCCGGTACAGGGCGACTTCGAGGGCGAACAGCGCGGGCTGGGCGTACTCGGTGCGGTTCAGCAGGTCGGCGTCCGTGCCGAACACCACGTCCTGCAAGGGGCGTGGGAGGGTGGTGTCGACCTGGGCGCACACCTCGTCGAAGGCGTCCGCGAACACCTCGTACGTCGCGTGCAGTTCCCGTCCCATGCCGAGGCGCTGGGAGCCCTGTCCGGCGAAGAGGAAAGCGGTCCGGCCGCTGCCCGAGGCCGAGCCCGTCACCAGGCCGGGCCGGGCGTGACCGGCGGCCAGCGCGTCCAGGCCGCGCAGCAGTTCGTCGTGGTCGGTGCCGAGCACCACCGCGCGCTCCTCGAACACGGACCGGGTGGTCAGCAGCGCGGCGGCGGTGTGTGCCGGATCGCTCACCGGGCGGGACCGCACGAAGTCGGCGAGCCGCCGGGCCTGGTCGCGCAGGGCGGTGGGGGTACGGCCGCTGACCCTCCAGGGCACCGCCCCGGACGGCAGGCGCAGGACCTGCGACGCGTCACCGGGCGCGCCGGTGTCCGCCGTCTCCTCGTCCGGGGCCTGTTCCAGCACGACGTGGGCGTTGGTGCCGGAGACCCCGAACGCGGACACCCCCGCCCGGCGCGGACGGTCCGCCGACCGGGGCCAGTCGGTGTTCTCCCGGACCAGCCCGACGGCACCGGCCGTCCAGTCCACGCGGGTGGTGGGCTCGTCGGCGTGCAGGGTGCGCGGCAGCAGGCCGTTGTTCATGGCCAGCACCATCTTGATCACACCGGCGACACCCGCGGCGGCCTGCGTGTGCCCGATGTTCGACTTCACCGACCCCAGCCACAACGGCCGCTCACG
>NZ_JBEXXK010000068.1:0-62553 GCF_040630405.1 Streptomyces sp. NPDC005811
CAGGGCCGCCGAGGGGCGGTGAGCACACGGCCGGTGCCGGTGGCACTCCCCGGGGCCGGGCCGCGGCGGTCGGCGTGATCGCAACCGGAGAGTGGCCGCCAGGGCCGTGCCGACCCTCCGAGCGCTCACCACGACCCGCGGCGGTACGGCGGCCGCTCACGGCCGCCGAGGGGCGGTGAGCACACGGCCGGTGCCGGTGGCTCTCCCCGGGGCCGGGCCGCGGCGGTGGGCGGTGATCAACCGGAGGGTGGCCGCCAGGGCCGTCGCGACCAGGACGAGGAGCAGCTGGGAGGTGTGCGTCCCGGCGCTGTCCGCGGCACGGGCGACGGGGTTGGCCAGGCCGAGCCGGTCCAGCAGCCAGCCGAGGGCCGCGCCGGCCGTCAGCGCCGCGCACGCGCCCCGCAGCACGGAGTGCCCGCGCAGCCGGGTGAGACAGATCAGGCCCGGCAGGGCGAGGAGGACCAGGACGAGTTGCACGGCTTCGATGCCGAGGTTGAATCCCGCGAGGCTGAGGGCCAGTTGGGTGGTGGAGAGGTGCATCTCGGCGAGCGTGAGCGAGAAGGCCAGGCCGTGCCCGAGCCCGAAGAAACCCGCGACCAGGGCTTCCCGCCCGGGGAATATCGGGCGCATGGCGTGCACGGCACCGACGAGAATACTGAAGGCGATGAAAACCTCGACCGGCTGAGCCGGAATGTCGAGACGTCCGAAAGCACTCAGCGCGAGCGCCAGGGAATGCCCGACGGTGAAAGCGAGAGTCGTCCGGCCTGTTCGCCGTATCGCGGTCCGGTTGTCCACTGTTCCCCGCCAGCGTTTTCCGGCCACCCGAAGAGGGGCGGGAAGCAGAAGAATCAGCAGGAAGAGCAGATGATCGGTGCCGTCGAGAATGTGAGCGGCGCCGAGCCGGAACATGGCGTACGTCCCGCTCCAGACGCTCCCGCTCTCCAGGTCGACGGTGAGGGGGGCGACGGTCATGGTCCGGGTGTCGACGCGGATGACGCCGACCTCGGTCGCGGTGTCCTGCCCCGCGTCGGCCACGCGGCCGGCGGCCCAGTCCTGCCGGACGGAGACCATCACGGTGTGGGTGACGACCTGGTGGACGACGGCGTCGTAGTCGAGGACGAACCGGCGCGGGTCCCCGCCGGAGGGCGGGGTGAGCGTGGCCCGCACCGTCAGCTCGCGGTAGGTGCCGGTGGAGGTCTGCTCCGCCCGCCCCAGGGCCAGGGCGCCGAAGGCGACGGTCCATGCCTCGCCCCCGCGGGTGGTGGGGTGCAGATGCGCGGACAGGTAGCGGCGGATCGCGGCGGTCCGCGCCGACAGCTGCTCGGCGGTGGTGGAGTCGTCCAGGGCGATACCGCTGGCCCGGGAGAAGTCGCTGACCGGCAGCTCCAGTTCGGCGGTCACCGACGTCTCGTGCACGTCGAGCAGCAGCACCGAGTGGGGCATGGGATGGGCGGCGGCGGGCGGCGCTGCCAGAAGCAGCGCCGCCGTCACCGTCACCGCGATCCCGGCCAGCATGCGCAGCGCATGCGACAGTGAGATCGGCCGGCGGTTCATCAGAACGAGAACTCTCCGCCGTAGTCGGTGGTGTGGTCCCGGTAGACGGTGTGGTAGTGGATCTGATCCGAGTACACCACGCCGTCCTGGCAGACGAACTCGATCCAGACACCGGGTCCGTCGATGCGCACGTAGTCGCCCTGGGCGCTCAGATCGGTCGAGCCGGAGTACGAGATGTAGGTCTCGTCCAGTTCCGACTTGTAGGTGCTCAGCACGGAGGCGGCGGTGGTGTCGTCCGCCACGTCGACCCACGGTTCGATGGCGTTCAGGACCAGCTCCTGCTGGTCGTCGGTGAGTTCGCCGACCGCGAGCCCCTCCTTCGTCGTGGGGAAGTCGCCGTCGTCGTCCGGACCGAGCAGCACGTCGCTGAACGACTCGGAGAGCTTCGCCTCCGTGAGTTCGTCGCTGCTCAGCGAGGAGACCATGGCGGACATCGCGTCGTACATCCCGGACAGCGGTGCGTACGTGGTGCCGTCGTCGGTCCAGCTGGTCGGCTCCACCCCGACGAAGTACGGCGTGGAGCCCTCGACCTCCCCGTCCTTGTAGGTGAGGTTCAGGGCGAGGTGGTGACCGCCGAAGTGCAGCTGCCAGGTGCCGTCCGTGCTCGGGGTGCCGAGGAACGCCAGGTAGTAGTTGCCGCTGCCGTAGCCGCTGGCGGACTCGCCGAGGTAGTCGTCGGCGGCCAGGATCTGGGTGATCTGGTCGTTGCCGGTGTCGGTGCCGGTACCGGTCGCCGCCTCGATCACCGCCTTGGCGGCGGTCAGCTGGGTGTCGCTGAGCGAGCTGAACGCGATGCCGACCCGACAGGTCGAACCGCACGGGAGGTTCGACCAGGCGGTGGCGTTCGCCTGGGTGAAGTCGAGGAGCACGGACGACTGCTGGTCGTCGTCGAGGGTGTCCAGGAAGGCGTCGGCCGCGGCGACCACATCCGAGGCGGAGGCGGTGGAGGCGGCGGAGGCGGCCGCGGACGGGGCGGTCGCGGTCGCCGCCCCGTCGACGGACGCGGCATGGGCGTTCACGTACACCGCCCCGAAGAGCAGGACCGTTCCCGCGGCGAACGCCGCGCCGGCCTTCTTCAACCGGTTCTTCGACCTGCGGTGGGTATGGTTCTCCGACATTTTCTCTATCCCTTCCAAAGAGGCTTCACGGAATTCCAGAAATCCCCTTCGGGAAGGTTGGTCTCAGGAATTCCGTGCCGTTGTTTTGGTGAGATAAAGAAACCAGTCGGCACTGTGGCAGACATCGAGAAACAGTCGGGGTTGGCTATGCGATGCTGTGCCCGGAAGCCGGCGGCTTAAGGTTTCCCGACTTCAACTCTCTTGCCCGGCTTGGGATATGACGTACCGTCATCACCCGGTCCGGCGGATGAGCGCCAGATACATGGCGTCGGTGCCGTGCACATGCGGCCACAGCTGGATGTCGGGCCCGTCGCCCAGCGACGGCACGCCCGGCAGCAGCGGCCTCGCGTCGACGAGGTCGGTCTGCGGGAACTGCTTGAGCACGTCGGAGACGACCGCCCGGGTCTCCGCGAGATGCGGTGAGCAGGTGGCGTACCCGACGACACCGCCGACCCGCACGGCCTCCAGGGCGGTCCGCAGCAGCCCGCGCTGCAACGGCGCGAAGCCTTCGAGGTCCTCGGGCCGGCGCCGCCAGCGCGCCTCGGGACGCCGTCGCAGGGCGCCCAGGCCGGTGCAGGGCACGTCCATCAGGACCCGGTCGAAGGAACCGGGCCGCCACGGCGGGCGGAGCCCGTCGGCGGCGATGACCTGGTAGGGCCCGGGATTGCCGTGCAGCGCCTTGGCCACCAGACCCGCCCGGTGCGGCTGCTTCTCGGAGGCGAGCAGCACGGCCCCGCGCTCGGCGGCCAGGGCGGCGAGCAGCGCGGCCTTGCCGCCGGGCCCGGCACACCCGTCGAGCCACCTCTCGTCCCGCCCCTCCACGGGCGCGGCGGCGAGGGCGAGCGCGACGAGCTGGCTCCCCTCGTCCTGGACCCCCGCACGCCCCTCGCGTACGGCGTCGACGGCCCCGGGCTCCCCGCCCTCGGTGAGCCGCACGGCGTACGGCGACCAGCGTCCCGGTACGGCGGCGTGCTCCCGGAGCAGTTCCTCCGGCGTGGCCCGCCCGGGCCGGGCGACCAGGGTGACCTCCGGCCGCTCGTTGTCGGCCTCGAGCAGGTCCTCGATCCCGGCCCGCCCGCCGCCGAGCGAGTCCCACAGCGCGGAGACGACCCAGCGCGGATGCGCGTGCACGACCGCGAGGTGCTCCTCGGGGTCGTCGTCGTACGGCGGGGCGACCTGCTCCAGCCAGCCGTCGAGATCGTGCTGGGCGATCTTCCGCAGCACGGCGTTGACGAACTTGGCCCGCCCGTCGCCGAGCACGACCCGCGCCAGCTCGACCGCGGAGGACACGGCGGCGTGCGTCGGGATCCGCGTCCCGAGCAACTGGTGCGCGCCCAGGCTGAGGACGTCGAGCACCGGGGGATCGACTTCCCTCAGCGGCCGGTCCACACAGGCGGAGATGACGGCGTCGTACGTCCCCTGCCGGCGCAGCGTGCCGTACACCAGCTCGGTGGCGAGCGCCGCGTCGCGCGCGTCGAACGTGTCGGGTCCCTCCTTCTCCCGCGCCTTGCGCAGCAGCGGCGGCAGCACCAGGTTGGCGTAGGCGTCCCGCTCGTCCACGGCCCGCAGCGCCTCGAAGGCGAGCATGCGGACCGGGTCCTTCTGGGGCCGGCGGTAGGGCCGGGCGGGCTTGCGGGGACGGGGGGACTGGTCGCTCACGAAAAAGGTGCTCCGGACTGGGGGAAGGAAGGGGCGTCCAGCGTACGACGTGCACGCCGGACCGGCGCAGGAGCGTTACGCCCCGACCCGCTCGCCCTCGCCGATGCGCACCCCGCGCGCCCAGTCGGCGGCCCGCATCGGCTTCTTGCCCTGGGCCTGGACCCACAGCAACTCGACGGCGTACGACCCGGTCCCGACGTGGACGCTGTTCTTGCCGACGGCCAGCGCGCCGGGAGCGAGGTCGTCCCGCCCGGGGACCGGCTGCACATGGATGAGCTTGAGCCGCTCGCCCCGGAAGGTGGTCCAGGCGCCGGGGGCGGGCGTGCACCCGCGCACGACCCGGTCCACCCGCAGCGCGGGGGCGGCCCAGTCGATCAGCGCGTCCTCGACGGTGATCTTGGGGGCGAGCGTGATCCCGTCCGCCGGCTGCGGCACGGCCTTCAGGCTGCCGTCCTCGATCCCGTCCATGGTGGCCGCGAGCAGTCCCGCGCCCGCGAAGGCGAGGCGCGTCAGCAGATCCCCGCTGGTGTCGGTGGCCCGCACCACCTCGGTGACGGTCCCGTAGACGGGCCCGGAGTCCAGCCCCTCCTCGATCAGGAAGGTGGACGCCCCGGTGATCTCGTCCCCCGCCATGACCGCGTGCTGCACCGGCGCGGCGCCACGCCAGGCCGGCAGCAGCGAGAAGTGCAGGTTGACCCAGCCGTGGGCCGGGATGTCGAGCGCCACCTTGGGCAGCAGGGCCCCGTAGGCGACGACGGGACAGCAGTCCGGCGCGATCTCCCGCAGCCGCTCCAGGAACTCCGGGTCCCGGGGCCGCGCTGGCTTCAGCACCTCGATGCCCGCCTCCTCGGCCCGCTGGGCGACGGGAGAGGCCACCATCCGGCGCCCCCGCCCGGCCTGCGCGTCGGGCCGCGTCACGACGGCGGCCACCTCGTGCCGCCCGGAGGCGAGCAGAGCATCCAGGGCGGGAACGGCGACCTCGGGGGTACCGGCGAAGACGAGCTTCATGAAGGGACGGGCCTCTCGAAGAAACCAACTACGGGCAACGCACAAGTCTATGACCCCACCCCGAGCCCCCCACCTCGATTACCGAGGGGGCGCGGACCGGCACCGGGAGCGCCCGCATATGCCCATACGCGCCCACACCGTGACCAGCGGAGCGCACCCGCGTTGGTCAAGAAAGAGTTGACCTTCTCCCCAACGCCGGTTCGAGAGGCTTGTTCATGGCCGACCATGCAACCCACGACGCCCAGGCCCGGGCCAGCCTGCACTTGCTGGTGCGGGACATCGAGCGGGTCCGCCGGCAGGTGGACGCGCTGCGCACCCTCACCGCCCAGCTGGGCAACGTCTACCGCCCCCGCCGCTCCGGCCCCTCCACGGGCTTCGTCGTCTACGGACGCGCCCCCGCCCCGACGGTCCGCCTCGCCCAGGAACTCCGGGACAGCGTCGAGACCCTGGTCACCGCGGCGGTGGACTTCGACCGCTCGCTCGGCTTCTCGTGGGACGCGGTGGGCTCCGCGCTGGGCGTCACCAAGCAGGCGGTCCACCGCCGCTACGGCTCCCGCAGGGCCGCCGCCGCCCAGGCGCCCGCCGAGACCGAGCGGACCCCGGTGGATCCGACCGGCCCCCGCACGGTCAGCGTGAACACGGGCCTGCCGACGGTCCCCACCGTCCCCGCCGCCCGCTCCATGCCGACCCAGCCGACGGCGGGCAGCCCGGCCCTGCGCGACGAGGTGAGACCGACCGCCTTCCCCGGCCCGCGCAACGGCTGAGGCCACCCGCCGCTCCTGCCCTCTCGGCCCCCTCCCGAGAGGGCAGCCGCAATTCCGGAGCCCCGGCTCAGCCCGGCCGGCCACCGCTCACCCGATGTCCCCGGGATCGACCCGCACCCACACCCGCCCCGATTCCTCCGCCCCCCGGGCCATCCGAGCGGCCTGAGCCGACTTCAGCGCGCCCGCCAGCGCCGCTCCCCGCCCCGGCGGCACCCGCACCAGCGCCCGCTCCCAGTGCTCCCCCGCGGGCGGCGCCCCCGTCCGCCTCGGCCGGCCCGGTGGGGTGACCGGCAACGGCACCGGCCCCAGCACCTCCGCCTCGGCGGGCAGTGCGGCCGCCCCCAGGAACGCGGCCACCGCCTCCGCCGTCCCCGACACCGACGCCATCCTCGACACCGGCGGGAATCCCAGCTCGGCCCGCTCCGAGAGCTCCCGCAGCGCATGGCCCACGGGATCCCACCGCACCAGCGCCTGCACGGGCCGTAGCGTCGGCTCGGCGACGACCACCACGGTCCCGCCCTCCCCCTGCGGCCGTACCAGCGCCGCGGCCGCGATCCAGCGCCGCAGCGCGTCCTCCCCGGCGCGCAGATCGGGCCGGCCCAGCATGGCCCAGCCGTCGAGCAGCAGCGCCGCCGCGTACCCGCCCTCGGCCACCGGCTCGGCCCCCGGGGTGCTCACCACCAGCGCGGGCGCCCCGGGCACCGTGTCGAGGACGTGCTCCCGCCCGGACGTGCGCACCGGGACGGCCGGGAACGCCCGCCCCAGCTCCTCCGCGGTCCGCCGCGCCCCCACGACCTGGGCCCGCAGCCGGAACGACCCGCACTCCGGACAGTGCCACGCGCTCTCCTCCCGTCCGCACCACCCGCACCACAGCGCCCCGCCGTCCCGCGCCTCCAGCGGCCCTGAGCAGTGCCGGCACCGGGCGGCGGCCCGGCACTGCGCGCACGCCATCCGCGGTACGTACCCGCGCCGCGGCACCTGGACCAGCACCGGCCCGTGGCGCAGCCCCTCCCGGGCCGCCTGCCAGGCGAGGGACGGCAGCCGGGCGGCGCGCGCGGCCTCGTCCCGCGCCAGGTCCTGGTCCCCCACGGTCCGCACCAGCGGCGCGGCCTGCCGCACCTGCTCCCGCGCGGCGACCAGCGGCCGTGCCCAGCCGCTCTCGACGAGCTGCGCGCCCTCGACCGTGCAGCTCCAGCCGCCCATGAGGAACCCGCACCGGTCCTGCGCGGCGCGCAGCAGCAGCACCTCGCGCGCGTGCGGCTGCGGCGCGTGCAGTTCGCTGTGGGTGTCGTCCCCGTCGTCCCAGAGGGCCACCAGCCCGAGGTCGCGCACGGGAGCGAACATCGCGGCGCGGGTCCCGACCACGGCCCGCACGCTCCCGCGCCGGACGCCGAGCCACTCGCGGTACCGCTTCTCCGGCCCGGCGTCCGCCTGGAGCAGTGCGTGCCGCCCCTCCCCCAGCAGGGCCGTCAGGGCCGCGTCGACCCGGGCGGCGGCCCGCCCGTCCGGAACGACCACCAGGGCCCCGCGTCCCGAGGCGAGGGTCGCGGCGACGGCCCGGGCCAGCTCCTCGCTCCAGCCGGGCCCGGGCAGCGCGTTCCACACGGCGCGCGGTACGCCGCCCGAGGCCAGTGACTCCAGGAACGCGGCCCCGCGTTCGTACCGGGCCCAGGATCCGGCCTCCGGTGCCGGCGGCGGGGGCAGCGGCGCGGGCGAGGGCCGCTGTTCGGCGCGCGCGTTGCGCGGCGGCACGGCGAGCTGGAGCACGTCGGCGAGGCTCCCGGCGTAGCGGTCGGCGACGGCCCGGGTCAGCGCCAGCAGCTCCGGGCCCAGCACCGGTTCGGGCGACACGACCTGGGCGAGGGCCGCGAGCGGCCCGGAGTAGTCGGAGGCGGCGAGCCGCTCGACGAGGAACCCGTCGATGAGTCCCCCGCCCTCGCGCCGCCCCTCGCGCACCCGGCCGCGGCCCGCGCCGAACCGCACCCGCACCCGGACCCCCGGCCGGGCCTCGGCGTCCAGCTCGGCCGGCACGGCGTAGTCGAAGTAGCGGTCGAGGTGGAGCACGCCCTTGTCGACGAGCACCCGCGCGACCGGCAGCTCCTCGGCGAGCGCGGCGCCCCGCCAGGTCCGCGGTTTGGCCCGCGGCTCCTTGGCCTTGCGCACGGTCTCCCGGATCAACGCGAGCTGCTCCGGCGGCGCGCCCTCCCCGCCTCCGGCCCCCGGCCCGTTCTCGCTGCTCACCCCTGCATTCTTACCAAACCCCACTGACAGCGGCCCCGCCCCGGACCCCGGACCCCCTAGCGTTCACATACATGTACCTGCGTTCAATCCATTGACCCGGAAGGATCACCTACTTAATCTCGCCCTCTACGTGACCGGAGTTCACGTACATGCACAGGGGAGTGATGACAACGATGTCGAGTCAGGCGGTCGAGGCGACGGTCGAGCAGCGGGCGGTGGGCAGGTTCCTGCGCCGGATGAGCCACGGTGAGGGCGATTCGGCGCAATCCGTGCCGGAACAGTACGATCAGCTCGGTGCCAAGCGATAACCAAGCGTGCGCCAATCTGAGCAACGCCTTGTCGCGGCGGGACACGCCGGAGGGGTGCCAGCCCGAAAGGGTTCGAGCGCCCGTGAACCTCAGCCCGTGATGGCTGGAATCCTTTGGCTTCAGCCGAAGGAGGATGTCAAAACGTCACCATGTTCTACGGACTGCGCTTCCTGCTCGGTGTCGCGGAGGCCGGCTTCTTCCCCGGCGCGATGCTCTACCTCACCCAGTGGCTGCCCGACTCCAGCCGGGGCCGGGCCACCGCGATCTTCCTGGGCGGCTCGGCGGCCGCCGGCGTCATCACCGGCCCGATCACCGGCGCCCTGCTCGAACTGCACGGTGCGGGCGGCATCGCGGGCTGGCGGTGGATGTTCGCCCTGGAGGGCACGTTCTCCGTGATCGTGGGCGTCATCGCCGGTTTCTTCCTCGTCTCCCGGATCGAGGACGCGCGCTGGCTGTCGGCCGAGGAGAAGACCGCCCTGCGCACGGCCGTCGCCCAGGACGAGACGGCCCGCGCCCGGGCCCCGAAGGTCTCGCGGCTACGGCTGATGTTCCACCCGCAGGTCGCCCTGCTCACCGGCGCGTTCTTCTCGATGACCCTCACCGGGTACGCGATCACCTTCTGGCTGCCGAGCCTGATCGAGGAGATCGGCGGTCTGTCCTCCTTCGAGGTCGGCCTGCTGTCGGCGATCCCCGCGGTCTGCTCCATGATCGCCATGTACACGATGAGCCACTTCACCGACCGCGCCCCCGACCGGCGCCCCTACCTCGCGCTGACCCTGGTGCTGTCCGCCCTGGGCACCTACCTGGCCACCCTCGGCTCCCCCTGGTTCGGCCTCGCCGCGATCACCCTCGCGGGCGTCGGCTCCAAGTGCGCCGCGACCCTGTTCTGGCCGATGGCGCAGTCCGGTCTCGACCTGAGGATCGCCGCCCCGGGGCTGGCGCTGGTGAACTCGATCGGCAACCTCGGCGGTTTCGTCTCGCCGTTCCTCTTCGGGTACCTCAAGGACACCACCGGCAGCACCAATGGCGGCCTCTACATCCTCTCCGCCGCCTCCCTGCTCGCGGTCGTCGCGGCCCGTTTCCTGCGCGGCGCACGGACGGCCGGCGCGGCCTCGACCACTCCTGCGGCGGAGCCCCAGAAGGCGTAACGCCGACGGCGCGACCCCGACGAAAAAAGCACCGGCTCCCGGGACCGTCTGAGTGAGGGTCCCGGGAGCCGGTGTCGTGCGTGGTGCGGACTACAGCCCCGCGGCCTTGCGCAGCGCCTCGACGCGGTCGGTCCTCTCCCAGGTGAACTCGGGCAGCTCACGGCCGAAGTGGCCGTACGCGGCGGTCTGGGCGTAGATCGGGCGCAGCAGGTCGAGGTCGCGGATGATCGCGGCCGGACGCAGGTCGAAGACCTCGTCGATGGCCTTCTCGATCTTCTCGGTCTCGACCTTGTTGGTGCCGAACGTCTCGACGAACAGACCGACCGGCTCGGCCTTGCCGATCGCGTACGCGACCTGGACCTCGCAGCGCGCGGCCAGACCGGCGGCGACCACGTTCTTGGCGACCCAGCGCATCGCGTACGCCGCCGAGCGGTCCACCTTGGACGGGTCCTTGCCGGAGAAGGCGCCGCCGCCGTGGCGGGCGAAGCCGCCGTAGGTGTCGATGATGATCTTGCGGCCGGTGAGGCCGGCGTCGCCCATCGGGCCGCCGATCTCGAAGCGGCCGGTCGGGTTGACCAGCAGCCGGTAGTTCTCGGTGTCGAGCTTGATGCCGTCGTCCAGCAGCGCCTTCAGCTCGGGCTCCACGACGAACTCGCGGATGTCGGGCGCCAGCAGGGAGTCCAGGTCGATGTCGCTCGCGTGCTGCGAGGAGACGACGACCGTGTCGAGGCGGACGGCCTTGTCGCCGTCGTACTCGATGGTGACCTGGGTCTTGCCGTCGGGGCGCAGGTAGGGGATGGTCCCGTTCTTGCGGACGTCCGAGAGGCGCTTGGACAGGCGGTGCGCCAGGAAGATCGGGAGCGGCATCAGGGTCGGCGTCTCGTCGGAGGCGTAGCCGAACATCAGGCCCTGGTCACCGGCGCCCTGCTTGTCGAGCTCGTCGTCATCGCCCTCGACCCGGGACTCGTACGCCGTGTCCACGCCCTGCGCGATGTCCGGGGACTGCGAGCCGATGGACACCGACACACCGCAGGAGGCGCCGTCGAAGCCCTTCTTCGACGAGTCGTAGCCGATCTCGAGGATCTTCTCGCGGACGAGCTGGGGGATCGGCGCGTAGGCCTTGGTGGTGACCTCACCGGCCACGTGCACCAGACCGGTGGTGATCAGGGTCTCGACGGCGACGCGGGACGTCGGGTCCTCGCGCAGCAGCGCGTCGAGGATGGTGTCGCTGATCTGGTCAGCGATCTTGTCGGGGTGACCCTCGGTCACGGACTCCGAAGTGAACAGGCGACGGGACACAACGCTCCCTGGGGTTGCAGCGGCTGCTGGCTGATCATTGGCGGACGCGACGGGAGCTGCGCCCGGCGTCGTCCGGGAACAGTTTATCGGTCGAGCCCGGCCACCGGCCCACCCGTCTCGCCTCTCGGGAGCGCTGTGACCTGCGGCACGGGCATTCTGCCGAATGCCGAGCACGCTTGGCCAGGGTCGCCACGCCCGAATCGAGCGGCGTACGAGGGAACGGCGAGCGCATCAAACAGTCAGGTCAGGCGTGGCGTCACCAGGTCCCACACGATTTCGGCCAAGGCTTCCTTGGGCCCGTGCGGTACCGGGGTCTCGGTGCCGTCGGCCCCCAGGACGACGGCCTCGTTCTCCTCGGAACCGAAGGTCCTGCGCTCCCCCACCTCGTTCACCACCAGCAGGTCGCACCCCTTGCGGCGGAGTTTGGTGCGGCCGTTGGCGAGCACGTCGTCCGTCTCGGCGGCGAAACCGACGACCACCTGCCCGGGGCGGGCGCGGTCGGCGGAGATCTCCGCGAGGATGTCCGGATTACGTAGGAGGACGATCGGATCGGGATCCTGTCCGTCCTTCTTCTTGATTTTCCCGGCGGCGTAGGTCTCGGGCCGGAAGTCGGCCACCGCGGCGGCCATCACGACCGCGTCGGCGTCGGCGGCCGCCTTGAGCACGGCCTCGCGCAGCTGTACGGCGGTCCCGACCTGGACGACGTCGACGCCCGCCGGGTCGGGCAGCCCGGTGTTGGCCGCGATCAGGGTGACCCGGGCGCCGCGGGCGGCGGCGGTGCGGGCGAGGGCGTACCCCTGCTTGCCCGAGGAGCGGTTGCCGAGGAAGCGGACCGGGTCGAGGGGCTCGCGGGTGCCGCCGGCGCTGACCACGACATGGCGGCCGGCGAGGTCGGGTTCGCGCACGCCCCGGGCCAGCACCCGGCGGCAGACCTCGAAGATCTCGGCGGGGTCGGGCAGCCGCCCCTTGCCGGTGTCGACGCCGGTGAGCCGGCCTACGGCGGGCTCGATCACGACGGCGCCGCGGCGGCGCAGCGTCGCCACGTTCTCCTGGGTGGCCGGGTGCTCCCACATCTCGGTGTGCATCGCGGGGGCGAAGACGACGGGACAGCGGGCCGTGAGCAGGGTGTTGGTGAGGAGGTCGTCGGCGAGGCCGTGGGCGGCCTTGGCGAGCAGGTCGGCGGTGGCGGGGGCGACCACGACCAGGTCGGCGTGCTGGCCGATGCGGACGTGCGGGACCTCGTGGACGTCGTCCCAGACCTCGGTGGAGACGGGCTTGCCGGAGAGGGCGGACCAGGTGGGGGCGCCGACGAAGTGCAGGGCGGAGGCGGTGGGCACGACCCGTACGTCATGGCCGGACTCCGTGAGCCTTCTCAGCAGCTCACAGGCCTTGTAGGCGGCGATGCCGCCGCTGACCCCCAGAACGACCTTGGGCTTGTCCACCGTCTCTCCCCGGACCTCGGAAGCGCGCCGCGGCTCCGGCGCACGACTCCATCACACACCACAGGCCCGGCAGGAGCACTGCCGGGCCTGTGGAAAAGTCAGCTGCAAGCTGAAAGTACTACTACTGCGTCCGTGGGACCGCGTTACTGCGCGGGGTCCGCGACGGCCTCGGACGTCAGCAGGCCCGCGTTGATCTCGCGGAGCGCGATCGAGAGCGGCTTCTCGTGGACGTGGGTGTCGACGAGCGGACCGACGTACTCGAGGAGGCCCTCGCCGAGCTGCGAGTAGTACGCGTTGATCTGGCGAGCACGCTTGGCCGCGTAGATCACGAGGCTGTACTTCGAGTCGGTGGCCTCGAGGAGCTCGTCGATCGGCGGGTTGATGATGCCCTCGGGCGCGGAGATGGAAGAGGACACGCTCTACCTTCCGATGGATGGGAAAGAATCAGTGAGTGTGACCTGCACGATCACACGACATCCATCAAG
This sequence comes from Streptomyces sp. NPDC005811, assembly GCF_040630405.1. Taxonomy (NCBI): domain Bacteria; kingdom Bacillati; phylum Actinomycetota; class Actinomycetes; order Kitasatosporales; family Streptomycetaceae; genus Streptomyces; species Streptomyces sp. NPDC005811. The sequence continues at coordinate 13,027 of NZ_JBEXXK010000068.1, forward strand.
GCTAGCAGCTCACGCGCCACGTCCTCGACAGAGGTGTTGACCAGGGTCACGTCGAACTCCGGCTCGGCCGCGAGTTCGATCTTCGCGGCGTCCAGCCGTCGCTCGATGACCTCGGGCGGCTCGGTGCCCCGCCCGGTGAGTCTGCGCACCAGCTCCTCCCAGGAGGGGGGAGCCAGGAACACCAGCTGGGCGTCCGACATGGACTCGCGGACCTGCCGCGCGCCCTGGAGGTCGATCTCCAGGAGGACGGGCTCGCCCGCCTCCAGCCGCTCCAGCACGGCGCCTCGCGGCGTGCCGTAGCGGTTGCCGGCGAACTCGGCCCACTCGAGGAGCTCGCCGTTGGCGATCAGCTTGTCCATCTCGTCGTCGGTGACGAAGAAGTAGTGGACACCGTGCTGCTCACCGGGGCGGGGCTTCCGGGTCGTCGCCGACACCGAGAGCCAGACCTCGGGGTGTTCCTTGCGCATATGGGCGACGACCGTGCTCTTGCCGACCCCGGAGGGGCCGGAGAGCACGGTCAGCCGCGGACGTTCACTCATGCAGCGATTATTCCAGCAATCCCGGAGTGCCCGGGACTCCCTTCCCGGCAGTACCCGGGATCAGGACCCGGTGCTGCCGAACTCACGCTCCAGGGAGGCGATCTGGTTGGAACCGAGACCGCGTACGCGGCGGCTCTCGGAGATGCCGAGTCGCTCCATGATCTGCTTGGCACGGACCTTGCCCACGCCCGGCAGGGACTCGAGCAGGGCGGAGACCTTCATCTTGCCGATGACGTCGTTCTCCTGACCCTGCTTGATGACCTCGTGCAGGGAGGCGCCGGAGTGCTTGAGTCGATTCTTGACCTCGGCCCGCTCCCGGCGAGCCGCGGCGGCCTTTTCGAGCGCGGCTGCGCGCTGTTCGGGGGTAAGGGGCGGAAGAGCCACGCCTACGTCACCTCGGATGTCGAACTGTCGGATACGGACCGGTGAGGAACCTAGTCGCCCCACACCTAGGGAGCTACGAGCAACACGCTCTGCCCGTTCACCCCACTGCTGTAAAAGCGTGGGAGGGACCCCCACTGCTCGGAGACTAGCGGCCAAGTCCGCCTGAGTCAGCGAGAACAGAGGAAAAGTCCTGGTCAGCCTCTGTCAGGACGGGATATTTCAGACATAGTGCCCCGGATTTGAGAATGTATCCAGCCTCAAATCGGCCACGAAGCACTCATCGGAGGTTTGAAACGCCCTCGGACCGGCCGTCAGGAGGTCTCCAACGTGACGCGGATCTCGTCCGCGAAGCGGTCCGAGGCGTCACGCAGCGCGCTCACGTCGGGACCGTGGCGCAACACTCCCCGGCTGACGTTCGGCACGACGTTGCGCAGCACGCTCCCGAACACCCCGGGAAGATCGGCCGGGGTCGCCCCCTGGGCACCCACGCCGGGCGCCAGGAGCGGCCCGCCGATGCCGAGGTCGTAGGACGAGAGGTCCCCCAGGGTCGCCCCGACGACCGCCCCGAAGGAGCCCAGGGGCTCCTCGCCCGCGTTCTCGGCGGCCAGGTGCGCCAGCATGGTCGCGCCGACGTCCCGGCCGTCGGCGCGCACCGCGTGCTGCACCTCGCCCCCCTCCGGGTTGGAGGTGAGCGCCAGCACGAACAGCCCGGCGCCGTTCTCCCGGGCCAGCGCGACGGCCGGGGCGAGCGAGCCGTAGCCGAGGTACGGGGAGACGGTCAGCGCGTCGGAGAACAGGGGCGCGTCCTTGTGCAGGAAGGACTCGGCGTAGGCGGCCATGGTCGAGCCGATGTCCCCGCGCTTGGCGTCCATGACCACCAGGGCACCGGCGGCCCGCGCCTCCTGGACCGACTTCTCCAGCACGGCGACCCCGCGCGAGCCGAACCGCTCGAAGAACGCGCTCTGCGGCTTCAGCACGGCGACCCGGCCGGCCACCGCCTCGACGACCGTGCGGCTGAACCGCTCCAGACCCGCCACGTCGTCGTTCAGCCCCCACTCGGCGAGCAGGGAGCGGTGCGGGTCGATCCCGACGCACAGGGGGCCGCGCTCGTCCATCGCCCGGCGCAGGCGCGCGCCGAAGGGCTCGAGGGTCATGCCGTCTTCCTCACGTCGGCGCCGACCGCGTCGGCGAGGGTGGCGTACGGGCTCGTGCGCAGCCGCGCGGCGAGCCCCTTGTGGAGGGCGCGGCTCCAGAACGGGCCCTCGTAGATGAAGGCGCTGTAGCCCTGGACCAGCGTGGCGCCGGCCAGGATGCGCTGCCAGGCGTCCTCGGCGCTCTCGACGCCGCCGACGCCCACCAGGGTGATCCGGTCGCCCACGCGCGCGTAGAGCCGCCTGAGCACCTCCAGGGAGCGGGTCTTGAGCGGGGCCCCGGACAGTCCGCCGGTCTCCTGGACCAGCGCGGGGTCGGACCGCAGACCGAGCCCCTCGCGCGCGATGGTCGTGTTGGTGGCGATGATCCCGTCCAGGCCGAGCTCCACCGCGAGGTCGGCGACCGCGTCCACGTCCTCGTCGGCGAGGTCGGGGGCGATCTTCACCAGCAGCGGGACGCGCCGCGAGGTGACGGTGCGGTCGGCGGCCTCGCGCACGGCGCTCAGCAGCGGCCGCAGCGCCTCGGTGGCCTGGAGGTTGCGCAGGCCGGGCGTGTTCGGCGAGGACACGTTGACGACCAGGTAGTCGGCGTACGGGGCGAGTCGCTCGGTCGACTTCACGTAGTCACCGACGGCCTCCTCCTCGGGGACGACCTTGGTCTTGCCGATGTTGACGCCGACGACCGTGCGGAAGACAGGGGTACGGGACGCCAGGCGCGCGGCGACGGCGAGCGAGCCCTCGTTGTTGAAGCCCATGCGGTTGATCAGGGCGCGGTCGGCGACCAGCCGGAACAGCCGCTTCTTGGGGTTGCCCGGCTGCGGCTCGCCGGTGACCGTGCCGATCTCGACATGGTCGAAGCCCAGCATCGACATGCCGTCGATCGCGACGGCGTTCTTGTCGAAGCCCGCGGCGAGCCCGAAGGGGCCGTGCATGCGCAGTCCGAACGCCTCGGTGCGCAGCTCCTTGTGGCGCGGGGCGAGTGCGGCGGCGACGAAGGTGCGCAGGACGGGGACGCGGACGGCGAGGCGGATCCAGCGGAAGGCCAGGTGGTGCGCCTGCTCGGGGTCCATCCGCTTGAACACGAGATTGAAGAAGATCTTGTACATGGTTCCCTCATGAAGAGCCCTCATGAAGAGGGGGACACCGTTTCCGGTGTCCCCCTCAGGGCTGCTAGTCGCGGGCCGCGGTCAGGTGTTCCGCGTGTTCCTGGAGCGAGCGGACGCCCACGTCGCCGTGGTTGAGCGCGTCGATGCCCTGGACGGCCGCGGCGAGCGCCTGGACCGTCGTCAGGCACGGCACGGACCGGGCCACGGCCGCCGTACGGATCTCGTAGCCGTCGAGGCGGCCGCCGGTGCCGTACGGGGTGTTGACGATGAGGTCGACCTCGCCGTCGTGGATGAGCTGGACGATGGTCTTCTCGCCGTTCGGGCCGGTGCCCTCGGACTGCTTGCGCACGACCGTGGCGTTGATGCCGTTGCGCTTGAGGACCTCGGCGGTGCCGGAGGTGGCGAGCAGCTCGAAGCCGTGGCCGACCAGCTCGCGCGCCGGGAAGATCATCGAGCGCTTGTCGCGGTTGGCGACCGAGATGAACGCGCGTCCCTTGGTGGGCAGCGGTCCGTAGGCGCCGGCCTGCGACTTGGCGTACGCCGTGCCGAAGACGGAGTCGATGCCCATGACCTCGCCGGTGGAGCGCATCTCCGGGCCGAGGACGGTGTCCACGCCGCGGCCGGAGGTGTCGCGGAAGCGGGTCCACGGCATCACGGCCTCCTTGACGGAGATCGGCGCGTCCAGCGGCAGTTCGCCGCCGTCGCCGGTGGCCGGGAGCAGCCCCTCGGCGCGCAGCTCGGCGATGGTCGCGCCGAGCGAGATCCGGGCGGCGGCCTTCGCCAGCGGCACCGCGGTCGCCTTCGAGGTGAAGGGGACGGTGCGGGACGCGCGCGGGTTGGCCTCCAGCACGTAGAGGATGTCACCCGCCATCGCGAACTGGATGTTGATCAGACCGCGCACGCCGACGCCCTTGGCGATGGCCTCGGTGGAGGCGCGCAGGCGCTTGATGTCGAAGCCGCCGAGGGTGATCGGGGGCAGGGCGCACGCCGAGTCGCCGGAGTGGATGCCGGCCTCCTCGATGTGCTCCATGACGCCGCCGAGGTAGAGCTCGGTGCCGTCGTAGAGCGCGTCGACGTCGATCTCGATGGCGTCGTCGAGGAAGCGGTCGACGAGGACCGGCCGGGTGGGGCTGATCTCGGTCGACTCGGCGATGTAGGAGGACAGCCGGGTCTCGTCGTAGACGATCTCCATGCCGCGGCCGCCGAGGACGTACGAGGGCCGGACGAGGACCGGGTAGCCGATCTCGTCGGCGATGGCCTTGGCCTCGGCGAAGGTGGTGGCGGTGCCGTGCTTGGGGGCGGGCAGGCCGGCCTCGGCGAGCACGCGTCCGAAGGCGCCCCGGTCCTCGGCCGCGTGGATGGCCTCGGGCGGGGTGCCGACGATCGGCACGCCGTTGTCCTTCAGCGCCTGGGCGAGACCCAGCGGGGTCTGGCCGCCGAGCTGGACGACGACACCGGCGACCGGACCGGCCTGCGCCTCCGCGTGGACGATCTCCAGCACGTCCTCGAGCGTGAGCGGCTCGAAGTACAGGCGGTCGGAGGTGTCGTAGTCGGTGGAGACGGTCTCCGGGTTGCAGTTGACCATCACGGTCTCGTACCCGGCGTCGGAGAGCGCGAAGGAGGCGTGGACGCAGGAGTAGTCGAACTCGATGCCCTGGCCGATGCGGTTCGGGCCGGAGCCCAGGATGATCACCGCGGGCTTCTCGCGCTGCGCGACCTCGGTCTCCTCGTCGTAGGAGGAGTAGAAGTACGGGGTCTTCGCGGCGAACTCGGCGGCGCAGGTGTCGACCGTCTTGTAGACCGGGCGGACGCCGAGCGCGTGCCGCACCTCGCGGACGACGTCCTCGCGCAGCCCGCGGATCTCACCGATCTGCTGGTCGGAGAAGCCGTGCCGCTTGGCCTCGGCGAGCAGGCCGGCGTCCAGGCGCTCGGCGGCGGCCAGCTCGTCCGCGGTCTCCTTGATGAGGAAGAGCTGGTCGACGAACCAGGGGTCGATCTTCGTGTAGTCGAAGATCTCCTCGGGGGTGGCGCCGGCGCGGATGGCCTGCATGACGGTGTTGATCCGGCCGTCGGTGGGGCGGACCGCCTCGCGCAGCAGCTCGTCCTTGTCGCCGGGCTCGCCGACGAAGGTGAACTGGCTGCCCTTCTTCTCCAGCGAGCGCAGCGCCTTCTGGAAGGCCTCGGTGAAGTTGCGGCCGATGGCCATGGCCTCGCCGACCGACTTCATGGTGGTGGTCAGCGTGGAGTCGGCCTGCGGGAACTTCTCGAAGGCGAACCGCGGCGCCTTGACGACCACGTAGTCGAGCGTGGGCTCGAAGGAGGCCGGGGTCTCCTGCGTGATGTCGTTGGGGATCTCGTCGAGGGTGTAGCCGACGGCGAGCTTGGCGGCGATCTTGGCGATCGGGAAGCCGGTCGCCTTGGAGGCGAGCGCGGAGGACCGCGACACGCGCGGGTTCATCTCGATGACGATGACCCGGCCGTCCTCGGGGTTCACCGCGAACTGGATGTTGCAGCCGCCGGTGTCCACGCCGACCTCGCGGATCACGGCGATGCCGATGTCGCGCAGGATCTGGTACTCGCGGTCGGTCAGGGTCATCGACGGGGCGACGGTGATCGAGTCGCCGGTGTGCACGCCCATGGGGTCGAAGTTCTCGATGGAGCAGACGACCACGACGTTGTCGTGCTTGTCGCGCATCAGCTCCAGCTCGTACTCCTTCCAGCCGAGGATGGACTCCTCCAGGAGCACCTCGGTGGTCGGCGAGAGCGTGAGGCCCTGCCCGGCGATGCGGCGCAGCTCCTCCTCGTCGTGGGCGAAGCCGGAGCCGGCGCCGCCCATGGTGAAGGAGGGGCGCACGACGACCGGGTAGCCGCCGAGCGTGTCGACGCCCGCGAGGACCTCGTCCATGGTGTGGCAGATGACCGAGCGGGCGGACTCGCCGTGCCCGATCTTCTTGCGGACCTCCTCCACGACCACCTTGAACAGGTCGCGGTCCTCGCCCTTGTGGATGGCCTCCACGTTGGCGCCGATCAGCTCGACGCCGTACTTCTCCAGGACGCCGTTCTCGTGCAGCGAGATGGCGGTGTTGAGGGCCGTCTGGCCGCCCAGGGTGGGCAGGAGCGCGTCGGGGCGCTCCTTGGCGATGATCTTCTCGACGAACTCGGGGGTGATCGGCTCGACGTAGGTGGCGTCGGCGATCTCCGGGTCGGTCATGATCGTCGCCGGGTTGGAGTTCACCAGGACGACCCGCAGGCCCTCGGCGCGCAGGATGCGGCACGCCTGGGTGCCGGAGTAGTCGAACTCGGCGGCCTGGCCGATGACGATCGGGCCGGAGCCGATGACCAGGACGGACTGGATATCGGTGCGCTTAGGCACGCTGGCCCTCCATCAGGGATACGAAGCGGTCGAACAGGTAGGCGGCGTCGTGCGGGCCGGCTGCCGCTTCGGGGTGGTACTGGACGGAGAAGCCCGGCTGGTCGAGCAGCTGGAGCCCCTCCACGACGTCGTCGTTGAGGCAGACGTGGGAGACCTGGGCGCGGCCGAAGGGCGTCTCGCTCACCCGGTCGAGCGGCGCGTCCACGGCGAAGCCGTGGTTGTGCGCGGTGACCTCGACCTTGCCGGTCGTCCGGTCCTGGACCGGCTGGTTGATCCCGCGGTGGCCGTACTTCAGCTTGTAGGTGCCGAAGCCGAGGGCTCGGCCCAGGATCTGGTTGCCGAAGCAGATGCCGAACAGCGGGGTCTTCCGCTCCAGGACGGCGGTCATGAGGGCGACCGGGCCGTCGGCGGTGGCGGGGTCGCCGGGGCCGTTGGAGAAGAAGACGCCGTCGGGGCTGACGGCGTAGACGTCGTCGGCGGTCGCGGTGGCGGGCAGCACGTGCACCTCGATGCCGCGCTCGGCCATGCGGTGCGGGGTCATGCCCTTGATGCCGAGGTCGATGGCAGCGACGGTGAACTTCTTCTCGCCGACCGCGGGGACGACGTACGCCTCCTTGGTGGCGACCTCCTCGAAGAGGCTGGCGCCCTTCATGTGCGGCTGGGCCTGCACGCGCGCGAGGAGCTCGGTCTCCGCGGCGACCGTCTCGCCGGAGAAGATGCCGGCCCGCATGGAGCCGCGCTCGCGGAGGTGGCGGGTGAGGGCGCGGGTGTCGATGCCGGAGATCCCGACGATGTCCTGGGCGACCAGTTCGTCGTCCAGGGAGCGCTTGGCCCGCCAGTTGGACGGCACGCGCGCGGGGTCGCGCACGACGTAGCCGGAGACCCAGATGCGGCTCGACTCGTCGTCCTCGTCGTTCCAGCCGGTGTTGCCGATCTGGGGGGCGGTGGCGACCACGATCTGGCGGTCGTACGACGGGTCGGTCAGCGTCTCCTGGTAGCCGGTCATGCCGGTCGAGAACACCGCTTCGCCGAAGGTCTCCCCCACGGCCCCGTAGGCACGGCCGCGGAAGATCCGGCCGTCCTCCAGGACGAGTACGGCGGGAAGCACCCTCTTCTCAGAAGGGATTCCCCTGGTGGAGGTCGTCATCGTTCGGCGCCTTCCGTCGTGTTGTTCTTGATCATGGAGTTGATGGTTTCGACCCACGCGGTGTGCTCGGCCGCGTGGTCGGAGCGGAAACCGGAGTCGATCAGCCGGTCGCCGTGCTGCCAGGTCACGACCAGCAGTCCGCCCTCGGTGAGGACCTTGCCGGCGATGCCCTTGCCGAGCAGGGCCTCGCGCAGTGCTCCGGCGGGGACGAAGAAGTCGGTCGCGCCGGGGCGTACGACGTCCAGGCCCGCGTCGGTGAGCGTCAGCTCGACGCGGCTGCGGGTGCCGAGGCCGTGCGCCACGATGCGGTCGAGCCACTGCCCCGCGGTGGTGGAGCCGTGGTAGCGGCCGCTCATCGTCAGTCTCGCCTCGCCGGGCTCGTCCGGCGCGGTGGGGAGTTCCGGGAGGTCGCCCTGGAGGGTGCCCCGCCACTTCCAGCCCTCGCGCATCAGCCAGTAGACGAGTGCGACGAAGAGGCCGAGTCCGGCCACCCAGCCGATGCGCGCGGCCCAGTCGGTCACCTGGGCCGATTCCTTCTCGGCCGCGAGGGCCGTGAGGGCCGGCAGCAGGGGTGCTGAAGAGGTCACGTGAGCTTCCCGTCGACGAGCGTGGCCTTGCCCCGGAGCCACGTGTGCGTGACACGGCCCGGCAGCTCACGCCCCTCGTACGGAGTGTTGCGGCTGCGGGAGGCGAAGCCCGCGGGGTCCACGGAACCACGGTATGCCGTGTCGACGAGCGTGAGGTTGGCGGGCTCACCTGCCGAGACGGGGCGCCCGTGGCCCGTGGCCCGGCCGATGCGCGCGGGTGCGGCGGACATGCGGTCGGCGACCCCGGCCCAGTCCAGCAGGCCCGTCTCCACCATGGTCTCCTGGACCACCGACAGCGCGGTCTCCAGGCCCACCATCCCCATGGCGGCGGCGGCCCACTCGCAGTCCTTGTCCTCGTGCGGGTGGGGGGCGTGGTCGGTGGCGACGATGTCGATCGTGCCGTCGGCCAGGGCCTCGCGCAGGGCCAGCACGTCGCGCTCGGTGCGCAGCGGCGGGTTGACCTTGTAGACGGGGTTGTACGACCGCACCAGCTCGTCGGTGAGGAGCAGGTGGTGCGGGGTGACCTCGGCGGTGACGTCGATGCCGCGGGACTTGGCCCAGCGGACGATCTCGACGGAGCCGGCGGTCGACAGGTGGCAGATGTGGACGCGGGAGCCGACGTGCTCGGCGAGCAGGACGTCCCGGGCGATGATCGATTCCTCGGCCACCGCGGGCCAGCCGCCGAGGCCGAGCTCGGCGGAGACGACGCCCTCGTTCATCTGGGCGCCCTCGGTGAGCCGGGGCTCCTGCGCGTGCTGGGCGACGACTCCGCCGAAGGCCTTCACGTACTCCAGCGCGCGCCGCATGATCACGGCGTCGTCGACGCACTTGCCGTCGTCGGAGAAGACGGTGACGCCGGCGGCGGACTCGTGCATGGCGCCCAGCTCGGCGAGCTTCCTGCCCTCCAGGCCGACGGTGACGGCGCCGATGGGCTGGACGTCGCAGTAGCCGTGCTCCTGGCCGAGCCGGTAGACCTGCTCGACCACACCGGCGGTGTCGGCCACGGGGAAGGTGTTGGCCATGGCGAACACGGCGGTGAAGCCGCCGGAGGCCGCCGCGCGCGTGCCGGTCAGCACGGTCTCGGAGTCCTCACGGCCCGGCTCGCGCAGATGGGTGTGCAGGTCGACCAGGCCGGGCAGCAGCACCTTGCCGGCGGCCTCGACGACCTCGGCGCCCTCGGCGCTCAGGTCCGGGCCCACCTCGGCGATGACGGCCCCGTCGATCAGGACGTCCTGCGGCTCGCCGCCGAGCACCTTCGCACCACGGATCAGGATCTTGCTCATGGGTTCTTACTTCTCCTCGGTGGTACGGGCGTGGCTGACGGCGGGTTCGTTGCCGCCCAGGAGCAGATAGAGGACGGCCATCCGGATCGACACGCCGTTGGCGACCTGTTCGACGACGGTGCAGCGGTCGGAGTCGGCGACCTCGGCGGTGATCTCCATGCCGCGGACCATCGGGCCGGGGTGCATCACGATGGCGTGCTCGGGCATCCGCGCCATGCGGTCGCCGTCGAGGCCGTAGCGCCGCGAGTACTCGCGCTCGGTCGGGAAGAAGGCGGCGTTCATGCGCTCGCGCTGGACGCGGAGCATCATCACGGCGTCCGACTTGGGCAGGACGGCGTCGAGGTCGTACGACACCTCGCAGGGCCAGTGGTCCACGCCGACCGGGACCAGGGTGGGCGGGGCGACCAGGGTGACCTCGGCGCCGAGGGTGTGCAGCAGGTCGACGTTGGAGCGGGCGACCCGGCTGTGCAGGACGTCGCCGACGAGGGTGATCCGCTTGCCGGCGAGGTCCTGGCCGAGCCCGGCGTCCCGGCCGACCAGCCGGCGGCGCATGGTGAAGGCGTCGAGCAGGGCCTGGGTGGGGTGCTGGTGGGTGCCGTCGCCCGCGTTGACGACGGCCGCGTCGATCCAGCCGGAGGTGGCGAGGCGGTAGGGGGCACCCGAGGCGCCGTGCCGGATGACCACGGCGTCGACGCCCATGGCCTCCAGCGTCTGGGCGGTGTCCTTCAGGGACTCGCCCTTGGAGACGCTGGAGCCCTTGGCGGAGAAGTTGATGACGTCCGCGGAGAGGCGCTTCTCGGCGGCCTCGAACGAGATACGCGTGCGCGTGGAGTCCTCGAAGAAGAGGTTGACGATCGTGCGGCCGCGCAGGGTCGGCAGTTTCTTGATGGGGCGGTCGGCCACCCGGGCCATCTCCTCGGCGGTGTCGAGGATCAGGACGGCGTCGTCGCGGGTGAGGTCGGCGGCCGAGATGAGATGACGCTGCATCTGTCAGGCTCCGTAAGGCAGTTCAGACAAGTGGGGAGATTCAGGGCAGGCGGGGGCGCGCCGAGGCGGCGGGCGGGGTCCGGCTGCTACCGGGTCTGCTTCACACCGAGGAGCACGGTGTCCCGACCGTCCTCCTCGGCGAGCTGGACCTTGACCGTCTCCCGCAGCGACGTGGGGAGGTTCTTGCCGACGTAGTCGGCGCGGATGGGCAGTTCACGGTGGCCCCGGTCGACGAGGACCGCGAGCTGGACCGCGCGCGGGCGCCCGATGTCGTTGAGGGCGTCGAGGGCGGCGCGGATGGTGCGGCCGGAGAAGAGCACGTCGTCGACGAGGACGACCAGCTTGCCGTCGAGGCCGTCACCGGGGATCTCGGTGCGGGCGAGCGCGCGCGGGGGGTGCATGCGCAGGTCGTCGCGGTACATGGTGATGTCGAGCGAGCCGACCGGAATCTTGCGGTCGGTGATCTCCTCGAGCTTGGCGGCGAGCCGCCGGGCGAGGAAGACGCCGCGGGTCGGGATGCCGAGGAGCACCACGTCGTCGGCGCCCTTGGCGCGTTCGACGATCTCGTGGGCGATGCGGGTCAGGACCCGCGCGATGTCGGGGCCTTCGAGAACGGGCCGGGCATCGGAGGTGTGGAAGTCGGGCTTGTCCATACGAAACGGACCTCCTTCTCCGCCTCACGGGACGGATCTTAAAGGACGTCGGGTTTGCGCCATCCACCGTAGCAGCCCGCCGGGGCGGGCCTGATCACCCCTATGGAGTAATCGGCCATCGATACCACGGAAGAGTCGGTGTGGACCATTCGGCTTGACGCAGAAGAATCACGCTGCGTAACCTCACAATGAGTTACAAGCCGCGCGGTACGGAACCCAAGCCGGCCGCGTCGACCCAGTGCCGGGGAGCTATATGTCCAGCGAATACGCCAAACAGCTCGGGGCCAAGCTCCGGGCGATCCGCACCCAGCAGGGCCTTTCCCTCCACGGTGTCGAGGAGAAGTCCCAGGGACGCTGGAAGGCGGTCGTGGTCGGCTCCTACGAGCGTGGCGACCGCGCCGTGACCGTGCAGCGCCTCGCCGAGCTGGCGGACTTCTACGGCGTCCCGGTGCAGGAGCTGCTGCCCGGCACCACCCCGGGCGGGGCGGCCGAGCCGCCGCCGAAGCTGGTCCTGGACCTGGAGCGGCTGGCCCATGTGCCGGTCGAGAAGGCGGGCCCCCTGCAGCGCTACGCGGCGACGATCCAGTCCCAGCGCGGTGACTACAACGGCAAGGTGCTGTCGATCCGCCAGGACGACCTGCGCACCCTCGCCGTCATCTACGACCAGTCGCCCTCGGTCCTGACCGAGCAGCTGATCAGCTGGGGCGTGCTGGACGCGGACGCGCGTCGCGCGGTCTCCCACGAGGAGAGCTGAGCCGCTCCGCGGCTGAGCAGAAACGTACCGTCGGGGTGGCCTGAACCAAGTGGTTCAGGCCACCCCGACGGCGTTTCCAGGGGCTTCGGGGGCACCCGGGGCGCAGGAGGGCACGGACATGCCGGAGGGCCCGCAGCGGTGATGCTGCGGGCCCTCCGGCGTTCTGTCGCGCTCGTGCTACCGGGGTACTGCTCGTGGCGCTCAGGCGCCGTCGCGGCGGAGCGTCGGCTTGAGCTCCTTCAGCCGGGCGAGCAGTCCGTTGACGAACGACGGGGAGTCGTCCGTGGAGAACTCCTTCGCCAGCTGCACCATCTCGTCGATGACGACGGCGTCCGGGGTCTCGTCGACCCAGATCAGCTCGTAGGCACCGAGCCGCAGGATGTTGCGGTCGACGACCGGCATCCGGTCGAGCGTCCAGCCGACGGAGTACTGGGCGATCAGCTCGTCGATCCGCTTCACGTGGTCCGCGTAGCCCTCGACCAACTGCATGGTGTACTCGCTCACCGGCGGCTGCCGGGTGTCGGCCCGGGAGTGCCGGACCCAGTCCGCGAGGACCGTGAGGACGTCGGCTCCGCGCTGGTCGCCCTCGAAGAGGATCTGGAAGGCGCGCTTGCGGGCCGTGTTGCGAGCAGCCACGGTTAGCTGTTCACCCGGCCGAGGTAGTCGCTGCTGCGCGTGTCGACCTTGATCTTCTCACCGGTGGTGATGAAGAGCGGGACCTGGATCTGGTGACCGGTCTCCAGGGTGGCGGGCTTGGTGCCACCGGTGGAACGGTCGCCCTGGAGGCCCGGCTCGGTCTCGGCGACGGTCAGCTCGACGGCGGCCGGCAGCTCGACGAAGAGCACCTCGCCCTCGTGCCGGGCGACGGTGGCCTCGAAGCCCTCGATCAGGAAGTTCGCGGCGTCACCGACGGTCTTGCGGTCGATGTGCAGCTGGTCGTAGGTCTCCATGTCCATGAAGACGAAGTACTCGCCGTCCATGTACGAGAACTGCATGTCGCTCTTGTCGACAGTGGCCGTCTCGACCTTGACGCCGGCGTTGAAGGTCTTGTCGACCACCTTGCCGGACAGCACGTTCTTGAGCTTGGTGCGCACGAAGGCGGGGCCCTTGCCGGGCTTGACGTGCTGGAACTCGACGACGGACCAGAGCTGGCCGCCTTCGAGCTTGAGCACCAGGCCGTTCTTGAGGTCGTTCGTGGAAGCCACGGTTGCGGAATCTCCTGGACTGACGTGGACGACCCCGGGGCACGCACCTCTACAGCGCGAGCAGCTCCTTGGTCGTGATGGTGAGTAGCTCGGGTCCGCCGTCCGCCTCGGGGCGTACGACGAGCGTGTCATCGATCCGGACACCGCCCCGGCCCGGGAGGTGGACCCCCGGTTCGACGGTGACCGGCACGCAAGCGTCCAGTTTACCCATGGCCGCGGGAGTCAACTGCGGGTCCTCGTCGATTTCGAGTCCGACCCCGTGCCCGGTGAGCGCCGGGAGGGCCTGCGCGTACCCCGCGGAGTCCAGTACCTGACGGGCGGCGCGGTCCACGTCACGGTAGGCGGCACCGGGTGCCAGGGACTCGCGCCCGGCGCGCTGGGCTGCGAAGACGAGGTCGTACAGCTCGATCTGCCAGTCGGCGGGGGACGTACCGATGACGAAGGTACGGCCGATCTCGCAGCGGTAGCCGCGGTAGGCGGCGCCGAGGCAGACCGAGAGGAAGTCGCCCTCCTCGACCCGCCGGTCCGTGGGCCGGTGGCCGGGCCGGCCGGAGTTCGGGCCGGTGGCCACCGAGGTGGGGAAGGCGGGGCCGTCGGCTCCGTGGTCGACGAGCCGGCGCTCGAGTTCGAGGGCGAGGTGCCGCTCGGTCCGGCCGACGAGGATGGACTCCAGCAGCTCGCCGAGGGCCTGGTCGGCGATCTCGGCGCCGACGCGGAGACAGGAGATCTCCTCCTCGTCCTTGACGACGCGGAGCTGTTCGACGGCGCTGCCGAGGTCCGCGAGGCGCAGGCGGGGTGCGACCGAGCGCAGGGCGCGGTGGCGGGCCACCGTGAGGTGGTGCTCCTCGACGGCGAGGGAGTCGCCGCCCTCCGCCGTGAGGATGTCCGCGACGGCGACGGCGGGGTCGCCCCCGGCGCGGGGCAGGGTGTGCGCCCTGAGCCGTTCGTCGGGGCGGGCCTCACCGGGACGGTCGTCGGGCGGGCCGGGGCAGACGAGGAGGTCCTCCTCCTCGCGTCTGCCCAGGAGCAGGACGGCCGCCTTGGGGGCGGCCCCGGCGAGGTACCTCACATTGGCCGGGCGGGAGATGAGCGCGGCTGTGCTGCCGCCGGCGTTGCAGCGGTCCCTCAGTCGCTTGCGGCGTGACGCGTACACCTCTGACATGAGTCGAGCGTATGAGGGGTGGGGGTTTTGTGCCGGTTGGGAGGGGCCGAGTGGGGGTGCGGGGTCGGGTGCGGGCCGGTGGGGGTTGTTCGCGCAGTGCCCCGCGCCCCTGAAAAACCTCCCCCGGGTCACCACTTCGGTGGGCTGGCGATCGCTCTCGAGAGGACGTCGTCCAGGACCTTCGCCGTCGCCGGGACGTCGAGGTGGGAGTTGTCGATGATCGGGAGGCCGGAGCCGTACCAGCCGGCCATGCGGCCGTGGATGCGGGCGACCTCCTCGTCGGTGAGGCGGCGGTTGCCGGAGCGCTGGGCGTTGCGGTCCAGGACGACCTCCAGACCGGGGAGGAGGACGACCGGGAGGAGGCCCGGGCCGACGTGGCGCTTCCAGCCGCCGAGGCCGACGACCGGGCGGTCGGGGAAGATCGCGTCGTCGAGGATGCAGGAGATGCCGTTGGCGAGGAAGTTGCGGGCGGCGAAACCGCAGGTCCGGCGGGCCAGGCGGTACTGGGCCTCGGAGTGGTCGTTCCAGCCGCGCTGCGGGTCGGCGAAGCCCGAGCGGACCCATTCGCGGACGTCGTCCAGGCTGACGTGGGCGGTGGGCACCCGGCGGTGGTCGGCCCAGAACTTGGCGACGCTGGTCTTTCCGGCGCCCGCGGGACCGATGAGCAGCACCGCGACGGTGGTGGTCGCGAGGTCCGGTCCGGGTGCGGTGGGCGGGACCGTGGGCATGGCCACGGGACCGCCGGGCGGCAGCGGGACATGGCCGGTGACGTCGGTGCCGTGCGGGACGGGGGCGTGCTGCGGGGCCGGGGGCGGCGGCACGGGCGGGACGGGGGGCCGGGGCGCGGGCGGGACGGGCCCGGAGGGAGGCGGGGCGCCGAGGTAGCCCGGCTGGTGGTGGGGGGCGCCGCCCGGCTGGTGCGGAGGGGTGCCCGGCTGGTGCGGGCCCGGGTGTCGTGCGGCCGGTGACCAGCCGTCGGCCGGACCGTGCCCCGGCTGGTGGGGCGGCGGCAGCGGAGAACCCACTGCGTGCTGCATCCGGTGCCACTCCGTCTCGTACAGGCAATGGGCGCTGGTCGCGGGGTGCGAGCTCCCGTTTTCGATTCTGAACGGTACCGCCCCCGGCCGTCGTTTGGTGAACGGCCGGGGGCGGTCCGAAGTGCCCGGTGTGGAAGGTGAATCGGGCGGAAGGGATCCCTCGGGACTTACTGGCCGACCTCGCCGTAGGCGGCGAGGAGGACGGCCGGGTCGGGGCCCTCCAGGACGGTCGGCTTGGCGAGTCCGTCGAGGACGATGAAGCGCAGCAGGTCGCCCCGTGACTTCTTGTCGACCTTCATGGTCTCCAGCAGCTTGGGCCACTGGTCGTGGCGGTAGTGGAGGGGGAGGCCGACGGACTCCAGGATCGAGCGGTGGCGGTCGGCCGTCGCGTCGTCCAGGCGGCCCGCGAGGCGGCCCAGTTCGGCGGCGAAGTGCATGCCGACGGACACGGCCGCGCCGTGCCGCCACTTGTAGCGCTCGTTCTTCTCGATGGCGTGCGCGAGGGTGTGGCCGTAGTTGAGGATCTCCCGCAGACCCGACTCCTTCAGGTCGGAGGAGACCACGTCCGCCTTGACCTTGATGGAGCGTTCGATCAGCTCGGCGGTGTGCGGGCCGGCCGGCGTGCGGGCGGCCTCGGGGTCGGACTCGATGAGGTCGAGGATCGCGGGGTCGGCGATGAAGCCGGCCTTGATGATCTCCGCGAGCCCCGAGACGTAGTCGTTGACCGCGAGCGAGTCCAGCGCGGCCAGGTCGCACAGGACGCCCGCCGGCGGGTGGAAGGCACCGACGAGGTTCTTGCCCTCGGCGGTGTTGATGCCGGTCTTGCCGCCCACGGCCGCGTCCACCATCGCGAGCACGGTGGTCGGTACGGCGATCCAGCGCACCCCGCGCAGCCAGGTGGCGGCCACGAACCCGGCGAGGTCCGTGGTGGCGCCGCCGCCGACGCCCACGACGACGTCGGTGCGGGTGAAGCCGGACTGGCCGAGCGCCTTCCAGCAGTACGCGGCGACCTCGGCGGTCTTGGCCTCCTCGGCGTTGGGCACCTGGATGGCGACGGCGTCGTAGCCCTGTCCGGCCAGGTCGGCGCGGAGCGCGTCCCCGGTCTCGGCGAGGGCCTCGGGGTGGATCACGGCGACGCGCTTGGCCCGGGGGCCGATCAGTCCGGCGAGTTCGCCGAGGAGCTGACGGCCCACCAGGACCTCGTACGGCTCGGATCCCGCGCTGCCGCCGACCCGGATCCGGGTCACCGCCTCACTGCTGCTCATGCTTCCTTCAACTCCAGTGCGTCCAGGGCGGCTCGGGTGACCTCTTCGGGCGTACGGCCGTCCGTCGCCACCACGGCGGTGGCGACCTCCTCGTACAGGCCGCGGCGGGCCTCCATCAGCTCGCGCCACTGTTTGCGCGGGTTGACGGCGAGCAGCGGGCGGGCCGCGTTGAGGCCGGTGCGCTGGACGGCCTCCTCGACGTCCATCGACAGATAGACCACGCGCTGGTCCGCGAGCAGGGCACGGCTGTCCGCGTCGAGGATCGAGCCGCCGCCGAGTGCCAGGACGCCCGCGTGCCCGGCGAGCGCGCGGCGCACGGCCTGCTTCTCGATCGCGCGGAACGCCTCCTCGCCCTCGTCGACGAAGATCTCCGCGATGCTGCGGCCCTGCTCGGCGACGATGTCGTCGTCGGTGTCCCGGAAGCCGGTGCCGAGCCGCTCCGCGAGCAGCTGTCCGACGGTGGACTTGCCGACGCCCATCGGGCCGACCAGGACGACCAGGGGCCCGCTCATCGGATGTGGAGGTGGTCGAGGTAGGACCGGACGTTGCGGCGGGTCTCGGGGACGCTGTCGCCGCCGAACTTCTCCGCGACCGCGTCCGCCAGGACGAGGGCCACCATGGCCTCGGCGACGATGCCGGCCGCGGGGACCGCGCACACGTCGGAGCGCTGGTGGTGGGCCTGGGCCTGCTCGCCGGTGGTCACGTCGACCGTCCGCAGGGCGCGCGGCACGGTCGCGATCGGCTTCATCGCGGCGCGCACGCGCAGCAGCTCGCCGGTGGTGAGACCGCCCTCGGTGCCGCCGGAGCGGCCGGAGGAGCGCCGGATGCCCTCGGGGGTGGTGAGGATCTCGTCGTGGGCCTGGGAGCCGGGCACGCGCGCGAGGCCGAAGCCGTCGCCGACCTCGACGCCCTTGATGGCCTGGATGCCCATCAGCGCGGCGGCGAGCCGGGCGTCCAGGCGGCGGTCCCAGTGCACGTGCGAGCCGAGGCCCACGGGAACGTCGTACGCCAGGACCTCGACGACGCCGCCGAGGGTGTCGCCGTCCTTGTGGGCCTGGTCGATCTCCGCGACCATCGCCTTCGAGGCGTCCGCGTCCAGGCAGCGCACCGGGTCGGCGTCCAGCTTCTCGACGTCGGCGGGGGTCGGCAGGACGCCGTAGGGGGCCTTGGCCGCCGCCAGCTCCACCACGTGGGAGACGATCTCGATGCCGGCCGTCTCCTTGAGGTACGAGCGGGCGACGGCGCCGAGGGCCACGCGGGCGGCGGTCTCGCGGGCGGAGGCGCGCTCCAGGATCGGGCGGGCCTCGTCGAAGCCGTACTTCTGCATGCCCGCGAGGTCGGCGTGGCCGGGGCGGGGGCGGGTCAGCGGGGCGTTGCGGGCGAGGCCGGCGAGGATCTCGGGGTCGACCGGGTCGGCCGACATGACCTGCTCCCACTTGGGCCACTCGGTGTTGCCCACCATGACCGCGATCGGGGAGCCGAGGGTGAGGCCGTGCCGGACGCCGCCGAGGAAGGTGACCTCGTCGCGCTCGAACTTCATCCGCGCGCCGCGTCCGTAGCCGAGCCGCCGCCGCGCGAGATGGTCGGCCACCATCTCCGTGGTGATCGGCACGCCGGCGGGAAGGCCCTCCAGCGTCGCGACAAGTGCGGGACCGTGGGACTCCCCCGCGGTCAGCCAACGCAGCCTGCTCAACGATGCTCCTCAGTGCTCGCGCCCTGGTACTGCCCTACGCGCGTCCTCGCGTACGTCCTCGGCTTGGTCGGTGCGCGGCTCCGGCCAGCCACCTCGATCCTCCCACGTCCGGGCCACGGATCGGGCGCCCGGTCCATTGGGCGGACCGAACGGCTCAGGAGCCGGCGCCGTCCGCTGTCACGGCCGGTCCGCCTGCCGGGAGGCCAGCGCGTGTTCGCCCGCCTTGCGCATCGCCTCCAGCGGTGCCGGGGTGATGCCGGTCATCTGCTCCACCTGGAGCACGGCCTGGTGGACGAGGAGGTCGAGGCCGCTGACGACGGCGCCGCCGAACATGGACCAGCGGGCGGCCAGCTCGGTCGGCCAGGGCTCGTAGAGCACGTCGAAGAGGGTGGCGGGCCGCTCGGGCACCGAGGCCGCCAGGGCGTCCGTCGCCCCGGCCGGGGTGGTGGCGATCACGAGCGGGAAGCGCAGGGCCTCGGCCGCCTCGGACCAGTCGGCGATCCGGACGTCGACGTCCAGGCGCTCGCCCCACTGCCGCATCTCGTCGGCGCGGGCCGCGCTGCGGACATAGGCCACGATCTCGCCGGAGCAGACCCGGGCCAGCGCCGCGAGCGCGGAGGACGCGGTGGCGCCCGCGCCGAGGATCGCGGCCGAGTCGACCTGCTGGACACCGTGCTCGCGCAGGGCGGCGACCATGCCGGGGATGTCGGTGTTGTCGCCGACCCGGCGGCCGTCCTCGGTGAACACCAGGGTGTTGACCGCGTCCACGGCGGCGGCCGTCTCGCTGATCTCGTCGAGCAGCGGGATCACGGCCCGCTTGAGCGGCATGGTCAGGGACAGCCCGGCCCACTCCCCGCCGAGCCCCGCGACGAAGCCGGGCAGGGCGGCCTCGTCGATCTCGAAGCGGTCGTACGTCCATGCGGTGAGCTCGAGCGCCTCGTAGGCGGCGCGGTGCAGCACCGGGGAGAGGGAGTGGGCGATGGGGCTGCCGAGAACGGCAGCCCGGTGGGCGTCAGTTGCCCGTGCTCTCATCGAACTTGTCCTTGAGCTTCAGGAAATCTGCGTGCGTCCGGGCGAATTCGGTCTTGCTCACCCCGTCGGTCGCCACGAAGTAGTACCAGCCGTCGTCGGTCGGATTCAGCATCGCCTTGATGGCGACATCGCCGGGATTGCCGATCGGCCCGGGCGGCAGACCCTTGTTGGTGTAGGTGTTGTACGGATCCTTGTTGCTGTTGATCTCCGACTCGCTGATATTGATCTTGCTCTCGCCCCTCAGGTAGTTGAAGGTCGAGTCGAACTGGAGGAATCCGTACGTCTCGGGGTTCGCGCGGTCGAGGCGGTTGTAGATCACCTCCGCCATCTTGCGGTAGTCGTCCTCGGTCTTGCCCTCGGCCTGGACCAGGCTCGCGACCGTGACCAGCTGGAGCGGGCTGTCCAGCTTGAACGTCTTGGCCTTGGCCTCCAGGCCGTACGCCGCGTACTTCTTCGCGGCACTGGCCACCATCGACTTCAGCACCGCCTCGGGCTTCATGCCCTTGGCCGCGGGATAGGTGCCCGGGTAGAGGAAGCCCTCCAGGGGGTCCTTGATGTTGCTGTTGTCGTTCGCCCACTTGGGCAGCCCGAGCGTCTTCCATTCCTTCTCGGCGACCTTGCGGGTGGCGCCCGCGGAGAGGCCGAGTTTCTGGTCGATGACCTCGTAGACCTTCACATTGCGCTGGCCGGGCACGACCATCACATTGGCCTGGCTGTCCCCGTCGAGCATCATCTCGACGGCGGCCTTCGCGGACATCTCCTTCTTCAGAATGTACGCGCCCGCCTGGATTTTGTTCCCGTTGGGATTGTTCGTGGCCGCGGAGACGAAGGCGTCGACGCTCTTGACGACACCGGCATCCTTCAGCAGCCGGCCGATCCCCGCGCCCACGGTCCCGTCGGGCACCTGGACACTGACCGTCTGGCTCGTACCGTTGCCCGAATAGTCCGGGGGTGCGCCGTAACGATTCTTGTAGAAGTGGTAACCGAAATAACCGACGCCGCCGACACCGCCGACGAACACCAGTACGACGAGCAGGCAGGCGACGCCGTTGCGGCTCTTCTTCTTGCCCTTGCCCGCCTTGACGTCCTTGCCGCCGCGTCCCCTGCGGCCCCCGCGGCCGTCGGGATCGTCGTCGTCCTCGTCGTCGTCGGCGGCGCCCCCGCCCGCGAAGAAGGCGTGCTCGCCCTGGTCGGGTCCGGGGTCCCAGTCGGGTTTCTGTTCGGCCTCCGCCTCGGGCTCGGGCTCCGGTTCGGCGACCCGCCGGGCCGGGGGCTCCGGCGGCGGATACGCGTCGGGCGTGCCGTAGAAGTCGGGCTGTTCGGCGCCGTACGCGGCGGGCTGCTGTCCGTACGGGTCACCGGGGTCGGCGGCGTACGGCAGGTGCGCGTGGGTGCCGGAGCCGTCCCAGCCGCCTTCCTGGTAGCCCTCGTGGTACCCCTGCTGCCCCTGGCCCGGGACCTGTGCGGGGTCCTGGGGGACGTACTGCTGCTGGTACTGCTGAGGGTCGTAGGGCTGCTGAGGGTCGTAGGGCTGCTGAGGGTCGTAGGGCTGCTGCGGGTACTGCTGCTGACCGTACTGGTGCTGGTCGTACTGCTGCGCCTGTCCGTTGCCCCAGTCGCCGTATCCCGGCTGCTGCGGCTGCTGCGGGTAGTGGTGGTGCTGCGGCTGGCCGCCGTAGGCAGGCTGATGGCCCTGGTGGGCCTGCTGCTGCCCGTCCCATCCGCCGTCCCCGTACAACGGGTCCTCGGGATGCCACGGTTCGGAGCCTGGGCCCCGGCCATACTCAGTCATCGATCCCCTAGAGCCGCGAGGCGGCGATCACGCGGCCTTCCCAGGTCCGTCACCGTTCCGCCTCTCTCTGTGCGGCGGCTGTTCGAACACCGCCGCATCGCGCGGAACGTTACCGTATCGCGATCAGATGACCACTTCGACGCCCTCGCCCGGTGCTTTACCTGACACCCGTTCGGATTCCAGGGCCTGCTGAAGGATGATCACAGCGGCTGCCTGGTCGATCACCGAGCGGCCCTTCTTCGCCTTCACCCCCGACGCACGCAGCCCCTGACTGGCCGTCACGGTCGTCATCCGCTCGTCCACCAGGCGTACGGAGACGGGCGCGATGCCCCGGGCGAGCTCCTGGGCGAAGCCGCGAACCTTTACCGCGGCCGGACCCTCGCCCCCCTTGAGGGAGCGAGGGAGACCGACGACGACCTCGATCGGCTCGTACTCCTCGACGAGTTGCCTCAACCGCCGATGGGCCGCCGGGAGGTCCCGGCCGGGGACCGTCTCCACCGGGGTGGCGAGGATCCCGTCGGGGTCGCACGAGGCGACCCCGATCCGGGCGTCCCCGACATCGATCGCGAGTCGACGGCCCCTGCGCATGGGCTCGCTCACTTGGCCGTGTCGGCCACGAGGCGCTCGACCGCGTCCACGGCCTCGCCGATCGCGCCCGGGTTCTGGCCGCCGCCCTGGGCGACGTCGGGCTTGCCGCCACCGCCGCCGCCGAGGGTCTTGGCGGCCGTACGGACCAGATCGCCGGCCTTCAGACCGCGCTCGCGGGCGGCCTCGTTGGTGGCGATGACGGTGAGCGGCTTGCCGTTGTTGACCGTGAACAGGGCGACCACGGCGGCCCGTCCGCCCTGGATGCGGCCGCGCACGTCGAGGACCAGCCTGCGCAGGTCGTCCGGGGTCGTGCCGTCCGGGACCTGCCCGGTCACCACGGCGACGCCCCGCACGTCCTTGGCGGACTCGGCGAGACCGGCGGCGGCCTGGAGGACCTTCTCCGCGCGGAACTTCTCGATCTCCTTCTCGGCGTCCTTCAGCTTGCCGAGCATGGTGGAGACCTTCTCGGGGAGCTCCTCCGGACGGCCCTTGATCAGCTCCTGGAGCTGGGCGACGACCGTGTGCTCACGGGCGAGGAAGTTGTAGGCGTCCACGCCGACGAGGGCCTCGATACGGCGCACACCCGAGCCGATCGACGACTCGCCGAGCAGCTTCACCAGGCCCAGCTGGGCGGTGTTGTGCACATGGGTGCCGCCGCACAGCTCCTTGGAGAAGTCGCCGATGGTCACCACACGGACCCGCTCGCCGTACTTCTCGCCGAACTCGGCGATGGCGCCCTGCTTCTTGGCCTCGTCGATGCCCATGACCTCGGCGCGCACGTCGAGTTCGCGGGAGAGCACCTCGTTGATCTTCTGCTCGACGTCGGTCATCACGGCCGTGGGAACGGCGGACGGCGAGCCGAAGTCGAAGCGGAAGCGCCCGGGCTGGTTCTCGGAACCGGCCTGGGCGGCCGTCGGGCCGAGCGCGTCGCGCAGGGCCTGGTGGGTGAGGTGGGTGGCCGAGTGGGCGCGGGCGATGGCGGTGCGCCGGCGGGAGTCGATCGTGGCGTGCACCAGGTCGCCGACGGTCACCTCGCCGACCTGGACGACGCCCTTGTGGACGTAGACGCCCGGGACCGGCTTCTGGGTGTCGCGGATCTCGACGACGGCACCGGAGGCCACCTTGAACCGGCCGGTGTCGCCGATCTGGCCGCCGCCCTCGGCGTAGAACGGGGTGCGGTCCAGGACGATCTCGACCTCGTCGCCCTCGGAGGCGGCCGGGGAGGAGACACCGTCGACGAGGATGCCGACGACGGTGGACTCGCCCTCGGTGTCGGCGTACCCGATGAACTCGGTCTCGCCGGCCTTGTCGGCGATCTCCCGGTAGGCGCCGGCGCCGGCGTGGCCGGTCTTCTTGGCCTGGGCGTCGGCCTTGGCGCGCTCCCGCTGCTCCTTCATCAGGCGGCGGAAGCCGTCCTCGTCCACGGACAGCCCCTGCTCGGCGGCCATCTCCAGGGTGAGGTCGATCGGGAAGCCCCAGGTGTCGTGGAGCAGGAACGCCTTGTCGCCGGCGAGCACGGTGGAACCGGCGGCCTTGGTCTCGCCGACGGCGCCGTCGAGGACGTTCGTGCCGGCGTTGAGGGTCTTGAGGAAGCGGGCCTCCTCGGCGAGGGCGACGTTCTCGATGCGCTCGCGGTCGGTGACCAGCTCCGGGTACTGCTGGCCCATCATGCCGATGACGGTGTCGATGAGGTCCTTGACGACCGGGCCGGTGGCGCCGAGGAGGCGCATGTTGCGGATGGCGCGGCGCATGATGCGGCGCAGCACATAGCCGCGGCCCTCGTTGCCGGGGGTGACGCCGTCGCCGATGAGCATCACGGACGTGCGCATGTGGTCGGTGACCACGCGCAGGGAGACGTCCGAGTCATGGGCGTCGCCGTAGGCCACGCCGGTCAGCTCGGTGGCCTTGTCGATGACGGCCATGGAGGTGTCGATCTCGTACATGTTCTGCACGCCCTGCAGAATCATGGCGAGTCGCTCCAGGCCGAGGCCCGTGTCGATGTTCTTGCTCGGCAGCTCGCCGAGGATCTCGAAGTTGTCCTTGCCGATGCCCTCGCCGCGCTCGTACTGCATGAAGACGAGGTTCCAGATCTCCACGTACCGCTCGTCGTTGACGGCGGGGCCGCCCTCGACGCCGAACTCGGGGCCGCGGTCGTAGTTGATCTCGGAGCAGGGGCCGCAGGGGCCGGGGACGCCCATGGACCAGTAGTTGTCCTTCATGCCGAGGCGCTGGATGCGCTCCTTCGGCACCCCGACGACCTCGTGCCAGATGCGCTCGGCCTCGTCGTCGTCGAGGTAGACGGTGATCCAGAGCCGCTCCGGATCCAGGCCGTAACCACCCTGGTCCTGGGCGCCGGTGAGCAGCTCCCAGGCGTACGTGATGGCGCCTTCCTTGAAGTAGTCGCCGAAGGAGAAGTTGCCGCACATCTGGAAGAACGTGCCGTGGCGGGTGGTCTTGCCGACCTCTTCGATGTCGGGGGTGCGCACGCACTTCTGCACACTGGTGGCGCGCGACCACGGCGGCTTGACCTCACCGAGGAAGTACGGCTTGAAGGGGACCATGCCGGCGGGGACGAGGAGCAGAGTCGGGTCGTCCGCGATGAGCGACGCCGAAGGGACGACGGTGTGCCCGCGCTCCTCGTAGAAGCTCAGCCAGCGGCGGCGAATCTCGGCCGACTCCATCAGTGGTCCTCATTCCGGTCGTACGAGTACGTCGTGGTCTGGACGTACCTCGGGTGGGTGCTGTTCTCGATGGCGGCGAACCGCCGGGGCGCGGGAAGCGCGGGGTCCTCGTCGATACCGAGGGCGTCCTGGAGCTCCGCCTCGCGCTGGGCCATGTTGTCGCGGACGTCGAGCGCGAAGCCCACCGCACGGTCCTTCAGGCGCGCCCCCGTCTCGAGGGCCTTGTTGGCCGCGGTCGCGGCGAGGCTCTCCGGGGTGAGCTGCTTCAGCTTGCGGTTGACCTTGGTGGTGGCCCAGACACCGGCGGCGACGCCGGTCGTGAACCAGAACGTACGGCGGAACATGGCTGGCTCTCAGTCCCTCTTTCCACGGGGCTTGCGCTTCTCCCGCCGGGAGACCGTGCGGCCCACGATCACGGTACGCCGGGGCTCACGGGCGGGCATGTCCTCCCGCCGTCCACCGAGGGCCCGGCGCACGCCGTAGCCGAACGCGGCGACCTTGACCAAGGGGCCGCCGAAGGTGGACGCGACGGTCGTCGAGAGCGCGGAGGCGTTGGAGGTGACCTCCTGGACGTCGGAGGCGATGGCGTCGACCCGGTCGATCTGGGTCTGCGCGGAGCGCACCGCCGCGGAGGCGTCGGCCAGCAGCGGGACGGCCTGGTCGGTCACGTCCGCGACCAGCTTGGTGGTCGCCCTGAGCGTCTGGGCCAGCCTCGCCAGCGCGACGGCGAGGAAGGAGACCAGGATCGCCCAGAAGACGGCCACCAGGATCCCGGCCACCTCTCCACCGGACACCTGGCACCTCTTTTGCAGTGTTGGGATCTATCTCGGGAACCGAGCCTATCGCGCCGGGGGCGGCGTTCCGTACCGCATTACGGGCATGCGAAAGCCCGTCGCCTCCGGGGAGACGACGGGCCTGGGCGCAGGAGTCCTACGACCGCCGAGGGATCATCAGCGGGCGTAGTACTCGACGACGAGCTGCTCGTCGCAGATCACCGGGATCTCCTTGCGGTTCGGCTCACGGTCCAGGCGGAACGCCAGGGCCTTGAGGTTCACCTGGAGGTAGCGCGGGGTCTCGCCGTCGGGGGCGAAGCCACCCTCGCGGGCGATGGAGAAGAGGGTCTTCTCGCGGCTGCGCTCGCGGACCATCACGACGTCGTCGGGACGGACGCGGAACGACGGCTTGTCGGTCTTCTGGCCGTTGACCTCGATGTGGCCGTGCACGACCATCTGACGGGCCTGGTAGATGGTGCGGGCGATGCCCGAACGCAGCACCAGCGCGTCGAGACGGCGCTCGAGCTCGATGATCAGGGCCTCACCGGTCTTGCCCTGCACCTTGGAGGCACGCTCGTAGGCGCGGACCAGCTGGCGCTCGGAGAGGTCGTACTGCGCGCGCAGACGCTGCTTCTCCAGCAGACGGACCTTGTAGTCCGAGTTCTGCTTGCGGCCACGGCCGTGCTCGCCCGGCGGGTAGGGGCGGGCCTCGAAGTACTTGACGGCCTTCGGGGTCAGCGCGATGCCGAGGGCACGCGACTTCTTGACCTTGGGGCGGGACTGGTTCGCCACTTGTCTCTCATTTCCTGGTTTTCGGCTTGTCAGAGTTAGGGAGGTCGCAATCCGCAGCCGGGGAAACCCGTCGGGTCCGCGAGGGAACCCGCTGGGCAGCCGCTCCCCTGGTCTGGGCACATACGTGCAGCACGCGAGTGGCCCACCGACCTCTCCCGCCGTGCGGCGGGTGGTGGTGGGCTGCCCGCGACACCGATCGACGGTGCGCGACGCTCCTGGAGCCGGTCCGGGGACCGGGCTCCGGCTGACTGTCCCGTTCTGACAGCGCGGGACGCAGCACTCCGAGTGAGTTTACAGGGTGCTCAGGACCGCTTTCGACCGAGGTGCTTCCTGGTCCACTCCACGGCGTCGGCGTACCGCGCCTCCGCGCCGTGCCGGGTGGGGGTGTAGTACTCCCGGTCCTTGATCGCGTCCGGTGCGTACTGCTGGGCGGCGATGCCCTCCGCCAGGTCGTGCGGATACACGTACCCCTGGGCGTGGCCGAGCTTGGCGGCGCCCTTGTAGTGCCCGTCGCGCAGATGCGGCGGCACGGATCCGGCCAGTCCCTTGCGTACGTCGTCCAGGGCGGCGCCGATCGCGGTGGTCGCGGAGTTGGACTTGGGCGCGAGGGCGAGGGCGATCGTGGCGTGGCTGAGGATGAGGGCGGCCTCGGGGAAGCCGATCAGGGCGACGGCCTGGGCGGCGGCGACGGCCGTGGGCAGCGCGTTCGGGTCGGCGAGGCCGATGTCCTCGCTGGCGGAGATCATCAGCCGGCGGGCGATGAAGCGGGGGTCCTCGCCGGCCTCGATCATGCGGGCGAGGTAGTGCAGGGCGGCGTCGACGTCGGAGCCGCGGATGGACTTGATGAGGGCGCTGGCGACGTCGTAGTGCTGGTCGCCGTCGCGGTCGTACTTCACCGCCGCCCGGTCGACCGTCTGCTCCAGGGTCGCCAGGCCGATCTCGCTCTCGTCCTGGTCGAGGGCGGCCCCGGCGGCGGCCTCCAGGGCGGTCAGGGCGCGGCGGGCGTCGCCGCCGGCGATGCGCAGGAGGTGGGCCTCGGTGTCCTCGGGGAGGGTGACGGAGTCCTTGAGGCCGCGCTCGTCGGTCAGGGCCCGGCGGAGCAGCCCGCGCAGATCGTCGTCGGTGAGGGGTTCGAGGGTGAGCAGCAGGGAGCGGGAGAGCAGCGGGGAGATCACCGAGAAGTAGGGGTTCTCCGTGGTGGCCGCGATCAGGGTCACCCAGCGGTTCTCGACGGCCGGGAGGAGGGAGTCCTGCTGGGCCTTGCTGAAGCGGTGGATCTCGTCGAGGAAGAGGACGGTCTCCTTGCCGTACCCCCCGGTGGCACGGCGGGCGCCGTCGATGACCGCGCGGACCTCCTTGACGCCGGCGGTGATCGCGGAGAGCTCCACGAACCGCTTGTTCGTCGCCTTGGACACGACGTACGCCAGGGTGGTCTTGCCGGTGCCGGGCGGGCCCCAGAGGATCACCGAGGAGGGCCCGGCCGGGCCCTTGGCCCCCTCGCCGACCAGGCGGCGCAGGGGGGAGCCCGGCTTCAGCAGGTGCTGCTGGCCCACGACCTCGTCCAGGGTGCGCGGGCGCATCCGGACGGCCAGGGGACTCCCGGCGGGGTCCTTCTCCTGGCGTTCTTCTGCTGCGGCGGTGAACAGGTCGGGCTCCACGCTGAAACCCTAATTCACACCACTGACAATCCCGCCGGGCCCTGCGGCGGCCGGGTCAGCTGGTCCAGAACTCCCACCAGCGGGTCAGGATCAGCATGCCGATGATGCCGATGTGCAGCACGGGCACGACCCAGGTGAACTCGCCGAAGAAGCTCTTCAGCCAGCGCGGGGCGGGCAGGAAGGCGTTGCGGATGTTGAACGAGGTCACGTACCAGAACATGGTGATCGTGGCGACCCAGGCCAGCGAGCACCACAGGCACAGGGCGTTGATCCGGTACAGGGACTGGAACTGGAGCCAGGTGCAGAAGGCGACGCCGAAGAGCGTGCCGAAGTTGAAGGTGAGCCAGTACCAGCGCGGGAAGCGGGCCCCGGCCAGCAGGCTCATGCCGACGCAGATGACGATGCCGTAGCAGACCAGGCCGAGCATCGGGTTGGGGAAGCCGAAGGCGGCGGCCTGCTTGGACTCCATCACGCTGCCGCAGGAGACCACCGGGTTCAGGCTGCACCCGGGGGTGAAGGTCGTGCCCGCGACCTTGGCCTCGAGCAGTTTGAACTTGTCGATCGTGATGACCCACGCGGCGAGCAGACCGGCCGCACCGGTGATCAGCATCAGGATCGCGAACGCACGGCTGCCGCCCTCCGTCCGGGGCGCGGCCGCGGTGTCGTGCTCGGGCTCGGACTCCGTGGAGACGTCGTTGACTGTCGTCTTGCTCATCACGCCGATCCGTGTTTGAGAGTTGGACCATCTTCGGGCAGGGGCCATTGTGCCGCACCGGGCCGGGTATCCACCGTTCGATGGACATAAGGAAGCCCGCACGGTCGTCCCAGAACGCGCGGTTCCGGCCGACTCTGGACGGCATGACAGCACACGCGAACGAACTCGCGGTGGACGTACGGGGGCTGCGCAAGCAGTACGGGGACGTGACCGCGCTGGACGGCGTCGACCTGGGGATCCGCACGGGCGAGGTGTTCGGCCTGCTCGGACCGAACGGCGCCGGCAAGAGCACCACGGTGGAGATCCTCCAGGGCCACCGCGCGAGGGACGGGGGCGAGGTGAGGGTGCTGGGCGCGGACCCGGCGACGGCCACGCGCGCGTGGCGCTCACGTGTCGGAATCGTCTGGCAGGACGAATCCGCGCCCGCCGAGTTGACGGTCCGCGAGACCGTACGGCATTTCGCGCGCTACTACCCGAGGCCGCGCGACCCGGAGCAGGTGATCTCCCTGGTGGGTCTGGAGGCGAAGGCGGACAGCCGGACGAAGAGCCTCTCGGGCGGTCAGCGCCGCCGTCTCGACGTGGCGCTCGGGGTGATCGGCGGCCCGGATCTGCTGCTGCTCGACGAGCCGACGACCGGGTTCGACCCGGCGGCCCGCCGTCAGTTCTGGGACCTGATCCGCACCCTCGCCGACGAGGGCACGACCATCCTGCTGACCACGCACTACCTGGAGGAGGCGGAGGCGCTCGCCGACCGGCTCGCGGTCGTGGCCGGCGGCCGGGTCGTCGCCGAGGGCGAGCCGGCCGCCCTGCGGGAGCGGTACGGCACGGGCGCGACGGTCGGCTGGACCGAACCCGACGGGAGCGCGCGGAGCACGCGCACGGACACCCCGACCCGGGTGGTCGCCGAGCTGACACAGCGCTTCGACGGCGAGATCCCGGGGCTGACGGTGACCCGCCCCACGCTGGAGGACGTGTATCTGAGCCTGACCGGACAGGGGGACCCCCGATGACCACGACCGTGTCCGCACCCAGGACGCAGGCCGCGTCCCCGCGCCTGCCCGGTGCCTGGACGCTGGGCCTGCGCCGGGGCGCTCTCGAACTGAGGCAGTTCTTCCGCCAGCGCGAACAGGTGGTCTTCACCTTCGCCTTCCCCGTCGTCTTCCTGTTCCTGTTCGCGTCGATCTTCAAGGACGACGTCGCCGGGGCGGGCGTCACGGCCTCCCAGCTGTACGTCCCGGCGATGATGGCGGCCGGCATCATGTCGACCAGCTTCCAGTCGCTGGGCATCTCGATCGCGATCGAGCGGGACGAGAAGGTGCTGCGCCGGCTGCGCGGCACACCGATGCCGCCGGCCGCGTACTTCCTGGGCAAGATCTGGCTGGTTCTGGTCACCGGTGCGCTGGAGACGGCCCTCCTGCTGCTGGTCGGCACCACGCTGTACGACGTCGATCTGCCCTCGTCGGCGGCCCACTGGTTCGACTTCGCGTGGATCTTCGTCCTCGGGCTGACCGCGTGCGCGCTGCTCGGCATCGCGATCAGCTCGGTGCCGAAGTCGGGCAAGAGCGCCACATCGGTGGTCGTCCTGCCTTTCCTGGTGCTGCAGTTCATCTCCGGCGTGTACATCTCGGTGGCCACGATCCCCGACTGGATGCTGAGGATCGGCGCGCTGTTCCCGCTGAAGTGGATGTGCCAGGGGCTGCGCGGGGTGTTCCTGCCGGAGTCGGCGCGGGTCCTGGAGCAGGCGGGCAGCTGGGAGTTCGGACGGGTGGCCCTGGTCCTGGGGGCGTGGTGCGTCGGAGGATTGGCGCTGTGTCTGCTGACCTTCCGGTGGAAGAACCGACGCGACGGATGAGCGGCCCCGCCGAGGCCGACGCACACATCTGGGACTCCTCCTTCCGTATCTGGCACGTGTATTTCGCGCTGGTCTGGACGGCCACCCTGGTCACCGTGCTCGGCACGGACCACCCGGGGTGGCCGGTCCGCGCGGTGGCGGCCGCGCTGCTCGTCCCGCTGGTGCCCTGGTACGTCCTCGTGGGGCGCCCCCTGATGCAGGGCGAACCGCAGACGGACGAACGCAGGTCCCTGGTCTATCTCCTGGGCGCGATCGCGCTGTTCCTGCCCTCGGCGGTGCTGGTGGGCGAGACCCGGCTGATCACGTTCGCCCTGGTCCCACAGTGCTTCATGACGCTACGGATGCGGCCCGCCCTGATCGCCGTGGCCGTACTGAACGTCGCGCCCGTGGTGGGCTGGGCGCTGCTGTGGTGGCCCGACGGCCAGGCCGTCTTCTTCAACGGTCTGTTCGCGCTGGTCAGCCTGGTGTTCTCGGTGGCCGTCGGCAGCTGGATCATGCGGATCATCGAGCAGAGCGTGGAGCGCGCCGAGCTGATCGCCGAGCTGGACGCCAGCCGCAGCGAGGTGGCCCGGCTGTCGGCGGCCCACGGCGCGCTGGCGGAGCGGGAGCGGATGGCCCGCGAGATCCACGACACCTTCGCGCAGGGCTTCACCAGCCTGCTGATGCTGACGCAGGCGGTGGAGGCGGAGCTGGGGACGGACCCGGCACGGGCCCGGGCGCATCTGCGGCTGATGGACGAGACCGCCCGGCAGAACCTGGCCGAGGCCCGCGCCCTGGTCGCGGACGGCACCCCCGCCGATCTGGCCGGGACCTCGCTGCCGGACGCGCTCGGCCGGCTGGCGGCGCGGCACTCGGCGGACCTGGACGTCACGGGCGAGGTGCGCGCGCTGCCCGCAGGGCCGGAGGTGGTGGCACTGCGCTCCTGCCAGGAGGCGCTGACCAACGCCCGCAAGCACGCGGGGAGTTCGGCGCGGGTGGCGATCCGGCTGGGCTACGACGAGGGCGGGCTGACGGTGTCGGTGTGCGACGACGGCCGGGGCTTCGATCCCGCTCGGGCCTCGGACGGCTATGGTCTGGCGGGGCTGCGCGCGAGGGCGGCGGAGGTGGGCGGGACGACGCTGGTGCGCAGTGCGCCGGGCGAGGGCACGACGGTCACGGTCCGGCTGCCCGTCCCGGCCGGCGCGAGGAGGGGGACCGAGTGATCAGGATCGTCCTGGCCGACGACCATCCCGTGGTCCGCGAGGGGCTGCGGGCGATGCTGAGCGCCGAGCCGGATCTGGAGGTCGTCGCCGACGCGGAGAGCGGGCCCCGGGCGGAGGCCCTGGCCGCCGAACTGCGCCCCGACATCGTGCTGATGGACCTCAGGATGCCGGGCGGCGGGGGCGTGGAGTCGATCGTGCGGATGACGGAGGCCGGGCTGCCGTGCCGGGTGATCGTCCTGACGACGTACGAGACGGACCGGGACATCCTGCGGGCCGTGGAGGCGGGCGCGGCGGGCTATCTCCTGAAGGACCTGCCCCGGGGTCAACTGGCGGAGGCGGTACGGCGCGCGGCCCGCGGCGAGACGGTCCTCGCCCCCTCGGTCGCGGCCCGCCTGGTCGACCAGCTCCGCACCAGGCCGGAACGTCCCCGTCTGTCGGCCCGTGAGACGGCGGTGCTGCGGCTGGTGGCCGAGGGCTGCACCAACGCGGAGATCGGCAGGCGCCTGTTCATCGGGGAGTCGACGGTGAAGACGCATCTGCTGCGGGTCTTCGGCAAGCTGGGCGTGGACGACCGGACGGCCGCGGTGACGAGCGCGATGCGGTGCGGACTGCTGGACTGAGCGGGCGCGTCAGACTCCGGTGCGGCAGGTCCGCGCCGACTCCAGCCACGGTGCCAGGGTCGTCACGAGGGTGACCAGGAGCGCGGCGAGCCAGACCCGGTAGAGGTCCTCGGGCCGTGCCCGGCGACGCGAGACCACCCACACCGGCCACGCGGCGGCCGACCCCGCGGCCAGGGCCGGCGCGACGCAGAGCGGTACCGCCCAGTCGGCGAGCGGATGCCCGGGCGGGTGGATGCCGCCGGAGCAGTAGGTGACCGGCCAGTGCGTGCGCGGGCACCCGCGCCCTGGACGTGCCGGGTAAGGAGGCCGGCCACAGGATGTGGCGGGCTTCCGTACCCGGTCCCGGGCCGATCGCCGCCCCGGATCACCTCCGTTGAAACACGTGCATCACCACGTAACCGTGCTAGCCGAGCCGGGACTCCAGCTCCGCCACGATCTCGTTCACACCGATCGCCGACTGCTCGCCGGACTCCATGTCCTTGAGCTGGACGACGCCCTCGGCGAGGTCGCGTTCGCCGGCGACGATCGTGTAGCGGGCGCCGCTGCGGTTGGCACTCTTCATGGCGCCCTTGAGTCCCTTGGCGCCGTAGGAGAAGTCGGCCGCGACGCCGAGCTTGCGCAGCTCCGTGACCTTGGCGAACAGCACCCGGCGGGCCTCCTCGCCGAGCGGGACGGCGTAGACGGAGGTGGTGGACGGCAGGTCGAGCCCGACGCCCTCGGCCTCCAGGGCGAGGACCGTGCGGTCGACGCCGAGCGCCCAGCCGACGGACGGCAGGGCCGGGCCGCCGATCATCTCCGACAGACCGTCGTAGCGGCCGCCGCCGCCCACCGCGGACTGGGAGCCCAGACCGTCGTGGACGAACTCGAAGGTCGTCCGGGTGTAGTAGTCCAGGCCGCGGACCAGCTTCGGGTCGTCCTCGAAGGCGACACCGGCGGCCGTGATCAGCTCACGGACCTCCTCGTGGTACGCCTTGCAGGCGTCGCAGAGGTAGTCCCGCAGGAGGGGGGCGTCACCGAGCTGCTTCTGCACCGCCTCGCGCTTGTCGTCCAGGACGCGCAGCGGGTTGATGTCGGCGCGGCGCAGGGTGTCCTCGTCGAGGTCCAGGCCGCGCAGGAAGTCCTGGAGGGCGGCCCGGTACACCGGACGGCACTCCTTGTCGCCGAGGCTGTTGAGCAGGATGCGGAAGTTCCGCAGGCCCAGCGAGCGGTACGCCTGGTCGGCCAGGATGATCAGCTCGGCGTCCAGCGCCGGGTCCTCCGCGCCGATCGCCTCGGCGCCGACCTGGGAGAAGTGGCGGTAGCGGCCCTTCTGGGGGCGCTCGTAGCGGTAGTACGAGCCGGAGTACCAGAGCTTGACGGGGAGGTTCCCCGTCTTGTGCAGATTGGCCTCCAGGGCCGCGCGCAGGACGGAGGCGGTGCCCTCGGGGCGCAGGGCCAGCCGGTCGCCGCCCTTGGTCTCGAAGGCGTACATCTCCTTGGTCACGATGTCGGTGGACTCACCGACACCGCGGGCGAAGAGCTCCACGTTCTCGAAGCCGGGCGTCTCGATGTAGCCGTAGCCGGAGTTGCGCAGCGGTGCGGCGATCGCCTCGCGGACCGCGAGGTAGCGGGCGGAGTCGGGCGGCAGAAGGTCGTACGTGCCCTTGGGGGCCTGAAAGGTGCTCACGGAAGTCTCTCGTCACATTCCTCGTCGGGGAGCGTCGGACGCTCCCTGGCCGCCGGCGGCCACCTGCCGCAGATACGGGTTGGTGGCGCGCTCCTGGCCGATGGTCGTCTGGGAGCCGTGGCCGGACAGGACCACGGTCGAGTCGTCGAGCGGCAGGCACACGCGGGCCAGCGAGTCGAGCATCTCGGCCATGTCACCGCCGGGCAGGTCGGTGCGTCCGATGGAGCCGGCGAACAGCAGATCCCCGGAGAAGAAGACCGAGGGGATCTCGGTCGTCTCGGGCATCCGGAAGGTCACCGACCCCTTGGTATGGCCCGGCGCGTGCGCGACGGAGAACCGCAGACCCGCCAGGTCCAGCTCGACGCCGTCGGTCAGCTCGCGGACGTCGTCCGGCTCCCCCACGGTCAGCTCGCCCATCAGCGGCATCCCGATGGACCGGCCGAGCGCCTTCTCGGGGTCGCTCATCATGAACCGGTCCTCGGGGTGGATCCAGGCCGGCACGTCGTGCGCGCCGCAGACCGGGACGACCGAGGCCACATGGTCGATGTGGCCGTGGGTGAGGACGACGGCGACGGGCTTGAGCCGATGCTTCTTCAGCGCTTCCTCGACTCCGGGGGCCGCCTGATGGCCCGGGTCGATGATCACGCACTCCTCACCGGCGGCGGGGGCGACGAGATAACAGTTCGTCCCCCAGGCCCCGGCGGGGAACCCGGCAATGAGCACGATCGTCCTTGGTTGTGTCGATTACGGGAGGCTTCTGCGCGGCGACAGCCGCTGTCAGAGCCTACCGGCGCTGCCGTTTCCTCAGCGAACCCATATACGGTACGGGGCACACGCAAGCGGTCGATGTCACGAGACGCACGAGGAGAGAATCCGGTGGTCACCCAGGAACAGCGCAAGCGTCAGCTCGCCCGGGAGAAGTTCTTGCGGCAGCAGCAGCGCCGAACGGCGTCGCGGCGCAAGGCGCGCGTGCGCAACTCGGTGATCGCGTCGGTGCTCGGCGTGATCGTGATCGGCAGCCTCACGCTGTACACCACGGGCGTCCTCAAGGACGACAAGGACGACAAGTCGAACACGAGCGCGGAGGCGACCCCGGAGGCCTCGGCGAGCGCGGCGAAGGACCCGTGCGAGAAGGCCGCCGCGGGCTCGGTGAAGAAGCTCTCGTGGAAGAAGGAGCCGGCGGTCACCATCGACAAGTCGGCCGACTACACGATGAAGCTGGCCACGACGTGCGGTGACATCGACATAGCGCTGAAGACGGCCGCGGCCCCGCAGACGGTCAACTCGTTCGACTTCCTCGCCGGCAAGGGCTACTTCGACCACACGAAGTGCCACCGGCTGACCACCAACGGGATCTACGTCCTGCAGTGCGGCGACCCCACGGGCAGCGGCAGCGGCGGACCGGGCTACACCATCCCGGACGAGAACCTCAAGGACAAGAGCCTCAAGGACAACGTCTACCCGGCGGGCACGGTCGCGATGGCCAACACCGGGCAGGCGCACACCGGCGGCAGCCAGTTCTTCCTCGTCTACCAGGACAGTTCCCTCCCGCCGAGCTACACCCCGTTCGGTACGGTGTCGGCCGAGGGCATGAAGGTCCTGAAGAAGATCGCCGCCGCGGGTGAGAACACCGGCGCCGGTGACGGTGCCCCGAACGCGACCGTGGTGATCAACAAGGCGACGGTCACGAAGTCCTGACGTCCGGGGCGGCCAACTGCGGAATTCGGTCGCGCTGGATGCGGACAGGCGGACCACCGGTCGCCTATGTTGGCCGTGACGAAACTGTGGACGATGCCCAGGGGCGCCGTAGCCCCTCGGAGGCATCATGTGGAGGAGGCGCTGTGAGCAGCGACCCGTGGGGCCGCGTCGACGAGACGGGGACCGTGTACGTGCGTACGGCCGATGGCGAGCAGGTCGTCGGTTCCTGGCAGGCAGGCTCCCCCGAGGAGGCCCTGGCCTACTTCGAGCGCAAGTACGAGGGCCTGGTTGTCGAGATCGGCCTCCTCGAGAAGCGAGTGCAGACGACCGATCTGTCGGCGAAGGACGCCCAGGTCGCCATCGACCACATTCGCGAGCAGGTCGACGCGCATCACGTGGTCGGTGACCTGGACGCGCTGCGGGCCCGGCTGGACAAGCTGGTGGCGGCGGTCGAGTCGCGCCGCGAGGAGCGCAAGCAGCAGCGGGCCAAGCAGTCCGACGAGGCCCGCCACGCCAAGGAGGACCTGGTCGCCGAGGCGGAGCAGCTCGCGCAGTCCGACCAGTGGCGGGCGGCCGGCGAGCGGCTGCGGGCCCTGGTGGACACCTGGAAGGGTCTGCCGCGGCTGGACCGCAAGTCCGACGACGAGCTCTGGCACCGGTTCTCGCACGCGCGCTCGGCGTTCTCCAAGCGCCGCAAGGCCCACTTCGCGCAGCTGGACGCACAGCGCGAGGACGCCCGCCGGATCAAGGAGCGCCTGGTCGCGGAGGCCGAGGCGCTGTCGGGTTCGACGGACTGGGGTCCGACGGCCGCCCGCTACCGCGAGCTGATGGCCGACTGGAAGGCCGCGGGCCGCGCCCAGCGCGAGCACGAGGACGACCTGTGGAACCGCTTCCGCGGCGCCCAGGACGTGTTCTTCGCGGCGCGCAGCTCGGTCTTCGCCGAGCGGGACGCCGAGCAGACGGAGAACCTGAAGCTCAAGGAGGAGCTGGCCGAGGAGGCCGAGAAGCTCCTGCCGATCGGTGAGCTGAAGTCGGCGCGTGCCGCGTTCCGCTCGATCAACGAGCGCTGGGAGTCCATCGGTCATGTGCCGCGGGACGCCCGGCCGAAGGTCGAGGGCCGGATGCACGCCGTGGAGCGGGCGATCCAGGAGGCCGAGGAGGCCGAGTGGCGGCGCACCAACCCGGAGGCACGCGCGCGTGCCGAGGGTCTGACCGGCCAGCTCCAGGCCGCGGTGGACAAGCTGCGGACGCAGATCGACCAGGCCCGCGCCCAGGGCAACGCCTCCCGCGCGGACAAGCTGGAGCGCGAGCTGGAGGGCCGCCAGGCCCTGCTGGACCAGGCGCTGAAGGGTCTCCAGGAGTTCGGCGGCTGATACCGCCACTGCCATGAGGAAGGCCCCCGTACGCGGTGTACGGGGGCCTTCGTCATGCCCTGCTACGGGCGGGCCCTGTTACGGCCGGCGGGCCGAGGTCACCCGGTAGACGTCGTACACGCCCTCCACGCCCCGTACGGCCTTCAGGACGTGACCGAGGTGCTTGGGGTCGCCCATCTCGAAGGTGAAGCGGGAGGTCGCGACCCGGTCGCGGGAGGTCTGGACGGCCGCCGAGAGGATGTTGACGTGCTGGTCGGACAGTACGCGGGTGACGTCCGAGAGCAGCCGGGAGCGGTCCAGGGCCTCGACCTGGATGGCGACCAGGAAGACCGAGGACTGCGTGGGCGCCCACTCGACGTCCAGGATGCGCTCCGGCTCCCGGGACAGTGACTCCACGTTGACGCAGTCGCTGCGGTGAACCGATACGCCACTACCACGGGTGACGAAACCGATGATCGGGTCGCCGGGGACGGGCGTACAGCAGCGGGCCAGCTTGACCCAGACGTCGTCGACGCCCTTGACCACGACCCCGGGGTCCTGGTTGCTGCGCCGCTTGCGGCCACGGGTGCGCGACGGCGGGACCACCTCGTCGATCTCCTCGGTGGCCGCCTCCTCGCCGCCGAGCGCCTGCACCAGCTTCTGCACGACGTTCTGCGCGGCCACATGGCCCTCGCCGATCGCCGCGTACAGCGAGGAGATGTCCGGGTAGCGCATCTCGTGCGCCAGCGTGACCAGCGAGTCGCCGGTCAGGATGCGCTGGATCGGCAGGTTCTGCTTGCGCATGGCCCGCGCGATGGCGTCCTTGCCCTGCTCGATCGCCTCGTCGCGGCGCTCCTTGGAGAACCAGGCCCGGATCTTGTTGCGGGCCCGGGGCGACTTGACGAAGCCCAGCCAGTCGCGGGACGGGCCCGCGCCGGTGGCCTTGGAGGTGAAGACCTCCACGAGGTCGCCGTTGTCCAGCGTCGACTCGAGCGGTACGAGCCTGCCGTTGACCCGCGCTCCTATGGTGCGGTGGCCGACCTCGGTGTGGACCGCGTAGGCGAAGTCCACGGGGGTGGCACCCGCGGGCAGCGCGATGACATCACCCTTCGGGGTGAAGACGAAGACCTCGTTGCGGGACAGGTCGAAGCGCAGGGACTCCAGGAACTCGCTGGGGTCCTCGGTCTCCTTCTGCCAGTCGAGCAGCTGGCGCAGCCACGCCATGTCGTTGAGGTGGTCGTCCTTGCCCTTCCCGGCCTTCGGCACGTCGGTGCGCACCTTGGAGGCGCCGGCGACGGCTTCCTGCTTGTACTTCCAGTGCGCGGCGATGCCGTACTCGGCGCGGCGGTGCATGTCGAACGTACGGATCTGGAGTTCGACGGGCTTGCCGTTGGGCCCGATGACCGTCGTGTGCAGCGACTGGTACATGTTGAACTTGGGCATCGCGATGTAGTCCTTGAACCGCCCCGGAACCGGGTTCCAGCGGGCGTGGACGGTGCCCAGCGCCGCGTAGCAGTCGCGGACGGTGTCCACCAGGACGCGAATGCCCACCAGGTCGTAGATCTCCGCGAAGTCCCGGCCGCGGACGATCATCTTCTGGTAGACGCTGTAGTAGTGCTTCGGGCGGCCGGTGACGGTCGCCTTGATGCGGGCGGCGCGCAGGTCCGACTGGACCTCGTCGGTCACTATGGCCAGATACTCGTCACGCTTCGGTGCCCGCTCGGCCACCAGCCGTACGATCTCGTCGTACATCTTGGGGTAGAGGATCGCGAAGGCGAGGTCCTCCAGCTCCCACTTGATGGTGTTCATGCCGAGGCGGTGGGCGAGGGGCGCGTAGATCTCGAGGGTCTCGCGCGCCTTCTTCTCCTGCTTCTCGCGCTTGAGGTAGCGCATGGTGCGCATGTTGTGCAGGCGGTCGGCGAGCTTGATGACCAGGACGCGCGGGTCCTTGGCCATGGCGACGACCATCTTGCGCACGGTCTCGGCCTGCGCGGCCTCGCCGAACTTGACCTTGTCCAGCTTGGTGACGCCGTCGACGAGCAGGGCGACGACGTCGCCGAAGTCGCGGCGCAGGTCGTCGAGGCCGTACTCGGTGTCCTCGACGGTGTCGTGCAGCAGGCCCGCCATGAGGGTGGCCGGGTCCATGCCCAGCTCGGCGAGGATCGTGGTCACCGCGAGGGGGTGGGTGATGTACGGGTCGCCGCTCTTGCGCTTCTGGCCCCGGTGCCAGCGCTCGGCGACCTGGTAGGCCTTCTCGATCTGGCGCAGTGTCGCGGTCTCGACCTTGGGGTCGTTGCTGCGCACTATCCGCAGCAGCGGCTCCAGGACCGGGTTGTAGGGGTTGGCGCGCTGGACACCGAGGCGGGCGAGACGGGCGCGGACGCGGTTGGAGGAGCCGGAGCGGGCGGGCGGCTGCGCGGCCGCGGGGCGCTCGGGCGGGGCCGGCTTGGGGCGCGGCTGCTCGGCCGGCCTCTCGACGGGCGCGGAACGGTCGTGCTCGACCGGCCCGCCGGCGTCGGCTTGCGCCGGCTTGGCCGCGGGTGCCGAGGCGGACTCGGGCTTGGCGGCTGTCAGGTGCTGGGCCTCGTCAGGCAAGAGGACTCCTCGTGCGCGATCCGGGTCCCCCGGTCAGGCTCCGGAGGACCCATCGTAGCGATCCTGGGCTCCGGCATCGCCTTCAGGCCGATGTGAGGACCGTCTACCCCTGCAACGCAAGGGGCGGGCGCCGGATTCCTCCGGGCCCGCCCTTACGGCGTACAGCGGTGCTCAGACGGTCAGCAGGGCGTCCAGCGGGGCCTCGCCGAGCGCCGCCTGAAGGCGGGGGCGGCCGTCCAGGAAGCTGAGTTCCATCAGGACGGCGACGCCCGCGACCTCGGCGCCCGCGCGGTGGATGAGCTGGATCGCGGCCTCGGCGGTGCCGCCGGTGGCGAGCACGTCGTCGACGATCAGGATCCGGTCGTCGGCGGTGAGGTCCTCGGCGTGCACCTCGATCTCCGCCGAGCCGTACTCCAGGTCGTAGGCCTGGCTGAGGGTGGCGCCGGGGAGCTTGCCCGCCTTGCGTACGGGGATGAACCCGAGGCCGGCGCGGACGGCGACCGGGGCGCCCAGGATGAAGCCCCGGGCCTCCAGGCCGACGATCTTGGTGGCGCCGGTGCGCTCGGCGATCGCCGCGAGGGCGTCGGTGAGTGCGGTGAACGCCACCGGGTCCGCCAGGAGCGGGGTGATGTCCTTGAACATCACCCCCTGCTCCGGGTAGTCGGCCACATCGCGGATGCGGCTGAGCAGCAGGGTCGTGGTGTCGACGACGTCGGTCATCGGCGCTTCCCCGACGGCCGGCGGCGGCTGCGCGGCCCGGACTGGTCGCGCGGTCCGACGACGGCCGGGGTGGCGTCCTCGGCGTCGAAGTCACCGCGGGAGTCGGCCGGTTCCTCGTCGGTGGCGGCCTGGGCCCGCTTGGCGAGGACGCGCTTCTTCAGGGCCTTCATCTGCGGCTCGCGCTCCTTGAGGTCGGCGACGAGCGGCGTGGCGATGAAGATCGAGGAGTAGGCGCCGGCCGCGAGACCGACGAACAGCGACAGCGAGATGTCGTTGAGCGTGCCCGCGCCGAGGACACCGCCGCCGATGAACAGCAGGCCCGCGACCGGCAGCAGCGCGACCACCGTGGTGTTGATGGAACGGACCAGGGTGCCGTTGATCGAGCGGTTGGCGACCTCGCTGTAGGTGAAGCGGGTCTGCTTGGTGAGGTCCTTCGTCTGTTCCTTGAGGGAGTCGAAGACGACGACCGTGTCGTACAGCGAGTAACCGAGGATCGTGAGCAGACCGATCACCGTACCGGGCGTGACCTCGAAGCCGACGAGGGCGTAGATGCCGACGGTGATGGTGATGTCGTGGATCAGGGCGACGAGCGCCGCGATGGCCATGCGCCATTCGAAGGCGATCGCCAGATAGATCACGACGAGGACCATGAAGATCGCCAGACCCTGCCAGGCCTTGTTGGCGATCTGGTCACCCCAGCTGGGGCCGACGAGGTCCGCGGCGATCGACTCGGCGTTGAGGTCGAAGTCCTTGGCCAGGTCTTCCTTGATCTGGTCGGACTGCTGGGTGTCCATGCCGGCGATCTGGATGCGCAGCGAGCCGTCGCCGAGCTTCTGCACGACCGCCTCGTGGCCGGACGCCGCCGCGGCGGCGTCCTCGGCCTGCGAGACGGAGACATGGGTGTTCTTCGGGGTGGTGAAGACCGCACCGCCCTGGAAGTCGATGCCCATGTTCAGGCCGCGGACCGCGAGGCCCAGGATGGCCGTGATGGTGATCAGGATCGAGATGCCGTACCAGAGCTTGCGGTGGCCGATGAAGTCGTAACTGACCTCGCCACGGTGCAGTCGGGCGCCGAGGTTGCCGAGTTTCGACACGCTCACGCCTCCTTCGTCTCGACGGGGCCGGCAGGACCGGCGGGACGGCGGGTACGGCGAATCGGCGGCTGCGCGCCCAGGCTCTTGGGGTCGAGCCCGGACCACTTGTGACCGTTCGCGAAGAACTTGCGGCGGGCGAGCAGGGTCATCAGCGGCTTGGTGAAGAAGAAGACCACGACCACGTCGAGGACGGTCGTCAGACCGAGGGTGAACGCGAAGCCCTGGACCTTGCCGACGGTGACGATGAACAGCACCGCGGCGGCGAGGAACGACACGAAGTCCGAGACCAGGATGGTGCGCCGGGCGCGCGGCCAGGCCCGCTCGACGGCGGGTCGCAGGGTGCGGCCCTCGCGGATCTCGTCCCGGATGCGTTCGAAGTACACGATGAACGAGTCCGCTGTGATACCGATCGCGACGATGGCACCACAGACGGCGGGCAGGTTCAGCGCGAAGCCGATGGCCGGGCCGAGCAGCGCCATGAGCACGTAGGTGAGGGCGCCGGAGACCAGCAGCGAGGCGAGCGCGACGAGCGCCAGACCGCGGTAGTAGGCCACCAGGTAGATGACGACCAGGGCGAGGCCGATAGCGCCGGCCAGCAGACCGGCGTGCAGCTGGTCACCGCCGAGCGCGGCGGTCACGGTGGTCACGCTCTGCTCCTTGAAGGAGAGCGGGAGCGCGCCGTACGACAGCATGTTCGCGAGGTTCTGGGCCTCTTCCTGCGTGAAGCTGCCGGAGATCTGGGCGTTGCCGCCGGAGATCGCGTTCTGCACGTAGGGGCTGGAGACGACGTCGCCGTCGAGGACGATGGCGAACTCGTTCTGCGGCTGGGTGTTCTGCGCCAGCTGGGCGGTGATGTCGGCGAACTTCTTGGTCCCCTTGGAGTTGAAGTCCATGGTGACCTGCCAGCCGGAGGCGCCCTGCGTGTCGAAGACGGCCTTGGCCTTGTCGATCTCGGTGCCGGCGACGGCGGACGGGCCGAGCACGTACTTGTACCAGACGCCGGAGATCTCACCACAGGCGACGGTGGGGTCCTCGGGGCTGACGCCCTCGCCCGCCTTGGTGCGCACGGACTTCTTGGTGCAGTCCAGCGCCGCGTACTTGGCCTGGAGCGCGGCGGACTCGGCGTCGGTGCTCGTCGAGGCGGAGGCCGACGGGCTCGCGGAGGCCTTGGCGCTGCCGCTCGCGGA
Organism: Streptomyces sp. NPDC005811; assembly: GCF_040630405.1. NCBI lineage: Bacteria > Bacillati > Actinomycetota > Actinomycetes > Kitasatosporales > Streptomycetaceae > Streptomyces > Streptomyces sp. NPDC005811. The sequence continues at coordinate 55,370 of NZ_JBEXXK010000068.1, forward strand.
CGCGGACGGCGTGGAGTCGGCCTTCAGCGCGTCGGTGACGGCGCGGCCCTGCGAGGTGGCGGTGGCGGACGGCGAGGACGAGTCGCTCGCCTTCTCACCGGTGCCGGAGGCGCTCGCGGAGGGACTCGCGGTCGAGCTCGGCGAGGCGCTGGAGGAGCCCGTGGCGGACGCGCTCGGCGAGGCGGTGCCCGCGGCGGCGCCGGTGGCCTCCTGGGCCAGCACGGGACGGAAGTACAGCTTGGCGGTGGTGCCGACCTGCGCCCGGGCTTCCTTGGAGTTGGTGCCCTTGGGGATGTTGACGATGATGTTCTTGTCGCCCTGGGTCTGCACCTCCGCCTCGGAGACGCCCAGGCCGTTGACACGGCGGTTCATGATCTCGACCGCGGTGTCCATGTTGGCCTTGTTGATCGCGGACCCTTGGTCGGCCTTCGCCTCCAGTGTGATGCTGGTGCCGCCGGCAAGGTCGATGCCGAGTCGCGGGGTCGTGTGCCCGGTGGCGAACATGCCCCCGGTGAGCCCCGCGATGGCGATCAGGATCAGGGCCAGAGAGCGCCCTGGCTTGCTCTGGGCGCTCGCGCTCCGGCCCTTCTTAGGTGCTGCCACCTTCTTGTACTCCCTCTCGGGCCGCCTCGTGCCTGGTCAGGGCGGCGGCCATGACATGTAGTCGGGATCCCGTGCGAGATGCGCACGCCCCGGGGCGCACGGGTGTGATCCGTGAGCCCCGGGGGCGTGACTACTTCTTCGCGTCGGAGTCGCCGTCGGTCTTCTTCGGCTCCTCGTCGGCCTCGGCCTGCTGGGCCTCGGGCTCGTCGGCCTTCACCGCGTCCTCGTCGGACGCGCCCTTCTTACCGAGGTCGACGGACTTGTCGTCGGAGGCGGCGGCAGCTTCGTCGGCGGTCTCGTCGGCGTCGGCGGGGTCGGTGAGGGAGGAGGCGTCGTCGGGGACGACGTCGGAGTCGGACTTCAGGTCGTGCTCGATGCCGTGGACGATGCGGTTGTACTCGTCGTCGGTCAGGACGGCACCGATCGCGTTCTTCGCGAAGAGCAGTTCCACCCCCGGGCCCGCGTCGAGGAGGACCGTGTCGTCACTGACCTCCTTGACCGTCGCGTACATGCCGCCGATGGTGCGGATGCCGCTGCCGGGCTGCATCTGGGTCCGCATGTCGGCGGCCTGCTGCTGCTTCTTCTTGGCCGACCGGGTCATCAGGAACATGGCCCCGATGAGCACGATGAACGGCAGGAGGGTCAAAGGACTCACGGGTCGGAACTTCCTTCATACGACCGCGATGGCTGAGCGGCCTGATGGATGGGGGTTGGTTGTGTGCTGCCGACAAAGGCGGCATCGGCGGAGTCTAAGCGAGTCCGCGTGCATGGAACAACGCTCAGCATGGCACCTGGGTTCCTGGCCCCGCCATTGCCCCCGCCGATGAACCGCTCAGGTCCCGAACAGGTCCTGTTGTCCGTTTCCTGCCGCGGCCGTGCGGGGCGGGGTGAGGCCGAGGTGTGCCCAGGCCGCCGGGGTGGCCACCCGTCCCCGCGGGGTGCGGGCGAGCAGTCCCTCACGGACGAGGAACGGCTCGGCCACCTCCTCCACGGTCTCACGTTCCTCGCCCACGGCGACGGCGAGCGTGGAGAGGCCGACCGGTCCGCCGCCGAACAGCTTCAGCAGGGCCTGGAGGACCGCGCGGTCGAGGCGGTCGAGACCGCGGGCGTCGACCTCGTAGACGGCGAGGGCCGCCGAGGAGATGTCCCGGGTGATCACACCGTCGGCCTTGACCTGCGCGTAGTCGCGGACGCGGCGCAGCAGACGGTTGGCGATCCGGGGCGTGCCACGGGAGCGGCCGGCGATCTCGGCGGCGCCGGCCGGGTCGATCTCGACGTCGAGCAGATGGGCCGAACGGTGGACGACGCGCTGGAGCTCGGCGGGCTCGTAGAACTCCATGTGCGCGGTGAAGCCGAAGCGGTCGCGCAGCGGGGGCGGCAGCAGGCCCGCGCGGGTGGTGGCGCCGACCAGGGTGAAGGGCGGCAGTTCGAGGGGGATGGCGGTGGCGCCGGGGCCCTTGCCGACGATGACGTCGACGCGGAAGTCCTCCATGGCCATGTAGAGCATCTCCTCGGCGGGCCGGGACATGCGGTGGATCTCGTCGAGGAAGAGGACCTCGCCCTCCTGGAGGGAGGAGAGGATCGCGGCGAGGTCGCCGGCGTGCTGGATGGCGGGGCCGGAGGTGATGCGGATCGGGGCGCCCATCTCGGCCGCGATGATCATCGAGAGGGTGGTCTTGCCGAGGCCCGGGGCGCCGGAGAGCAGCACGTGGTCGGCGGTGGCGCCGCGCGCGCGGGCGGCGCGCAGGACGAGGTCGAGCTGTTCGCGCACCTTCTCCTGGCCGATGAACTCACCCAGGTCCTTGGGGCGCAGGGCGGCCTCGACGGCCTGGTCCTCGCGGTCGGCGACCGGGCCCACCAGCCGCTCGGCGTCGATGTCGGTCGGGTCGTCCCAGTTCATTGATGTGCCTCGGGGGGTGTGGGTCGGCGGGCGCGGTGCGGGGTCAGCGGGCGCGGTTGAGCGTCTGGAGGGCGGCCTTGAGCAGCTGGCCGACCTGCGGGGTGCCCTCGGCGGCCTCGGCCTGCGGGGTGACGGCGGCCACGGCCTCGTCGGCCTCGCGGGCGGCGTAGCCCAGGCCGATCAGGGCGGCGTGCAGCTGGTCGCGCCAGCCCTGGGTGACCGGGGCGCCGATCGCGGGGGCGCCGAGGGGCTCGCCGAGGCGGTCCTTCAGCTCCAGCAGGAGCTTCTGGGCGCCCCTCTTGCCGATGCCGGGGACGGCGATCAGTGCCTTCTCGTCACCGGTCGACACGGCGCGGCGCAACGCGTCGGGCGTGTGCACGGAGAGCATGGCCTGCGCCAGCCGGGGTCCGACCCCGCTCGCGGTCTGGAGCAGCTCGAAGACCTGGCGCTCGTCGTCGTCCACGAAGCCGTACAGGGTCAGGGAGTCCTCGCGGACCACCAGGGACGTCGCCAGCTTGGCCTGCTGGCCCCTCCGCAGGCCGGCGAGGGTGTTCGGCGTGCACTGGACGGTGATGCCGATGCCGCCCACCTCGACCACCGCGGAGTCGGGGGCGAGGGCGGCGATCGGTCCGCTCACGAAGGCGATCATCCCGTACGGCCTTTCGATGTGTGCAGGGCGACGGCCTGCTGGAGTCGGTTCTGCGCGGGGGCGCGCCAGATGTGGCAGATGGCGAGGGCGAGGGCGTCGGCGGCGTCGGCGGGCTTGGGGGGCGCGGCGAGCCGGAGCAGCCGGGTGACCATGGCTCCGACCTGGGCCTTGTCGGCGCGGCCGCTGCCGGTGACGGCGGCCTTGACCTCGCTGGGGGTGTGCAGGGCGACGGGGATGCCGCGGCGGGCGGCGCACAGCATGGCGACGGCGCTGGCCTGGGCGGTGCCCATGACCGTACGGACGTTGTGCTGGCTGAAGACCCGCTCCACGGCGACGCATTCGGGGCGGTATTCGTCGAGCCACTGTTCGATGCCCTGCTCGACGGCGACCAGGCGCAGGCCCAGCTCGGCGTCGGCGGGCGTGCGGACGACTCCCACGCCGAGCATGGTGAGCGGCCGGCCCGCGACCCCCTCGACGACACCGACTCCGCACCGGGTCAGTCCCGGGTCCACCCCCAGTACCCGCACACGCCCTCCCATCGACCACCTGTTTGTGCAGGCTATCCGGTACCACTGACAACGCGACGGGCCGACGGGTGTGTCCCGTCGGCCCGTTCGAGCGTGAGCGTCGGCTCAGGCGTCGACCTTCTCCATGACCTCGTCGCTGACGTCGAAGTTGGCGAAGACGTTCTGCACGTCGTCGCTGTCCTCGAGGGCGTCGATGAGCTTGAAGATCTTCTTGGCGCCCTCCTCGTCCAGCTCGACCTGCATGGTCGGGACGAAGTTGGCCTCGGCGGAGTCGTAGTCGATGCCGGCCTCCTGAAGGGCGGTGCGGACCGCGACCATGTCGGTGGCCTCGCTGAGCACCTCGAAGGACTCGCCGAGGTCGTTGACCTCCTCGGCGCCCGCGTCCAGGACGGCGCCCAGGACGTCGTCCTCGCTCAGCTCGCCCTTGGGGACGATGACGACGCCCTTGCGGTTGAAGAGGTACGACACCGAGCCGGGGTCGGCCATGGAGCCGCCGTTGCGGGTCATGGCGACGCGGACGTCGGAGGCGGCGCGGTTGCGGTTGTCGGTGAGGCACTCGATGAGCACCGCGACACCGTTCGGGCCGTAACCCTCGTACATGATCGTCTCGTAGTCGGCGCCGCCGGCCTCGAGACCGCCGCCGCGCTTGACCGCGGAGTCGATGTTCTTGTTCGGGACCGACTGCTTCTTCGCCTTCTGGATGGCGTCGTAGAGCGTCGGGTTGCCCTCGATGTCGATGCCGCCCATGCGCGCCGCGACCTCGATGTTCTTGATCAGCTTCGCGAAGAGTTTGCCGCGCTTGGCGTCGATCACGGCCTTCTTGTGCTTCGTCGTAGCCCATTTAGAGTGGCCGGACATCTGCCTGTCTCCTTCGCGTAACCCATCCAACAACGAACCCCAGAGATCCTACTAGGACTCCCTGGCCCGGTTCGCGTGCACCATGTCGACGAACAGGGCGTGCACACGGTGGTCGCCGGTCAGTTCCGGGTGGAACGACGTGGCGAGCGCGTTGCCCTGGCGGACGGCGACGATGTGGCCGTCGTGCTCGGCGAGCACCTCGGCGGCGGCACCGACGGACTCCACCCAGGGGGCGCGGATGAAGACGCCCTCCACGGGGTCGCCGGGGACGCCCCGGACGTCCACCGCCGCCTCGAAGGACTCGTTCTGCCGTCCGAAGGCGTTGCGGCGCACGATCATGTCGATGCCGCCGATCGTCTCCTGGCCCGAGCGCGGGTCGAGGATCTTGTCGGCGAGCATGATCAGGCCGGCGCAGGTGCCGTAGACGGGCATCCCGGCACGCACGCGCGCGCGGAGGGGCTCCATCAGGCCGAACAGGACGGCCAGCTTGGAGATCGTGGTGGACTCGCCGCCGGGGACGACGAGACCGTCCACCTCGGCGAGTTCCTCGGGGCGCCGGACCGGCCTGGCCACGGCGTCGGCCGCGGCCAGGGCGATCAGGTGCTCCCGTACGTCGCCCTGGAGGGCCAGGACGCCTATGACAGGAGTGCTCATCGGGGACTACCAGCCGCGGTTGGCGTAGCGCTCGGCCTCGGGGAGGGTGTCGCAGTTGATGCCGACCATGGCCTCGCCCAGGTTGCGGGACGCGTCCGCGATGATCTTCGGGTCGTCGTAGAAGGTGGTGGCCTTCACGATGGCGGCGGCGCGCTTGGCCGGGTCGCCGGACTTGAAGATGCCGGAGCCGACGAAGACGCCCTCGGCGCCGAGCTGGCGCATCAGCGCGGCGTCGGCGGGGGTGGCGACACCACCGGCGGAGAACAGCACGACCGGGAGCTTGCCGAGCTCGGCGACCTCCTTGACCAGCTCGTACGGGGCGCGCAGCTCCTTGGCGGCGGCGTACAGCTCGTTGTTGTCGTAGCCGCGCAGCCGGGCGATCTCGTTCTTGATCTGGCGCAGGTGGCGGACCGCCTCGACGACGTTGCCGGTGCCGGCCTCGCCCTTGGAGCGGATCATCGCGGCGCCCTCGGCGATGCGGCGCAGGGCCTCGCCCAGGTTGGTGGCGCCGCAGACGAACGGGGTGGTGAAGGCCCACTTGTCGGAGTGGTTGACCTCGTCGGCCGGGGTGAGGACCTCGGACTCGTCGATGTAGTCGACGCCGAGGGACTGCAGGACCTGGGCCTCGACGAAGTGGCCGATGCGGGACTTGGCCATGACCGGGATCGACACGGCCTCGATGATGCCCTCGATCATGTCGGGGTCGGACATCCGGGCCACGCCGCCGTCCTTGCGGATGTCGGCCGGGACCCGCTCCAGGGCCATGACCGCGACGGCCCCCGCGTCCTCGGCGATCTTCGCCTGCTCCGGCGTGACGACGTCCATGATCACGCCGCCCTTGAGCTGCTCGGCCATGCCGCGCTTCACGCGCGCGGTGCCGGTCTCGGGAGCCTGGTTCTCGGTGGTGGACACGGGTGACCTCACTGGAAGGGAAGAGGGGATTGTGCAATCACCGAGGAAACGGGAGGGGACCAGTCCACAGCAAGGGCCAATGGGAAGGCGGTGGATCGTTTTCGGGCCGGGCCGCTCAGGAGGCGCGGTCCGCCAGCGCGGCGGGGGCCTCGTCGTCCATCTCGAAGGCCATCGGGAACGGGGCGTGGCCGGCCAGCCGGAACCAGCGGACCTTGCGGTGCTCGCGCAGCCTGCGGGCGGCGCCGACGGCGTCGTTGTGGAAGCGGCGGGCCATCGGGACGCGGCGGACGGCCTCCGTCAGCTCGTGCGTCGCGGCCTCTCCCCCGGGTGCCTCGCGGACGGCCTCGACCTGGCGCGCGTCCGCGAAGACGGCCCTGAGGGCCTGGCTCAGCTCGCTCTCGGCGACCTCCCGCTGCTCCTCCTCGGCCTGCCGGGCGGCGTGCGTGGCCTCGTACAGCACGATCGAGGCGGCCGGGTCGAGTACCCCCGAGGTGGCCAGTTCCTGGGCGACGGAGGCACGGCGGAGCAGCTGGGCGTCCAGCGCGGCACGCGCGGCGTCGATACGGGAGTGCAGGCGGTCCAGTCGGCCCGCCGTCCAGCTCAGATACAGGCCGATCGCGACGAGGACGACGAGGGCCCAGATGAGGGTTGCGGTCACGATCGGCAAGGCTATCGGGACGACCCGCGCCGACGGCCGCGCGGTGGGGCACGGACTCGGGGGCACCGTGCCGCGGGGGTGGGCGAATGGCGCGGGAGGGCTCATGGCGTGCCGGCCACCGCCGGCTCCGAACAGGCCACACGCGGGGCGCATGGCGCGGGGGAACATAGCGGGGGCCCGTAGCGCCGGGGGGCCACACAACGCGGGAGGCTGATGGCTGATCGTGGGCCGCGCCGAGCACACCCCGGAAGCGGCCGGGCCACATGGTCCACCGGAACCAGCCCGCGCGGCCCCGAAGCGCCCTCGCGCGCCCGGTCGCTCCCACCGATGGGCCTACGGGCATGTGCCCAACGGCTGGACCGGCGACCTCACCGACGCCGTCGAACGCCAACTGGAGCGGTTCGCCCCGGGGTTCCGCGACCG
>NZ_JBEXXK010000069.1:0-58242 GCF_040630405.1 Streptomyces sp. NPDC005811
CACGATCTGCTGCAGCTTCTGCCCCTCCTGGTCGGTCAGTCTGCGCACACGGACCTGCTCAGCCACCGCGCCTCCAGCGGTCGGGATCGGTCGTCACCCCCACATCCAACCGCCACGACCACCAATCCGGCGAACCAATCCGGTCAGAGCACTAGCAACGCGTCACAGGCTCAGCCAGCACCGCCTGAGGGTTCTCCCTCTGGCCAGCCGCCGCGGCAAAACCGGCTCGCCCGGCGCGGCAAGCCGCTGGCCAGGCGGTTCGTCCTCGGCGTCGCCTACGGCGCGGGCACAGGCGTCGGTGGCTTCGCGATCGGCTACGTGATCTGGTGGCTCCAGTCACGGTAGCTCGAAAGCGGTGATCAAGGGTGGGGCTCGTCCAGTGGGCGGGCCCCACATCCACGTTCTGGATCAGCAGGAGCGATGACAGCGACCGGTCGAAAGTGTCACCGAGGGCACTGTCACCCGCTCCCTGGCGGCCGGTTGGCAAGGTCGACACCGAGATCCCGGCCCCCGCTACCGGCACCCTGTGCTCGGGTTCAGTGGCACTGAAGCCACACGAGCAGCCAGCCGATGGCGCTGGCTCCCGCCGCGGAGGCTGCCCCTCGCATCATGTTCAGCCCGATCAAGCTGGCGTAACGGGATACGCGCCTCCGCCCAGGTGACTTTCTGGCTCCCCGAGGGTCGGGCGGGGTTGCCATATGGTCTTTCACGGTGTTGGCCATCGGTCTCCTCGTCGGGTGCTTGATGCCACGCCGGCAGGGGACCACCGTCGGCCACGCCGCCAAGGTTCGGCTGACGGTGGTCTTCCCCTGGGCACGTCTGAGCCTAGGAGGGGAAACTCGCCGCCGGTGGCGCCAACGGCCCCTCAGCCGCACGGGATCGGTGTAATTTCCACAGGTGACGATCAACGGCCCGGGCACCATCGATGACCTCGTCCATGACGCCGCGCTCGCGGGCTACCCCGTTACCCGACGTTCATACACGACTGGGTCTCGCTGGGGCTGCTGAACAGCCCGCAACGGCGACGATCAGGCCCTCACGGCTCGGACAAGGCACTCCACTCAGCCCAGCAGCGCCGCGTCTTCCTGCTGCTCTTGCACGCGAGAGTCGAGACCCCGCGCATCCCGTTGCTCGCGCGAGTTCCGCTGGCTATGTGGTTCTACTGGGGTGACGACTGGGTTCCGACCCACCAAGCGTTACGCGCACTTGCCACTCACGTCGGCGACCCGAGAAGCACCAAGGCCCAGGCTCTGGAAGGCGCGCGCCAACTCATCGCGCCGCTGGACGACCCCCGCCTGGGGACGCCACACCTCCGTCGGCAGTTCCTACATGCTGTCCGTGACGCCCTCTACACGGGGGTCTTCAACGAGGAGGTCATCGTGGCGAAGGCTCGGACGCTGTTCGACCCGCCTGAGCTTCACCGTGCGGTGGTCCGTTCACGCGAGGCCACAGCCCCGGCAACGCCGCAGGCGCTGGCGTTTGAGCTGAGAGTCAAGATGCTCGGTGCCGCGCTCGTTGCGAGTGGCAAGGTGCGCGCGAGCCGCCTAGAGGCCGTTCGCGAGCAGTGGCGCACCCAATCCGGCTGGATGGAGAAGAAGAAAACTGCCGGGACGGGCACACCGGTCGGAAGCAGCTCCGACCCTGGTCAGCCGACACCAGCGCAGATCGCCACATCCGGCGGGAGGTTGCTGTTCGCGCTCGGGGCTCAAAGCCTTGCCCTGCCCAAGTAGTCCCTCGGAGGCCGACAGGGTAGGGCTGCGGTCAGCCGATGGTTCGCACTCGGGGCACCTGCGGTACGTCCACCTCGTACGGCACCGTCCAGGGGGCGAAGCCGTCCCGGCGGCAGGTGAGGACCAGGCGCATCGGCTTGTTGAGCCAGTTGTCCCGCCAGCGCGCCTCCCGGTCGTTGCCCTCCCACCAAAGGGGTGACCGCGTGCGCTCCAGCGCGAGGGGCCGGCCAGCGCCCACGCGCAGCGGGAACCCGGGGATCACCTGCCCGTTCGCGTCCGCGCCGTCCGAGCTAGGCACGAACCGCAGCGGCCCCCACACCTGGGCGGCCGCCTGCTCCGGCGTGGGCCCGCCCGCGAGCCTGGGGGTGTAGTCCATGTCGTCGCTCTGCCTGACCTCCACGCGGACCTCGTCCAGGTGGCCCAGGGGCAGCGGGCCGGCCAGGTGCACGCTCAGCGTGGCGCGGTCACCGTCGCCGCGCTCGATGGTCACGTTGAACTGCGGCGTGAGGTCGGCGTGCCAGCGCTCGCGCTCGATGCGAGCGACCGCGTCCGCGGTGGAGTTGGCCCGGCGCGCTGCGAGCCAGGCGCCACCCGTGGCGACGGCGCTGAAGACGGCCGTCGTTCCGGCGATGATGGAGGCCCAGGGTACGTCCATGGGCGGGAGCGTATCGGGAGTTGCGGCGGATGGTGGCGGTCAACGAGGCTGCGGTCACTCAGCGAACGGTGACGAACCACGCGACGACCATGACCACGGTCACCGCCATGCCACACACGACGGCGACGACGGTCCGCGCGTTTAAACCTCCCGAGAGTGAACCCCCCGTCGCAGCGATTGCCCCGCTGCCCGCGCTCACTTCCGAGCCCCCAACGAGGGCCGCGCGAACGTGGTGAGCCTCGCCCGCCTCCCAACGGACCTCACCGTCCAAGGGACCGAGGTGACCGCGGTGCAGGTCCCCCGACGCGAAGCGGCGCCAGGGGCGTCCGGCGACGTCGGTGAATTCCACGAAGCACCGCGCCGGGTCGGGCTCCTCTCCGTTGACCGGAAGCGCCTTCGTGACGCACGCGCCGGGACCCAGAAGCCCGTTGAGCTCGGCAGGAGCAAGTGCCTGGTCGCCGTAGCGAAGGGCCACGCCGGTGAACGGCTGCGTGCTGTCGTTCGTCACGGTGAGCCACCAGAGGGCGACCGACAAGCCGAGGCGGGACGGCTGCTTGCCGACCGCCACGCGCAGCATGGACGCGTGCAGTGTCGCGTCTTGGCGCTCCGTTTCGCGTTCTCGCGTCTGAAGAGCCACCTGTCGGACGCCCAGTTCCCGCGCCTGCTTCCACTGATGCCTGAGTCCGAGGTACGTGAGCGCCAGGCCGCCGGCGCCGACCACCGCACCCATGATGTCGAGCAGCTCCCCCATGGCCGACAACTGTGAGGCTCGGCGCGGGACGTTGTCCATCGAACAGCACCTCGAAACTCCGCGGAGTACACGCGGATCATGATCACAGTCGCCGCTGGCACACCCACACCGTCACAAGATCAGCGACAGAGCACGTAATTCCCCAGATCCCTGGCGCAATGTGTCAGGAGCATGGGGCTGGCAGCGGCTCGGAGGGAGCCGCCGGTAGGAGACCGTCGTGATCGCTACTTCAGAACGTATTCGTGGACGCGGCCTCGGCTCCGGCTGGCTGGTCTGGCATGCGCCGGTCGGGGCCGTGGTCGAGGACTTCCAGGCGATCGCGTGTAGCGAAGAGGAGGGGCTGGCGGCCTCTTCGGGCGTGCGGGAGGTTCCGCTGGATCTCGATGTGCCCGGGGAGTCGTGGTGCCTCGAGTGCCTCGCACTGGTTTCAACGGCTGAGTAGGAAGAGTTCTCAGGCTGTAGCCCTCGGGCGCTTCGCTGGTCAGCTTGGTGTGAGGGCAGGTGCTGGTTCGCCTCGCAAGGAGCTCACCAGCAGATTCTTCGCTGCCGGTGGTGCATACCTTTCGTGATCATGTCCTGCGGAAATATCTTCAGGCGGGATGACTGATGGGTGACGGCCGGGGACTGGCGGTTCCTGGCCGGGATCGACCTGCCGGGCGTCAGAAGTGCGTCGCGGCGGCCGGTGGCGCGCAGGGGTTCGGCGCTGTGGAGGCCGAAGTCGGGGTCGCCGGTGCTGCCGAAGCCGGCGAGGACCGCGTCGTCCTTCATCCTCGGCTCCACGGCCTCCCAGGCGGCGCTCTCCACCTGCACCTTGATGCCGGCCTTCTTGGCGTCGGAGACGTAGGCGAGGGCGTGGCCCTTGCGAACCTTGTCGCCCGACGGGTAGAGCAGGGTGAAGGTCGCCCTTCGGCCGGCCTTGGCGCGGATACCGCCGTCGCCGGTCTTCCAGCCCGCCTGGTCCAGCATCCGCTGGGCCTTGCCGAGGTCCTTCTCCCGCGCTGCCCTTCGCGTACCAGGGGTAGTCGACCGGCAGCGGCCTGTACGCAGGTCGTCCCGGGCCGTCGAGGATCTTGTCGACCGTAGCCTTGCGGTCGACGGGGGCGTCGAGGGGCGGCACGCAAGTCATTCGGGGGCGTTAAATAAGGTATGCCTTAGTGCATCCGCAGTAATCGTCTGCATCGTTGTGGACGCCGCTGGGGTGTGAGCGAGTTGGGCCGCCGCGCCATGGTGGGGTGCGGGAGGACGGGAGAGAGATGTCGCGCAGTGGTGAGGACGAGAGGCGCCCGCACGGTGAGCTCGTCGCGGACGTGCTGGCGGTCCTGTGGCAGGTCGGTAAGCCGATGACCGCGCAGCAGGTCAACGCCGTGCTCGACAAAGGGCTGGCCAGGACGACGATGGCCACCATCCTCAGTCGCCTCTACGAGAAGGGCACGCTGCGCAGGATCCCTGTGACACGCGGATTCGCCTACGAGCCGGTGGAGGACGCGGAGGGACTTGCCGCGGGCCGCATGCGTCGTGAGCTGGAAAGCGAGCCGCGTCGCGAACTGGTGCTGAAGCGGTTCGTGTCCTCGCTGTCCGCGTCCGACGAGGAGACTCTGCGCCGCCTGCTGCTGGAAGCCGAGGAAGGCTCTTCGTGACGTATGTACTGGTGCTGGTCGTGCTGGCTCTCGCGATTCCGTGGGGTGCGGCGCCGATCGCACGGCACCTGGCGGGTGTTCTTGCGCCGCGCGAGGCGTGCTGGGTACTGACAGGGGCCGCGGTCCTGCTGGCCGGTGGGACGATCGCGGCGTTGGTCGGCCTGTTCCATGTCCCGTTCCTCGCCGCACTGGAGCAGTTGTCTTTGGTGCGGGTGCTGGAGGCATGGCCGGCTGCCGTTCCGTTCGCCTGTGTTGCTGGAGCGGTGATGCTCGTCCAGCTCGTGCTGCTCGTACGGCGCTGGTTTCAGCACCGTTCTGTGCTCAGGACTGCGTGGCTGTCGGCGGACGGGGGCACGGGGGACGGCGACCTGCTGGTGGTTTCCGGGAGAGATGTGGACGCCTTCGCGCTTCCCGGTTACCGGGGGCGGCGTGGCCGGGTCGTGGTGACGTCCGCGATGGTGCGGTCCCTGAAGGCGAGTGAGCGTGAGGTGTTGCTGGCTCATGAGCGGGCGCACCTGGCGGGTCGTCACCATCTGCTGTCCGCAGTGGCCGATCTCGCTGCCGTGGTGCACCCCGCTCTGCGGGGCTTGCGTGAAGCGCTGGGTTTCCATCTGGAGCGTTGGGCGGACGAGGAGGCGGCCGCGGTCGTGGGTGACCGCCGGGTGGCGGCTGCGGCCATCGCCCGAGCGGCGCTGGCCGGGGCATCTCACGGCCGTGCCGACGGGTATCCGTTGCTGTCGGTGACGAGTGGACCCGTGCCGCGGCGCGTCGAGGCCCTGTTGGCGCCTGAGCCGCAGGCTCTGCGAGGCGGTGCCCGACGGGTCGGAGTCGCCGCTCTGGCCGGGACAGTGGTCGTCGCGGCCGTGGGAGCTCTTGCGCTGGCTTACGGGTTGCACGAGTACGTGGAGTACGCGGCGCAGGACTTGGTCGGCGTCACCACACCGTCGGGTTGCTCGGGTATGTGGGATACGTTGCGCGCCTTGTTCGGGAACGGCGCTCCCTGAGAAAGGCAGGCCCTTCGACGGCCGTATTGCCCGTGGCACGGCGAAGGGGGCTTTCCGGCTGCTCCCGTACCGGTGAGGTCAGGCGGCTGCCGTGGTGGGCCGGGGCTGTGCTGCGGCGAGTGCGGTGTTGTAGTGGCGCAGCAGAAGCAGGGCGGTGGCGGCGAGGCCGGTGAGGAGTCCCAGCCAGATGCCGACCGTGTCGAGTTCCAGGGCGTAGGCGAAGAGCCAGGCGGCGGGGAGTCCGATGGCCCAGTAGCCGATGAGGGTGATGCGGAAGCCGCTCTTGGTGTCGTTCAGGCCACGCAGGAGTCCGACGCCGATGTTCTGCGTGCAGTCGAAGAACTGCAGGAACGTGGTGACGATCAGCAGGTGGGTGGCGATGGTGAGGGCCTGTTCGGAGCCGGTCTCCAGGAAGGGGGCCAGGACGAGGCGCGGCAGGGTGAGGTACACGATGCCGACGACGGTCATGACGGCGGCGGCGCAGGCGAGTGCGGTGTTCTTGATGCGTCGGGCCCCCTCGGGGTTGCCGAGGGCGAGTTCGCGGCTGACATTGATGGACGCGGCGTGGGAGAGGCCGACGGCTGTCTGGAAGACGATGTAGACGAGCTGGTTGGCGGCGGTGTGGGCGGCGAGCGCGTCGGGGCCGAAGGAGCCCGCCATGAGGGCGGTGACGGAGAAGAAGCCCGCTTCGGAGCCGTACGTGGCCGCGATCGGGATGCCGAGGCCGAGAAGCTGTTTGACGGTGGCGGCGTCGGCACGGGCGATGTCGAGGGTGAGGAGCGGGGCCAGGTAGGGGTGTGTTCTCGCGGCGAGGTAGAGGGCGAGGAAGGACAGCAGGTAGACGGTGGAGGTGGCGATGCCGACGCCGGTCAGGCCGAGCTGGGGCAGGCCGAAGGTGCCGTGGACGAGGACCCAGTTGAGTCCGGCGTTGACGGCGATGGAGGCGAGGGTGATCTGGAGGAGGGCCTGGGGCTTGCGCATGCCGACGGTGAACTGGCGTATGGCCTGGAACCACAGGCAGGGCAGCAGGCCGGGTGCGAGGGCGTAGAGCATCGTCCGGGTGAGGTCGACGACGTCGGTGTTCTGCCCGAGCCAGGTCAGGGACTGCCCGATGAGGATCATGACGAGCGCGCCGACGGCGCCGGCCAGGGTGGCGACGGCCAGGCCGGCCCGGACGATGCTGCGGACTTCGTTGTGCGCTGCCTGCTGCGCGTCCTCTGGGCCGGTGCTTGGAGTGGCCTGCTCGGCTCGGGCTGCTGCTGCCGCGATCTGGTTGCCGACGGAGGTGACCAGGCCGACGCCCATGGTGCGGATCTGGTTGAAGATGACGATGGCGAGGCCGCCGGCCGCGAGTTCGGTGGTGCCCAGCAGGCCCATCATCACGGTGTCGGTGGTCGTCAGGGCGACCTGCGCGAGCTGGGTGAGGACGAGGGGGACAGCGAGGGCACCGAGCGCGCGACTGTCGCGGAGAAGCGTGGTCAGCATCGGGGGTTACCGGTTCCTGCGGAGCTTGGTGAGCTGGTCTTCGACTTCGCGTTCAACTGCGGGACTGAGGAGGTCGCGCTCACGCATCCAGGCGTCGTTGAAGACGGTGTCCATGTACTTCTCCCCGCCGTCGTTGATGAGGGCGACCATAGTGGTGCCCGGCGGCAGGGCGGGCAGGCGGGTGAGTGCCTCGTACACGACGCCGCCGGCTGAGCCGCCGATGAGCAGCCCGGTCCTGGCCACGGCGCGGCAGGTCGCGAAGGCTTCGATGTCGCCGACCTTGACGCCTTCGTCGATGAGGTCGAAGTCGACCAGTGCGCCGATCTCGGCGCCTTCGGGGGTGCCGGTGCCGGACTGGTAGTAGTCGTGGGCGGGCCCGCCGAAGGCGATGGACCCCTTGGGCTCGACGCCGATGACGGTGAAGCCGGATACGAGCCTGGCCAGTTCGCGGCCGGTGCCGCACAGGCCCCCGCCGGTGCCGACCGCGCCGATGAGGATGTCGAGGCGGCCGTCGAGGGCTTGGGCGAGCTCGTGGGCGACGGGGAAGTAACCGACACCGTTGGCAGGGTTGTTGTGCTGTTCGGTGAAGACGGTGTTGTCCTCGTCCCGGGCCATGTCCTCGGCGAGTTCTTCCCTGGCGGCGGTGGCGAGTTCTTCGGCGCCGTCGTTGACGATGTAGACGAGTTCGGCGCCCAGGGCTTTCATGGCGCGCAGCTTGTCGGCGGCTGCGTGGTGGTCGACGACGGCGGTGAAGGTGTAGCCGCGTTCGGCGGCGATCACGGCCAGTCCCAGGCCGGTGTTGCCGGAGGTGGACTCGATGATCCGGCCTGCGGTCCGCAGCTCCCCGGCGGCTTCGGCGGCGTCGATCATGGCGCGGGCCATACGGATCTTCGCGGTGCCGGTGGGGTTGAACATCTCCAGCTTCAGCAGGAGGCGGCTGCCGGTCTCGGTCGTGGCCAGTTCCAGCAGAGGGGTGCAGCCGATCAGGTCGGACATGCGGGAGACCACGGCGGGCCGCTGAAGGGCTCCGGGCATCAGAAGACTCCTGTGAGGGGGAGGGCAAGGCGAGGGCGGGCTGTGATCAGGTGAAGTGGCGGTCCAGCTGCCAGCGCGGCCGGGGCCGGTCGGTGTGGTCGATGACGACCTTGGGCGGCAGGGGCAGGTCGTGGAAGGGGGACTCGTTGGAGTCCATCTGGTAGCCGGCCGTGTTGGGGTAGAGCAGGAGGTCACCGGTCCGGGGCCGGTGAGGGAAGGCGATCTTGCGCCAGGTGAGCATGTCCGACTCCAGGCAGGTGGCCGCGCCGACACTCGCCGGGAACACCCCGGACGCGGTGGCCGGCTTCAGGGGAATCAGCAGGGGGTCGGGGAGGTATTCGCTGTTGAACCACTGTTCGGACAGGCTCAGGCTGGTGCCGTTGACCGTCAGCAGTTGGCAGCCCTCGCGGTCCTTGGCTCCCTGGACGGTGAACACGGTGGCGCCGGCCTGGTCGAGCAGGGCACGTCCGGGCTCCATCAACAGTTCCACCCCGGCGTCGGTGAGGATCTGGGCGAGTGTGCCGTGCCCGTGTTCGGGGCGGGTCTCCAGCAGGTACTCCAGGGCGCGGGCGCCGGACACGGGCGAGTGGTAGGGGTAGAAGTCGCTGCTGTTGAAGGTCTTGTCGGCGTGGTAATGGGCGGGCTGCTGGGTGTCGAGAAAGGTGTGCCAGCTGTCGGCGTCGGTGTAACTGATGGGCAGACCGCCGCCGATGGAGACACGGCCGGCCGCCAGGCCCATGTCCCGTGCCGTGCGGCACTTCCCGACCAGGCGGGCGGCCAGGTCGGCGCGGGGCTGGAGGGCGTAGCCGGACAGGTGGAAGCTGAACCCCTCCATCCGCAGGGCCTCGCCTCCCTGAAGGCACCGGTCCAGGGCGGTGGCGAGTTCGTCGTCGGTCATGCCGAAGCGGCTGTGGGGCTGCGCCGGAGGCAGGACGCGCAGCAGGATGCGGGCCGGTCGGATGGGCCCCGCCAGCGCGGTGGTGATGACGGCGTCGAGTTCGTCGAGGGCATCGACGGCGATCAGGGCGCTGTGCGTGACGGCCAGGCGCAGCAGTGCGCGGTCCTTGGCAGGGCCGGTCACCATGAGGTGCTCGCCGCGTACCCCGTGCCCGAGTGCCTCGCGCAGTTCGGCGGCGGAGGCGACGTCCACGCCCGCGCCGTGCGCGGCGGCCTGTTCGACGAAGACGGCCGCCTTGTTGGCCTTCTTCGCGTAGTAGACGAACCCCTCCACACCGGCCGTTTCCAGAGTCCTCTGCATGGCGTGAAGGTTGGCGGTGAAGGCGTCGGGGAGCAGGAAGTGGAAGGGGCCGCCGAGAGCGTAGGCGAGTTCTGGCAGCAGTCCGGATGCCACCACCGCGTTCGTGGCGGCATCCGGCAGCACCGGCAGGGCCGGCCAGTGTGCGGGGGTGCTCACTGCCACAGGGCCACCTCGGTGCCCAGGCAGGTACCCAGGGCGAGTTGGGCGAAGCGATGGCCGAGGGCGATGTCGGTGACGACCAGGCCGCTGTTGTAGGCGAAGATCCGCTCCGTCGGCGAGGTGCGTCCCGGCGCCGCACCGGCCAGTACGGCGGGGAACTCGGCGTCGACAGAGGGGAGTTTGCCGTCGGTGTCGGCCATGTCGACTCCCGTGACGTTCATCTGGGCTTCGCTGGTGGCGATGACGCGGTCCGCGCGGTGCAGGGTGGAGGGCGCGAGTCCGTGTCCGACGAGGACGGACAGCGTGCCTTCCGCCAGCCAGTCGGCCTCGATGGCGGCCGGCGTGTGGCCGCCCGCGCTGGCGACGATGATGTCGGCCTCCCCGGCCGCGGCCCGCAGGTCGGAGACGACCTCGACGTCCCGGTCGGGGAAGTGGGTGTGCAGTTCCTTCCGTACGGCGGCGAGGCCGTCGGGATGGGTACCGCTGATCAGCAGCCGTTCCAGATCGGGTAGCGCGGTCACCAGGAACGGCAGGGCGAGGCGGCCTTGGGTGCCGGTGCCGACCACCAGCGCCGTCCGTGAGCCCGGAGTGGCCAGTTCACGTGCCAGCAGGGCGGATACGGCGGGGGTGCGCAGGGAGCCGATCCGGGAGCAGTCCATCATCGCGACCGGCAGACCGGTGACGTCGTCGTAGAGGGTCAGCGTCGTGTAGTAGTGCTGTTCCTCGCGGCCCTTGTCCAAGCCGTGCTTGTAGGACGTCTTGACGGCGACGACTTCGCGGGTGCCGTCCCGGCCCAGCATCGCGTAGGAGACGGAGTGGCCGTCGCCGGGCTTGACGGTGAGCTTGCGCGGATTGTCCGACAGGCCGTCAGCGAGGGTGCGGTAGGCGCCTTCGACGGTGGCGAGCACGTCCCTGAGGGTGATGTCGATGCCAGCCAGGTCACTGGTGGACAGGATCCGCAGGCGGCGGTCCGAGGGTATGCCGGTCACAGGTTCCTCCAGCCGGGTCGGGGTGTCAGCGGACGTACGCTTCGAGGGCGGCCTGGCCGTATCCGTGCTCGGCTGCTTCCGCCTCGGGGCGGGTCGTGCGGCCGGGAACACGCACCGAGGCCCGCTTGAGCCATCGGTCGGTGCCGTCGTAGCGGGCGCGGAACGGCACTCGGCCGTGGACGACGATGTCGTTGTCGACGACCAGCACGTCGCCGGGCTCAAGGCTCACCGTGACCGACACCCGGGCCAGTTCCTCCTCCAGCCGGTGGTACGCGTCGCTCCAGCCGGTGTCGGCCTCGTCGATCGGGGTGTAGGCGGGGTCGAAACGCATGGTCAGACCTTCCGGGGCGCCGAAGAGGGTCGGTACCGGGGCAGGCCGGCCGGGGAACTGTCGGGCCTGCTCGTAGGCGTCGTCGGGCAGGATCGGCACGACCGTCCGCTTCAACTGCTCGACATCCGCCCGGTCCAGTTCGGTGCGGCGGATGCTGGCCGCGGTCGTGGCGATGTTGTCGCGGTTGCGCATGCAGCACAGCAGGAGCAGATGGGCGCGACCGGGGTGGAACGCGTCCTCGGTGTGCGGGGTGAGCAGGACGGAGCTGGAAGCGCCTGTCTGCTCGCTCTCGTGGCCGGGGGAGGGGACGATGTTGTGGACGAACCGGCCGTCCTGCTGGCCGTCCCAGGCGATCGGCGTGCCCATCAGTGCCGAGACGAGCAGCAGGACCGTGTCCCACAGAGCCCCGGCGTCACCGGCGGTCGACCAGTGGCCGGGCGTGGGTCCGAGTGCGGTGTCGTCGGGGTGGAGGCCCCGCAGGACGAACAGGCCGTCAGCGGTGTCCACGGGCCGCAGCGCGTGGCGCACCTCGTTGCTGAGCCCTGTGCACGCCTCGGGCAGGGCAGCCAGGAGACCGGGAGACGTGGCAGAGCCGTGGTCGGCGAGCAGTTGGGCTGCGGCGGTGGTCATTTCGGCTGCGGTGGTGGCGTCGAGACGGCGTACCGGGGCAGGGCAGGTGGGCACGGTGGCACCTTCCAGGGCAGGGCGAAACGAAGCGCGGGCATGCGGCTGCACCGGCTCGAATGAGGTGGGAACGGGGCGAGCGTCGTAGGGCCCGGCGCGGCTCGGGGACGGGTGCCGGACACCAGGAACGTAACCCCGCCACTTAGGTAAGGCAACCCTAAAGGATGTGATTGACTACATCAACGTAGTCTGATTTTCGGTTACCGTGAACATATCTGATGAGCCATCAAAAATGCTTCTGACCAGCAGACTTGAGGTGAACTCGATCGCCTCTCGTGATCTCTGGTGCGAGGTGGGGCGTCTTGCGGAGTCTGGCCGGATCAGGTTAGGTAAACCTAAGAAATGGCCAGTGCGACCTGAGACGAGGACAAGACGTGGGAGTCACCAGACGACAGCTGCTGTGGGCCGGCACCGGCATCGGAGTGGCCGGATTCCTCGCAGCCTGCAGCGGCGGCGATGAGGACTCCAGGGGCGCCGCGGCTTCTGGTGCGGCAACGGAGAAGCCCCGCTCCGGCGGCACCCTGAGAGTGGGCGCACTGGGACGCGCGAGTGCGATCACCCGGGACCCGCACGGCACCCAGGCCAACGAGAGCGACTACCTCATCCTTGCCCTCGTCTTCGACACCCTCACCGTCCCCGGCGCCAAGACCAACACCGCCCCGCGCCTTGCCGCTTCGTGGGAGCCGTCGGCGGACCTGAAGACCTGGAAGTTCAAGATCGCCGAGGGTGCTGTCTTCCACGATGGCACGCCGGTCACCGCAGAGGACGTCGTGTGGTCGCTGAAGCGGCTGCGCAACACCCCCTCCGGCGCGGCCCGCCTGCCCGGCATCCAGGCCAAGAACATCAGCGCCGAAGGCGCGGACACCGTCGTACTCGTCTCCGACTACGCCAACGCCGAGTTTCCGCTCCTGACCCGTTTCACCTCCTTCGTGATGAAGAAGGACACCAAGGACTCGGAGATCGCGAAGGCCCCCGGGACCGGCCCGTTCACACTGGACTGGTTCCGCGGCGGGAACGCCCGCCTGGTGCGCAACCATAAGTGGTACGGCGGCACCGTGCACCTCGACGCGATCGAGGTCACCATGTTCGAAACCCCGCAGGCGATGGCGAACGCGCTGCTCGCCGGACAGATCGACCTCGCCTCCAACGCCGGAGCCGTCGCGGCCCGTACCGCCGCATCCCGCAAGGACGTCCAGGTGCTGCGCCGCCCCGATGACATGGCGATGCCGATCGTCATGCGCACGGTCAAGGGCAGCCCCTTCGCGGACGAGCGGGTGCGTGAGGCGATGCGCCTCGTCGTGGACCGGGAGGCGATGGTCAAGCAGGTCCTGTCCGGCTACGGCACCGTCGCCAACGACATCCTGGGAACCGGCGATCCCGCCTACGCCAAGGACATCCCGCAGCGCAAGCAGGACCTGGCCAAGGCCGGGCAACTGCTGAAGGACGCGGGCTTCGACCTGTCCAGGACCTACGAGCTCGTCACCACCGAGGACATCTCCGGTCTCGCCGACTCCGCGACACTGTTCGCCCAGCAGGCCCGCGAGGCCGGAATCAAGATCAAGGTCGTCAAGCAGGAGTCGGGCGCCTTCTGGGAGAAGACCTGGAAGACCGGCGACTTCTACACCACCTACTGGGGCACCAACGACTCGGTGATCTTCTTCGCCTCCAAGACCATGGTCGGCGAAGCGGGCCAGAACGAAGCCGGCTGGAACGACGCAGGCTTCGACGCCTCCTACCGCAAGGTCATCGGCACCGCCGACCCCGACAAGCGCGTGACGGCGCTGAAGGAACTCCAGCAGATCGAGTACGACCGCTCCGGCTACCTGCTGTGGGGCATGGCCGACGGCATCGACCTCGCCGCCGCGAAGGTCCAGAACCTGCCCGAGCTCGCCGGCTACGGCCGCGTCCAGCTGGAAGGCGTGTGGCTGCGTTGAGCCGCGCGGCCAGCACCGGCCGGGTGGCCGCTCCCGACGCGGGGGCGGCAACCGCCCCACGCCGTGCCGGACAGCTCGCCGCCCGCATCGCGGGAACCTTCGGGCGGCGGCTGCTGATGCTCGTCACCCTGCTCGCGCTGGTGTTCGCGGCAGTCGAACTGCTTCCGGGAGACGCGGCCAGCGCCTCCGCCGAGCGCGGGGAGAGCGCGGCCGACCTTGCCGAACGCCGCCACCTGCTGGGCCTGGACCGCCCGGTGTGGGAGCGGTTCGCCGACTGGATGACCGCACTGCCCACCGGTGACCTGGGCACTTCCGCGCGCGGCCAGAAAGTCACCGAACTGCTCGCCGACCCGCTGCCCAACACCCTTGTCCTCGCAGGCAGCGCGTTCGTGATCACCGTGGTCCTGGCCCTGCTGCTGGGGTGCTGGGCCGCCGCCCGCCCCGGCCGCCTGACCGACCGCATCATCGCCCACACGGCGACCGCCGCGTTCGCGGTGCCCGAATTCGTGGTGTCGGCCGCCCTGCTGCTGGTGCTGTCCCTGTGGACGGGGTGGCTGCCCGCTGTCACGGTGACCGGCGGCGACGGCAGACCCGCGACCTGGACCATGCTGATCATGCCGGTCCTCGCCCTGGTCATCCCGCAGACCGGGTGGAACACCCGCGTCGTGCGGGGCGCGCTGGCCGACCAGGCGTCCACCCCGCACGTGGAAGCCGCCCACTTCGACGGACTGCCCGTGCACCGGATCCTGCTGAAGCATCAGCTGCCCGGCGCCGTACCGGCCGTCGCCACCGGCCTGGCCACCTCCACCGGCCTGCTGTTCGGCGGGGCGGTCGTGGTGGAGACCCTGTTCAACTACCCCGGTATCGGCACCGTCCTGGCCGGGGCGGTCGCCGCGCGCGACACCCCGCTCATCGCCGGGGTCGTCATGTGCGCCGGAGCCGTCATCAGCCTGGTGCTGCTGGCCGCCGACCTCATCCGCCACGCCACCCTGGGAGCCCGCGCATGACCGCCGCCGCGCCTTCGGCCACACGTCGGCCCTCCCGCCGGGCGAGAGCCACCGCACTTGTCGTGCCGGCCGGCCTGCTGCTGCTGGCGCTCGCCGGACCGATCGTGGCGCCGCACACGATCGACACCCCCGTCACCGCTCCCTTCGCCGCACCCGGAAACGGAGCGTCGCTGGGGGGAGACCAGCTCGGCCGTGATGTGCTCAGCCGCGTCCTGCACGGCGGCACCCTTCTCACCGCAGGCGCCTTGCTGGTCGCCGTCGTCACGACCCTGGCCGCCGCCCTGATCGGCTGCGTCGCCGTACTGCGGCCCCTGCTCGGCCGTGCGGTCGAACGCAGCGCCGACATCGCGATCCTCCTGCCGCCCCTTCTGGGCATCATGCTCATCGCCCTCGCCTGGCCCGGCGGCGGGCGCTGGGCCGTGATCGCCGCCGCCGTCGTCCTCGGCGTGCCGTACGCGGTCAGGGTCGTCGCGGCCGCCGCGTCCCCTCTCGCCACGGCCGGCTTTGTCGAAGCGGCCCTGGCACGCGGCGAGTCCACCACCTACATCGCCCTGCGCGAGATCCTGCCGAACCTCCGCTCCACCATCCTCACCCTCTTCGGACTGCGGTTCGTCGAAGCCGTCTACGTCATCTCCATGGCCGGATTTCTTCAGATCGGACCCCAGCCGCCCGCCTCCGACTGGTCGCTGATGGTCCGTGAGAACGCCTCCGGCATCCTCCTCAACCCGTGGGCCGTCCTCGCTCCCAGCCTGGCCATCGCCCTGCTGGCCGTCACGGTCAACCTGGTCACCCTCTCCCTGGCTCCCGACACCACTGCGAAGGCGGTGACCCGCGCATGAGCGATCCCGCCCCCGCCACCACCTCCCAGGACACGACGCGACCACCCCTCGTCTCCGTCGCCGGTCTCGAAATACGCCTGCCCGGGGGCCCGGTCCTCCTGCCCGAGACCACCGCGCAGATCCATCCCGGACAGGTCACCGCGCTCATGGGCGCCTCCGGTTCGGGCAAGACCACCCTGCTGCGTGCGCTCATCGGCCATCTTCCCCAGGGCGCCGTCGTCACCGGTGCCCTCGATGTCCTCGGGCGCACCCCGCACCTGCTGTCGGCCGACGAACTGCGCTTGGTGCGCCGTACGACGGTCGCCTACGTCGGACAGGACCCCGGCTCCGCCCTCGACCCCCGCATGACCGTGCGCCGCCTGGTCGCCGAACTCGCCACCGACCCGGCCGAGGAGAAGGTCCTCGACCTGCTCGCCGAATGCCGCCTGCCCGTCGACACCGGGATCGCCAACCGCAGGCCCACCGCTCTCTCC
The DNA here is from genome assembly GCF_040630405.1 of Streptomyces sp. NPDC005811. NCBI lineage: Bacteria > Bacillati > Actinomycetota > Actinomycetes > Kitasatosporales > Streptomycetaceae > Streptomyces > Streptomyces sp. NPDC005811. The sequence goes on from NZ_JBEXXK010000069.1 coordinate 15,972, forward strand.
GGCGGCCAGCAACGACGCGTCGCCCTCGCCCGCGCTCTCGCCCGTACCCCCAGGGTTCTTCTTCTGGACGAGCCCACCGCCGGACTCGACGCCGCAGTGCGTGAGGAGATCGCCGACCTGCTGCGCCACCTCGCCGGCAGCCGGAACCTCGCGGTCGTCATCGCCACCCACGACCCCCACCTCGTCGAGACCTGCGCCGATCACACCGTCCGGATCACTCCCAGGACCACGTCCGCACCGCGCGCGGCCGTCAGCATGCCTGCCGCCCCGACAAGCCCGCGCGACAAGCCCGGGGGAGAGTCGATCGCCGCGCAGGCGATCAACGCGTTCTTCGTCGCCGGCAGCCGACGGAGTCCCGCACTGACGGGTGTCGCGTTCACCGCGGCCCCCGGCTCGGCCGCCGCCGTCATCGGGTCCTCCGGATCGGGCAAGACCACCCTGCTGCGCGTCCTCGCCGGACTCCACCCCACCCACACAGGGCAGCTCACCCTCGGCGGCAGCCCCCTGGCCGCCCGGGTGCAGCGCCGCACGCGGGAACAGCGGCGACGCATCCAGCTCATCCCCCAGAATCCCCTCGCCGCTCTCAACCCCCGGAACACCGTCGGCCAGCAGCTGTCCAGGCCACTGCGCCTGCACACGGATCTCCCCAGGAGCGCCCGTCCCGACCGCGTTGCCGAACTCCTCGCGCAGGTCGGCCTTCCCGCCGACTACGCCGACCGCCACCCCGGCGAACTGTCCGGCGGACAACGCCAGCGCGTCTCCATCGCCCGCGCCCTCGCTGCCGACCCCGACATCCTGCTCTGCGACGAGGTCACCTCCGCCCTCGACGCCGACACCGCGACCGCCATCATGGACCTCCTCACCCGCCTGCGGACGGAACACCGGATGACCCTGGTCGTGGTCTCCCACGAACATCACCTGGTCGCCCGTTACACCGACACCGTCCACCTGCTCGACGCAGGTCACCTCACGGACAGCGGTCCCACCACAGGACTGCTTCCCGCCTGACGCCCCAGCACGTGCTTGGTTCCTGACCAACGACTCAGGGCTGCCTTCTCAGGGGGCGTCACGCCGCACAAGGCGGTATCCGCCTTCGAGCGGCTTCCTCCCCGGCTTCCTGGGCCGGTACGTCGACGGGACATACGTCTCGGGCTTGCGTGACCGGACACGCCGTGCCGCCTCCAGCAGAGCGACCAGGGTGGGCGACGCGCGCCACAGCCGGCGGAGGCTGCGCGTGCTCAGCCCCGCCGCGTCGGCGGCCTCCCCGAACGGTGCGCCTCCGCTCATCGCCTGGACCACGACACGGACCATCGCCGAGGTCTGCGACTCACCGGGGTGACCTACGTTGGCCATGGCCAGGGCCGAGGCCGCTCGGACAGCCGCGGCGAAATCGAGGTCGTTCGCCAGCCACTGGTGAAGAAGGGGTCCGGGCACACCGGCCCACACGGCGGCTGCCCGCGGTTCAAGTCCCCGAGCGGTGGCCTGCAGTACGTCCGCCATCCGCGCAAGGCGTTCTTCCCGTTCGCTCGGCAGTCCCCCGAGGGCTGCGCGGAGTGTCCGCTCGACTTCGCCACGGGCAGCCAGCCATTCCACCACTTGCTCGGCCTGTGGAACCGCGGCGTCGACGGACTCGGCGCTGGGCCTCCTGCTCTCGGACATCATCTCCCTCCCGGGGCAGGCGCACGGGTGGGAGAACGCTGTCGGCCTCGGGTCTCGGCCGTCGGTCGGGACGGCCCGACCGGGCGGGTCCGGTGGCCGCTCAGGAAGGCGTCGTGGCGACGCAGGCCGTATACGAGTTGCTGCGGTGCTGCTCGCCCGATCATGACGTCGGGCTTTCAGGGGCCGAACTGCCGCGTGTGGTGCGGCGGGTCCGCCATGAGGACCATGTCCGCCGCCGGGACGGCGGCTCGGTACCGCGCCGGGGTGCCGTGATGCGGGAACGGGCGACCAGTTCCAGGGTGACGGCCACTGCGACGGCCTGCACGGCCATGAGGGCGACGAGGACGAACAGTTGCACGGCACCGGCGGTGAGCACGTCGGCTCCCCCCAGGAGCATGCCGACGAACGCGCCGGGCAGGGTGACCAGCCCGACCGTGCGTGTCTGGTCCAGGCCGGGCACCAGCGCGTCGGAAGCTGCGGGGCGGGCGATCTCGATCCTGGCCTCGCGCTCCGTCAGGCCGAGCGCGAGGCCGGCTTCGACCTCGCCGTGCCGTTGTTCCAGCGTGGCCAGGCTCTGTCGTCCGGCCAGCACGGTCGCGGTGAGCGCGCCCCCGATCAGGATGCCGGTCACCGGGATGAGGGAGATGCCGCGCGGCGGCAGCAGGCCGGTGGCCAGCAGGAGTGCGACGGCCGGGACGACGCCGGCCGCGATCGGCAGTGCCGCCCACCACCACGTGCCGTCCGACGTGATTCTGCGACCCGCGGTGCGCACGGCGACGGCGTACATCAGCAGCAGGAAACCGAGCAGGGCCGCGCCGTGGTGGACGACCCAGCCGATGATGACGGAGACGGCCGCCAGTTGGAGGGCTGCGCGCACGCCGGCGGTCAGCACCTCGCGCGCACGGGCGAAGCTCTGCTCGGGGGAGAGCCGGGCCACGGCCGTGACCGCGACGGCGACGGCCAGGAGGACGGCCAGGACCCAGGCGAGCACGGCGTTGACCGGCAGCAGTGCGGCCGAGGCGGAGTTCATGGCAATCACCGTCGGTGTCGGTGTCCGGGTCTGCGGGAAGTCTCGGAGTCGATCGCTGCCACCCGGTGGTTCGGTCGTGGGCGGAGGCAACCGGGCTTTGTGGTTACTCGGCCGTCGGCCGGGGCGCTGGTTGCCGGGGCTGGGCGGCCGGGCGAGGGCGTTCGGGGGCGAGGAAGAGGGCCATCACAGGAATGAGGTAGAGGAGCCAGACGGTGACCTGGAGGACGGTCGGGTCGGGCTGGAAGTTGAAGATGCCCTTCAGCAGGGTTCCGTACCAGGAGTCGGGTGGGATGATGCCGCTGATGTCGAAGGCGAGGTTGCGCAGGCCGGGCAGGAGGTCGGCTTCCTGGAGGTCGTGGATGCCGTAGGCGAGGACGCCGGCGGCGACGGCGACGAGCATGGCGCCGGTCCAGCGGAAGAACTTGGCGAGGTTGATCCGCAGAGTGCCCTTGTAGAACAGCCAGCCCAGGACCACGGAGGTGGCCAGGCCCAGTACAGCGCCGACGAGCGGGCGGACACCGTCGCCGCTGGCCTGCACGGCGGTCCAGATAAACAGGGACGTCTCCAGTCCTTCGCGTCCTACGGCGAAGAAGGAGGTGATCACCAGGGCGCCGGTGCCGAGGGCGAGGGCCGTGTCGAGCTTGTCCTGGAGTTCGCTCTTGAGGTGGCGGGCGGTGCGCCGCATCCAGAACACCATCCACGTGACCAGGCCGACCGAGAGGATGGACAGGGTGCCGCCGAGGGCTTCCTGGGCCTGGAAGGTGAGCGTGGAGGATCCGAACTGCAACAGGGCGCCGAAGGCGAGTGAGAGGGCGATGGCGATGGCGACGCCCGCCCAGACCGGTGGCAGCCGGCGCTGGTTGCCCGTCTTGACGAGGTAGGCGATGAGGATGCAGACGACAAGGCTCGCCTCCAGCCCCTCGCGCAGTCCGATGAGGTAGTTGCCGAACACGCCGGTTCCTTTCTCCGGTTGAAGCAGTGGTGCGCTTTCGGGTGCGTCAGACGAACAGCGCCCGGCCCCACCAGTCGTCCGTGTCACGGACGCCCGGCGGGATGGCGAAGAGTGCCGAACCCACGTGCTGGATGTACTCGTTGAGCGCGTCGGAGCGCGCCAGGCCGGTCTGGACGGGAAGGAATCCGGTACGGGGATCACGCTGGTAGGCGAGGAAGAACAGGCCCGCTTCGAGGCGTCCCAGTCCGTCGCTCCCGTCGGTGAAGGAGTAGCCGCGCCGCAGGAGGGTTGCGCCGTGGTGGGAGTCGGGGTGCGCGAGCCGGACGTGTGAGTCCGGCTTCATCGCCTTCAGGAACGGCTCGTCGTGCTCGCGCGCCTTGCCGACGGGAGCACCTTCGCGCTTGTCCCGCCCGAAGATGTCCTCCTGCTCCTGAAGGGGGGTACGGTCCCAGGTCTCGATGTGCATCCGGATCCGGCGCGCCACCAGATACGAGCCGTCGGTCATCCACGCGGGGCCGTCTTTCTCGCCGACCCACACGAACTTCTTCAGACGGTCCGTCTCCGTGCCCGCGATGTTGCGGGTGCCGTCCTTGAACCCGAACAGGTTGCGCGGGGTCTGCGCGTCCGGGGTGGTGGAGGAGGTCTTGCCGAAGCCGAGCTGGGACCAGCGCACCGCAACCGTGCCGAATCCGATACGCGCCAGGTTGCGGATGGCGTGCACCGCGACCTGCGGATCGTCCGCGCACGCCTGGACACACAGGTCACCGCCGCTGCGGGCCGGATCGAGGTTGTCCCCGGGGAACTTCGGGAGGTCGACGAGGGCGGCGGGCCGCCGGTCGGCCAGGCCGAACCGGTCGTCGAAGAGGGAGGGGCCGAAGCCGACGGTCAGCGTCAGCCGGGACGGAGGAAGGCCGAGGGCTTCGCCGGTGTCGTCGGGCGGTGCCTGCGGTGTGCCCCCGTACGCGCCGTCGCCGACAGCGCCGCCCGCCGTCATCCGCTCGGCGGCCCGGGTCCACTCCTTGAGCATGCGGACCAGTTCGGCGCGGTCCTCGGTCTTCACATCGAACGCGGCGAAATGCAGGCGGTCCTGCACGGCGCCGGCGATACCGGCCTGGTGTCGGCCATGAAAGGAGACGGCGCCGCCGTCCGCGCCGGGGCTGTCGTCACCGCGCGAGGCGAGGGCGGCCGTGCCTCCCGCTGCGGCGGCGCCCAGCGCGAGCCCGGCGCCGCCCCAGCCGAGCATCACGCGACGCGAAGGTGCGGAGGTTCGCGGTTCCTCGGACATACGCCTTCCTGACGGTCGTGGTGCGCGGGTCACTTCGCCACGGCGGCAGCGAGCTTCGACAAAGGCTCGGCCAGGGCGTTCACCCCGTCGGACAGTTCCTTGCGCTTGGCCTCGGCGACCTTGTCGTAGGAGACGTACTCGTAGGAGTCCTGGTCCGTGCCCTTGTCCGTGCGGTACGTGTCCAGCAGTGTCGAAAGCGCGGTGAACTGCTTGTCGAGTTCCTTGGTGAGAGAGGGGTCGTTCTTCACCGCGATCGGCTTGAGCAGGTCGTAGGACTTCCGGGCACCCTCAAGGTTGGCCCTGAAGTCGACGAGGTCGGTGTGGGAGTAGCGTTCTTCCTCACCGGTGACCTTTCCGGAGGCGACCTCGTCGAGGAGTTCCTTGGCGCCGTTGGCCATGGACGTCGGGGTGATCTCGGCGGTGCCGACCTTCTTCACCCAGTCGCCCAGGTCCGTCATCAGCCGGTCGGCGAGTTCCTTCTCGCGCGCGCCGATCTTGCCGTCGGCCCACAGAGCCTTCTCCAGACGGTGCCAACCGGTCCAATCGGTTGCCGGGTCCTGCCCCTCCTCCAGTCCGTCCTCACGGACGTCGACCTTGGGGTCGATGTCGCCGAACGACTCGGCGACCGGCTCGGTGCGCTCCCAGCCGATCCGTGAGAGGGCGTAGAGCTGCTTGGCCCTCTCGACGTCGCCGGTCTTCACGGCGTCGGTGAACGCCTTCGCCTTGGGCAGGGTCTGCTCGGCCTGGGCCAGCACGTAGGAGCGGTAGGAGGCGACCGCGGCGTCCGCTTCCGGACTGCGCTGTGCGGCCGTGTTCTCGCCAGTGGCCTTGATCTTCTGGCGGATGCCGTCGCCCTTCATGCCGGGCTTGCACGCGATCTCGTAGTCCCCCGCCTTGAGTTCGGCGACCAGGGACGCCTTGGTGCCGGGGCCGATGTTCTCGCGTTCGGCCACGATCCGGTCGTCGGGGAAGAGTACGTACACCTCGGTGACCTTGGAGCCGGTGTTCTCCAGGGCGAAGGTGACGTGCCCGGCCGCGAACTCGGCCTTGGAGACCTTGCATGCCGAGTCCGAGGCCGTCACCGTGACCGCGCCGTCTTCGCCCGACGCCTTCTGCGTGCAGCCCGACAGGGTGACGACGACGGCTGTCGCGATGCCGGCGCCGAGCAGAAGGGGACGGGGTCTGGCGGACATGGGGAGCCTCGATTCACACGGGTGGGCCGACGGCACGGACGCACCTGCCCGGCCGGAGCGGAGTCTACGTAAATGTAGACAGTGAGGGAAGGCTTCCCTTATTTCACGTATCTCACGCTGGGTTGTGGGCCGTCATTCGGAGAGGTGCTCGCCTTGGGTGACCTCGACCCCGTGGTGCAGCCGGACGGCCCCGACCAGCGGCGATGCTCCGGTCGCCGTACATGCCAGGGCCATGGCCAGGAGCGCGGGAACCGCACTGCGGGCCGGTGCCTGGACGAGGGGGGGCTTTGACCCGGGCGGGGGCGGGGACGGGGCCGGTGGCCGTGCCGGGCCCGCCCTCACCTGCCGCATCCTGGACGCGTGCGCCCGGCATGTGCCCGCCGGACGGGGCGCCCCGGGCGAGGATCCATGCCTCGCTTCCCTCGCCGAACGCGAGCGGGAGATCCTCGTGGCCATCGGCAAGGGCTGGACCAACGGCGAGGTCGCCGCCTGCTTCGTCGTCGCCGAGTCGACCGTGAAGACGCATGTGGGCCGCGCCCTCGCGAAGATGGGCGTCCGGGGCCGCGTCCAGGCGGTGATCTTCGCCCGTGACCTCGGGTTCGCCCGCCCGAGCGCCGACTGGCAGGCCGACGCGGCCCGGCCGACCCGCCCCATCGCCTCGCGGAGGAAACCGTCTCCTCACTCGCCTCTCACCCTGCAACCCGTAGGGTGGAGTGACCTCCTACGAGTTGTAGGAGCCATTGGTCTGTGGCGTGCTGTGAAAGAGGTGTGCGATGGCCGACGGCGCGAACGTCACGAAGACCGGTGGCCCGCTCACCGTTCTCCTGGCGCGGGCGCCCCGGCCCCGGCGCCTGAGCGGGGACCCCCGGCTCGCGGCGGTCGCGGCCGCGTTCACCGTCGCCCAGCTCGTCCTCGTGCGGCCGGGCCTCGGACTCGGCTGGGACGAGACCGTCTACGTCAGTCAGGTCAGCGGTCACGCACCCGCCGCGTTCTTCAGCGCGCCCCGTGCCCGCGGCATCTCCTTGCTCGTCGCCCCGATCGCGTCGTGGTCCGACTCGACCGTCCTGCTCAGGGTGTATCTCGCGGTGCTGTCCGGCCTCGCCCTCTATCTGGGCCTGCGGGTCTGGCGCGCCCACCTCATGCCGGGTGTCCTGGCCCTGGCGGGCACGCTGTTCGCCTCGTTGTGGGTGACGTTGTTCTACGGTCCCGAGGCCATGCCCAACTACTGGGTCGCCGTCGGAGCACTGGCCTGCGTGGGCTGCTTCCTGCGCGCCCGCGTGAACACCCGGGACCGGGCGGCCTGGTGGGGCGTGTTCGCGGGCGCGGCGCTGATGGGGTGGATGCGTCCCCTGGACGCGGTCTATGCCGTGCTGCCCCTGCTCGTGCTCTCCCTGCGCCGTCCGCGCCTTCTCGCCGTGCCGGCCGCCGGACTGCTGGCGGGCGTCGGCGAGTGGGTGATCGAGGCGTACGTGAGCTATGGCGGGCTCATGCAGCGCCTGTCGGAAGCCTCTCGCGTCCAGGGCGGCCTCGGTCGGCATCTCGCCGTGCTGGACCAGGTGCGCAGTCTCGGCGGACGCACACTGTGCCGGCCCTGCACCGGTCCGGTCCCCGGTCCGGCGGTGACCCTGTGGTGGTTTGCGCTGCTTCCGCTCGCCGCCCTCGGAGCCGTGGCTGCCGTCCGTGCCCGGCGCGCGATGCCGGTTGCGCTCCCGGCGGCCTGCGCCCTCACGGCCGCGGTCCCCTACCTCTTCCTCATCGGTTACGCGGCCCCCCGCTTCCTGCTGCCCGCCTATGCCCTGCTCGCCCTGCCGGTCGCCCACGGCCTCGTCCACGTGGTCACCGTCCCGGCCCGTGGTGCCGCGCGCGCTCTTGCCGTCGGCCTGGTGGTGGTCGGGCTGGCCGGCCATCTGGCCGTGCAGTACGTCGTCCTGGAAAGGACCGTGCACAGCGCCGCCGCCGCCCGCACCGACTGGTCCCGGACCGCGACCGCCCTCCACACGCTCGGCGTGCGACCACCGTGCCTGCTCAGTGGCTACGAGGCCGTGCCCATCGCCTTCTACACCGGTTGCGGCTCCGCCCAGACCGCGGGCCACGACGCCCGCACCACGGCGGCCGCACTGACCCGGGCCGCCCACCGGACACCGTTCGCCGTCCTCACCCGGCCGGAGGGCCGTCCGCCCGCCTACGCGCGCGGCTGGCCGGTCGAACCAGCCGGAGCGCTGCACGCGTACATCACTCCCTTCGTGCGGCAGGGGCGGTGACTGCCGTGACCGTGTCCGACCGCGTGCCCGTGACCGGGGGCCGGCGCCTGTACCTCCGGCTGGGGATCACATCGGCGGTGCTCGTCGCCGCAGGCGGCGTGCTGGCCGCGCACCGCTCCACGCTGGACAGCGGGACCGACCAACTGGCCGCCGCCGACGGGGAATGGCTGCTGCTCGCCTGCTGCGCCACCGTCGCCACGTGGGTGTGCGCGGCGGTGGCACAGCAGGGGGCGGTCGTCGAACGGCTGCCGCGGGGACGGCTGGTGGCCGCGCAGTTCGCGGCGTGCGCCGCCAACCACCTCCTGCCCGCAGGGGCCGGAGCTGGCTTGGTCAACCTGCGGTTCCTGACGCGGTGCGGCTTGTCCACCAGGCGCTCCGCGACCGCGCTGGCCGTGAAGGCGGCCGCCGGCGGGATCGTCCGGTGTGTGCTGGGCGTGGTGCTGCTGCTGGCCTCGCCGGGTGCTGTGCCGCTGTCGGCGCGGGTGCCGCACGTGCTGCTCTGGGCGCTGGTGGCCGTGGCAGCCGTCGTGTCGGCGGTCGTGGCCAGCGGTCGGCTCAGGCGGGTGGCGGGGCAGGCCGTGGCAGACGTGCGGGAGGTGCATCGCTCCCGGGCACGGGCCTGCGCCCTGTGGGGCGGCTCGGTCGCGTTCACGTTGCTCCACGCCGGCGTGGTCGTCGCCGTGGTCCACGCGCTCGACCTCTCACTGCCCACCAGCCATGTCGTCATGGCGTACCTCGTCGCCAGTGGTGCGGCGGCGCTGCTTCCCACGCCCGGTGGGCTGGGGTCGCTGGACGCCGCGCTCGCCCTCGCGCTGACCGCGGCCGGAGCCCCGGGGCACACGGCCGTCTCGGCGGTCCTCGGCTACCGCCTGCTGACCGGGTGGCTGCCCATGGCCCCCGGCCTCCTGGTCCTGGGCCTGCTGGCCCGCCGCTCCGCCCTGTGAATCGGCTCGGGGTGCCGTGGCTTCTGCGGACTACGGGCGTGGTTCCTCCGTCTTGCTCGGGAGACCGCTGCCCAAGCCGGCGAGGGTGGTGCGGCGGAGCCATAGGCTCCTACCCACTTTGCTCACTCCGGCGGATCCGGTTGCCGTTCCAGCCGGTACCCGTGCCCCCGCAGCGTGGTGATCTCCGGCATCCGGGCCGGGCCGCCGCTCGCCTCCGCGGCCTCGGTCAGCCTGCGCCGCAGGCCCGCCATCGTCACGTCGAGGGTCTTGGTGGACCCGAACCAGTTCTCGTCCCACACCTCGGCCATCAACGTCTCCCGCGACACCGCCTCGCCGATCCGCTCGGCGAGCACCGCGAGCAGGTCGAACTCTTTCGCCCGCAGGGGGATGCCGACACCGTGCAGCGTGCAGCGCCGGGCCGGGACGTCGACGACCAGATCGCCCAGCCGCGCCGGCTCCCGGGCCGGGGCTGCCACTGCCTGCCGTCGCAGATGCGCCCGCAGCCGGGCGAGCAGCACGGTCATGCTGAACGGCTTGACGAGGTAGTCGTCGGCTCCGGCGTCCAGTCCGGCGATGACGTCGATGTCCCCGGTCCGCGCGGTCAATACGACGATCAGCAGGTCGGGCAGACGGGCGCGCAGGTTCCGGGCCACGTCCAGGCCGTCCATGTCCGGCAGCCCCAGGTCCAGCAGCAGTACGTCGTAAGGCGCCCGCGCGGCCTCGGTCAGTGCGCCCGCCCCCGTCCGGCACCAGGTCGGCGCGTAGTCGTGGCCGCGCAGGCCGGCTTCCAGGTGGCGGCCGATGACGTCGTCGTCCTCGACGAGGAGGACCCGCACGCGGCTGCGGTCGGGTGCGGCGGATGTGCGCATGGGCGACAGCCTAGGAGCGGAGACGGTCAGGGGCCCGTCGTCGGTGTCCGGCGCAATCACAGGTCGCGGAGCTCCTCCACGGCGGGGCGGTGGCTGCTGCGGATGCCGTTGAGGGCCGCGACGAGGACGGCGGTGACGGCGGCTGCCGCGGTGAGCGCCAGGTAGGCACCGGGGATCGACAGGGCCGCCGGTGGGGGATCGAAGACCCCGGTCAGGACCTTGACCAGCATCTCCGACAGAGCCCAGCCGATCAGGGTGCCTCCGGCCAGGCCGCCGACGGCCAGCAGCAGGGCCTCGGTGAGGACCATGCCGCGCAGCTGGCCCGCCCGCGCGCCGAGGACCGTGGCGATCGCGAAGGTACGACGTCGTTCGGCGAGCCCGAGGGCGAGGACGAGGCCGCCGGCTCCGGCGGCGAGCAGTACCGCGAAGGCGAGTTCGATTCGGGTCAGACCGGCCAGGTCGACGGACGTCAGGCTGGTGCCGACGGTCCCGCGGGTCTGGGTGAGGTCGGTGACGGTGGCACGGGTGCCGAGCTGCCGGTGCAGCTGTGCGGCGATCTGCTTCTGATGGGTGCCGCCGGTGTCGAGGAGGAAGGCGCCGACCGCGTCGCTGCCGGTGGCCCTGGCGATGTAGGAGGCGTTGGCGACGAAGAAGCTGTCCTTGGGGGCGGTGGGGAACTCCTTGACGATGCCCGCGTAGTGGAAGGGGACCGTGCGCAGGGCCTTGGTGCGGGCGTCCTGGATACGCAGGTTGACGGTGTCGCCGGGGGAGAGCTGGAAGTCGTGGACGGTCTCGACGCTGACGAGCAGGTTGTCCGGGCGCTGGGCCAGGCGCCGCATCAGCTGCGGTGCGCTGCCTCCGGCGAAGTAGGCGTCCTGGAGTGAGGTGGCCTTGGCGATACTGCCTGGCTGGACGCCGTAGAGGTCCTGCAGGTCGGAGCCGACGTAGGCGAAACGGTGCTGGAGGGGTTCGACGTGCCGTACGCCCGAGATCTTCAGAGCTGCCCCGGAGGCGGGTGCGACCTGGGTGCCGGGCGGTTCGGTGACGGTCACATCGGCGCCGTTGGTCAGCCGAGCGTCGACCTCGGCCTGCTGCTTGTAGGTGGCGTTGAAGACGGCGGTCGACACGGCGAAGGAGACGGCCAGGGAGAGCAGTACCACCGAGCGGGCGAGCGGGCGGCGGCGCCTTGCCAGCACGGCCGCGGTGGTGCCGGACAGGGTCGCGGTCAGCGGGCGGGACAGCCGGGCCAGGACGGCACGGCCGTGGGCGAGGGCGAGCAGGGTGAGGCGCCACAGCAGCAGCGCCGCGCCGATCCACAGTAGGGCGGGGCCGAGGAACGCCCAGTACGACACGGAGATGCTGGGAACGCCCTCAGGGGCGAGGACCAGGGCGTACTGGTTGCCGGAGGAGGCGCGGAAGACCAGCCACGAGCCGATCAGGAGCGCGAAATCCAGGCCGTACCGCATCCACCAGGGCGACCGAGCGCGTCGTACGTTCTGCTGTTTGCGGGTGTCGGCGACGGTGACCGAGCGCAGGTCCCGCAAGGCTGGGACGAGGACGGCCCCGGCGGCCACCGCGGCCCCCAGCACGAAGGCGATGGCGTACCGGACGGACCACGTCCCGGCGCTCGCGCCGAAGGAGGCCGTGCCGAAGGCGAGACGGCCGGTGAGCGCGGCGACTCCCAGTCCCGCGATGCCCCCGGCGAGGCCGATCAGGGCGGCTTCCAGGCCCGCGAGACCGGTGATCTGGCGGGGACGCAGTCCGCGCAGCCGAAGCAGGCCCTGCTCCTGGCGGCGCCTTTCACCACCGGCCGAGGCGACCGCCGCCGTCAGTGCGGCGGCCAGGACGGCGCCGGGTACGCCGAGGAAGAGGAAGAGGATCTGCGCGTACAGGGCGTCCTGGCGGGCGGAGTCGAGGGCGGCACCGATGTTGTCGCCGACCAGGGCGGTGCCTGTCGAGCGGGCCTCCAGGTGATGGGCGGCACCGGTGACCGAGGAGAACGCGGAGGCGGGGTCGGAGGGCAGGCGGGTGGTGTCGCGGGCGACGTGGATCTGGGTGGTGACGGCGGCGGCGCCACGGGTGAGGGAGGCGAACCGGGCGGCGGGCAGCAGGACGACGTTGTCCGGTGGCGCGGTCGGCTGGGACTGGCTCGGGGCGCCGACGGTCTGGAAGAGCGAGTCGGCCTGGGGCAGGTCGACCACGCCGTCCACCTTCACCTGCCGCAGCCCGGCGCCGGGGATCTGGATACCGACGGTGTCGCCGGGTGCGGCGTGCAGGTTGGAGGCGGTCTGCTGGGCCAGCAGGACCCCGGAGGAGGAGCCGGAGAGCGTGCGAACGGCGTCGGGGAAGCGGGCGCGGTAGCCGTCGGGCAGGCCGAGGGCCATGCCGGGGCTGGTGGTCTGGGTGGTGCCCTGTACGCGGGCGGTGAACCCGTTGGTACGGGCGAAGCCGACCGGGAGCGCGGTGCGGGTGCCGGGGGCCTTCCGCACCAGGGACAGGACGGTGTCCGGGTCGGCGCCGGGCTGTACCTGGACCTGCCAGTCCACGGCGACCGAGCGCAGGGCGCGCTGGGTCATGGTGGCCTTCGACGCGGTGAGGAAGGAGCCGAGCGAGGCGACGAGGGCTACCGCGAGCGCGACGCCCGCCAGGGCGGCCAGCAGCCGACCGGTGCGGTGGCGGGCCAGCCCGCCGGTCCACGCGGTGATCATGACACCTCCTCGGGTGCGAGCAGCCGTCCCCCGCGCATCGTGCGCCGGACGGTGAGTCCGGCGGCGACGGCCGGATCGTGGGTGGTGACGACGAGGGCCGCGCCGGTGTGGTCGGCGGCCGTCAGCAGCGCGTCCAGGACACGGGCGCCGGTGGCGTGGTCGAGCCGGCCGGTGGGTTCGTCGGCGAGGATCAGGCGGGGGGCCTGGGCCAGGACCCGGGCGGCGGCCACCCTTTGGGCCTGCCCGCCGGAGATCTCCTCGGGCAGCCGGTCGGCGAGGCCGGCGGCGTCCACCAGGGCGAGCGCGGTGAGCGCGGTCTGCCTCGCCTCGCCCTCCGGCCGGTCGGCGAGGACCAGCGGGAGGGCGGTGTTCTCGGCCACGTTCAGGGCGGGGATCAGGCTGTCGCCCTGGAAGACGAGGCCGATGTCGTACGGCCCGAGGGAGGCGGTACGGATGACGGTGCCGCGGGTGGGCTGTTCGAGCCCGGCGATCAGGTGCAGCAGGGAACTCTTACCCGACCCCGAGGGGCCGACCACCGCGAGCCGGTCTCCAGCCCGGATCTTCAGGTCCGCGCCGTGCACGGCCACGACCGCCTGCGCTCCCCGGCCGAAAGTCAGAGCCGCGTCCGTACAGGTCACGAGCACCTCATCCGACGACATCGTGCGTCTCCTCGCGGTCGTGCGGCGGCGGGCCGTCGACGGCCTTGCCGTCCGCCAGCGTGATCACCCGGTCCGCGGCCCGGACCGCCTCCGCGCTGTGTGTGACGACGAGGACCGCGCAGCCCTGCGCGGCCCGCTCGCGCAGCAGCGAGAGCACCGACTGCTCTGTCTCACCGTCCAGTTCTCCGGTCGGCTCGTCGGCCAGCAGGACGGCGGGCGCGTTGGCCAGCGCGACAGCCAGTCCCGCCCGTGCCAGCTCCCCACCGGACAGTTGCCGGGGCAGGGCATGCGCTCGCCCGGCCAGCCCCACCTGAGCCAGCAGGGCCTCGGCCGCGACGGGAGCGCGGCGGCCCCGCGCCCGCTGGGGCAGGCGGACGTTGTCGCGCACGCTCAGATGCGGCAGCAGGTTGCGGGTCTGCAGCAGGACGCCGATGTGCCGGGCGCGCAGTCGGGCCCGCTCGGTCTCGGGCCGGTGGCTGATCCGTACGCCGTCCACGCGGACCTCGCCCCCGGAAGGCTCGTCGAGTCCCGCCAGGCACGCCAGCAGGGTCGACTTGCCGGCCCCGGACGGCCCCACCACCGCGACGGTCTCACCGCGCCGCACCCTGAGCGACACCCCGCGCAGCGCGAGCGTCTCCTCCTCGCCGGCCCGGTAGAAGCGGTACAGCTCGCGGGCGGTCAGCACGTCGTCGGCCGAACCGCCGGAGCCGCGCGAGTCGACGGGCATCCTGCTCACCGCCACCCGAAGGAGTCGCTGACGATGCGCCAGGGATCGACGTTGTCGGCCTTGACCGGTCCGGACAGGGTCAGGTCCACCTCGTGCCCGGCGCGGTGGAAGGCGTACCGCTCGAACGCGTCCCGCACCACCTTGCCGGTCACCGGGTCCTTCGCCGAGTCGCCCTGGTAGGTGAGCAGGACCACGGGGCCGGAGCGCCGCGTCACCTCCGACACCTTGGCGGCGGCGAACTTCGGTACCTGTGAGCGCAGTTGCGGTACGACCGTGCTGGTGACCGAACCGGTCGTGGGCCTGCGGGAGGCGGAAACCGCCGTGATCTTCACGGTGTTGAGCTTGTCGGTGAACACGGTGGCGCCGCCCTGGTCGGTGCGGGCCCATCCTTCGGGCACCTTCACGGTGAAGCCGGTGAAGGAACCGCCGGCCGGCCGGTAGGCGACGTACACCTGGTTGTCGGGGATGTCGCCGGGTGGGTTGGACTCGGTGGGGGCCGGGGAAGCAGTGGAGCCGGAGCTTGAACCCGACCCGGAACAGCCGGCGGTCACCGCCGCGACGACGGCCAGTCCGACGACCGCGTACGTCCGTGTGCGTGCTGCCATGGCCACTGCCCTCCAGGGGAATCCTCGGACCGGACGGTCCATGGCGCCGACGCTAGGCAGCGGCCGGTTAACGCATCGCTCCCCGAGGGTTAGACGACGGCAAAAGCGTGTGGCGCATCGCGTCGGCCCAGGTGGGCGGCCCGCATGATGGGGTCATGAGACAGCGCGTGGTGCGAGTCGCCCTGACCGCCGCCCTGGTCGCCGTCGTCCTCCTCGCCGTCCCGCTCGCCCTGGCCATCAGATCGTCCCTGTACGCCGACCAGCGCGACACCCTGGAGCGGTCGGCCCTGGCCGGGGCCGTACGGGTGAGCCCGGACTACGCGACCGGTGACCCGGTGGAACTGCCCAGCCCCCCGGCGGGCGGGCGCCTCGGCCTGTACGACCCGCAGTCGCGGCTGCGGGCGGGCAGCGGTCCGCGCCCGGGCGACGCCCCGGTCCGTCGGACTCTGGGCGGAGAGGCCGTACGGGACCACTCGGGCGGCGATCTGGTGGTCACCGTGCCCGTCTCGCACGACGAGAAGGTGATCGGCGTCGTGCGGGCCTCTTCTCCTGCCGCCTCTGTCCGCGACCGTGTCCTCGCCGTCTGGGCGGTGCTGCTGGGCGTGGCGGCGCTGGCCCTGGCCGTGGCGGTCGTCGTCGCCCGCCGTCAGGCACGGGCGCTGGCCGCCCCGCTGGAGGATCTCTCCCGCCACTGCCGGGCCGTGGCCGAGGGCGACCTGAACGCCCGGGCAGCCCCCAGCAGCATCGCCGAGATCGACCAGGTGGCCCGCACCCACAACGAGATGCTGCACAGCCTGTCCGAAGTCCTGCGTCACGAACGCGACTTCACCGCCAACGCCTCCCACCAGCTGCGCACCCCGCTCACCGGCCTTCAGCTCACCCTGGAGGCGGGTCTCGCCCAGCACGACGACGCCCGGCTGCGGCCTGTGCTGGCCGAAGCACTGGCGGCCACCCACCGCCTGCACCACACGGTCGAGGAGGTGCTGCGGCTCGCCGGTGCAAGGGAGGTGTCCCGCCCTGCCGCGCGGAAGGTCGCGGTACGGCAGCTGCTGCGGGACACCGAAGAACGCTGGCACGGCCTGTTCGCCCGGGACGGCCGACGCCTGGAGTGCCCCACACGGGACGCACCGGCCGATGTCCTGGTCCCGGGCGCGCCCGTGTCGGAGGTCCTCGGCGTCCTGCTGGACAACGCCCGGGTGCACGGGCGCGGCACCGTCCGGGTCACCGTGCGGGATCTGGACGACGCCGTTGCCTTCGACGTGAGCGACGAGGGCGCCGTGGAGGGCGAGCCGACCCGGCTCTTCGACCGCGGGCACACCGGGGGCGGGCCGGGAGCGGGCATCGGCCTGGCTCTCGCCCGTGACCTGGCGGTCTCGCTCGGCGGCAGGCTCTCCCTGCGCAGCGGCCACCCGGCCACCTTCACGCTGCTCGTCCCACTCGATCAGGATGAGACACAAGGGGGGTCTGTGTGAGGTGGCCGTCTTCGCGTCACCTTCTCGGTCGCGGCAGGGCCGGGGACGTCCGTCGCGAAGTGGATCGGCGGTGCGGTGGGGATCGTTCCTGGTGGCTGAAGTACTTGGGGATCACTCGCCTCCTCCCTGGCCCGTCACCGCGGTCAGCACGTTCTCCTCGAACGGGCCGCCCGCGACCGTGACCTCCTTCACTGTGCCGATGCCTTTGACGTAGTACTTGTTGTCCACGACCCCGGGCTCCAGCGGCGTCCATTCTTTCGTGCGCAGGGCCCCGCTGAAGGTCTTGTACGGGACGGACACCCGGGAGGTCAGGTCCAGGACCTGGAAGCGGTCCTCGGCCTGGCCGGGGTAGTACTCCTGCTGTCCGCCGGCGCCGGGTGCGGGGTGGGCGGGCAGGAAGACGCCGGGGCGGGCGCCGTCACGGCCGGCGCGCCAGGTGCCCTCGGTGGAGATCATGTTGCCGTGGGCGTCGAGTTCGGCGGTGTCCTCGCCGAAGTACCAGACGTTGCCGAGCGTGTCCTGGGCGTAGTAGTCGCGGGTGGCTTCGTGGAGGGTGCGGTCGGTGTAGAGGCGGTCCTCGACGACGCGGCAGGGGATGCCGGTGATCTTCTGGATCTCGCGGGTGGCGGTGAGGTATTCCGTGGTCTTCGTGCCGTCCTTGACGCCGCTGTAGACCAGGGTCCGGCCGGGCGGCAGCGGGAACCACGGGTTGTCGACGGTCGCCGAGAAACCGCGGGGAGCCGGGCTGACCGTCGTGGGCGCCGCGGACCGGTGGCCCGAGCTCCCGGAACCCGACGAGCAGGCCGTCAGCACGACCGTGGCCGTGCAGCCGGCGGCGACGGCGAGGACCAGTGCTCTGCGTGTCATGTCTTTGCCGGTCATCGGGGCTCCCTCGTGGGGCGGTGGGCTTCGAGCCTGCTCGCCGGTGGCTGAGGAGAACCTGAAACGGTTCCCACGTGTCCCCGTGGGCTCCGCCCGGACGGACTCAGCGTCTGCTTATCCGCCCGCACTACGCTGGGACGGGCAGGGCCTGTGCGAGGAGGCGCCATGCGGATTCTCGTGGTCGAGGACGAAGCGCCCATGGCCGAGCTGCTGCGGCGCTGCCTGGCGGAGAACGGCTTCGCGGTCGACGTGGCCGCCACCGGCGAGGACGGCCTCTGGTACGCCCATGAGACCGATTACGATGTGGTCGTCCTGGACGTGATGCTGCCGGGCACCGACGGGTTCGGCGTGCTGCGGCAGATCCGTGCCGCCGGCCGGTGGGCGCCCGTCCTGCTGCTGACCGCGCGGGACGCCGTCGAGGACCGGGTGAGGGGCCTGGATCTGGGCGCGGACGACTATCTCGTCAAGCCCTTCGCGCTCGCCGAGCTGCTGTCCCGGCTGCGCGCGCTGATGCGCCGGGGCGCCCGCGAGCGGCCCGCCGTGCTCACCGTCGGCGACCTCACCCTTGACCCGGCGACCCGCTCCGTGGCCCGCGACGGTACGCCGATCTCGTTGACGGCCAAGGAGTTCGCGCTGCTGGAGTGCCTGATGCGGCAGCCCGGCCAGGTGCTGTCCAAGGCCGAACTCATCGAACACGTCTGGGACTTCACCTTCGACGCGGACTCGAATGTCGTGGAGGTGTACGTGGGCTACCTCCGGCAGAAGATCGACCGTCCCTTCGGACGGCAGTCACTGCGCACCTCACGCGGCGCCGGCTACTGGCTGCGGGACGAGAGATGACCACAAGGACACTGCGGGCCGTGCGCACCCCGTTGACTCGGTTCCCCGTCCGGCTCCGTCTGACTCTCGCCTTCTGCCTGGCGATGGCGGTGGTGCTGAGCGCGCTGGGCGCCTTCCTCTACACCCGGATGGGCACAGAGCTGACCCGCGCCGTCGACCTCGACCTGCGCGCACGGGCCTCGGCCACCGTCGGTTCGCTGGCCCAGCGCGAAAGGGCCCCACTGGACGCGGGCCGCGGACTTGTCGACCCCGACGAGTCGTTCGGCCAGATCCTGTCGCCGCAGGGCGACGTCGTCGAGACGACCCCGGCCGTCGCGGCAGCGCCCATGCTGCCGCCGGGCACCGCACGAACCGTCACCGAGCCGGTCTTCCTCAGCCGTCATGTCGTGGGTATCGACGACCCTGCCAGGCTGCTCGCCCTGCCCGTCCGCCTGCCGGGGACGGCCGCCCGGCCCGCCGTCCTCGTCGTGGGCGCACCGCTCGGGGACCGTACGGAGGCACTGGACCGGCTGCTGATCCTGCTGCTCGTCGGTGGTCCGCTCGCCCTGGTGGCCTCGTCTTGGGCGGGCTGGCTGCTGGCGGGCGCGGCCCTGCGGCCGGTCGAACGCATCCGCCGGGAGGCCGCCGCGATCTCCGAGGCCGAGCCCGAACGGCGTCTGACCGTCCCACCCACCGGGGATGAACTGGCCCGGCTGGCGCGTACCCTCAACGCCATGCTCGCGCGGCTACAGGAAGCGCTGGAACGCGAGCACCGCTTCGTCGACACCGCCGGACACGAACTGCGCACCCCGCTGGCACTGCTGCGGGCCCAGCTCGAACTGGCCACGGCACGCCCGCGTGACCGTGCCGAACTCGAAGCCGCCGTACGCTCCGCCGCCGCCGAGACCGACCGGCTCGTCGGGCTCGCCGAGGACCTCCTCGTCCTCGCCCGCACCCGACAGGGCCGGCTCCCGTTGCGACGCGAACTCGTCTCCCTGCCGCGGCTGCTGACCGACGCCGCCGAGGCGTTCCGCGCCCGCGCGACCGCCGAGGGCGCGGCGATCAGCGTGGAGCCCTCCAGCACCCCCGAAGCCGACCTCGATCCGGTACGGCTGCGCCAAGTCCTGCACAACCTCCTCGACAACGCCCTGCGTCACTCCGGCCCCTGTGGGCCGGGCCGCATCACCCTCAGCGCCGAACAGGCGGAGGGCGTGGTGCGCGTGTGCGTGCACGACCAGGGCGAGGGCTTCCCGCCCGCCGTGCTCGCCGGGCCGCCGCCGAACCCGAGTCCCGACGCGCGGGCCGGCGGGCTCGGCCTCTCCATCGTCGCGACGATCGCCGAGGCCCACGGCGGCCGGGTGAGCTTTGCCAACCACCCGTCGGGCGGGGCCTGCGTGACCGTAAGCCTGTGCGACTCGTCCCGGCTCACCGGGACGGAGCAGGGCGAGAAAGAAGGGCTACCGGCAGGACCTGCGTCACCCGCACCCGGGTACAAGCGGTGATCTTCGTCTACGGCCACCACCCGCGTCCGCGCACGGTCCGACGGCTCAGGCACGCGAGGTCGCGGCCACCACGCGGCTCGCGGCCGTCTTCTGGAGCAGACCGTAGGCGAGCACGGGCAGGAGCAGGTGCGGTTTGTCGGGCAGGGTGGTGGTGATCAGGACCGCGCTCGCGCTGCTGTTGTTCATGCCGCAGGCGAGCGTCAGCGACGAGGAGGCGGGGGCGTCCAGGCGCAGCAGGCGTGCGGCGGCCTGCCCCAGCAGGAAGGACAGCAGGCAGACGAGCGCCGCCACGGCCAGCGCCGCGCCGAGCAGCAGCGGGCGCGGGTGCGCGAGGAAGGAGTCCAGGGCGCCGCTGGCGTTGATGTAGGTCAGCAGGAGCGAGCCGATCAGGGCCACGGGCACGATCACCCGCAGCACATGACTGAGCCACGCCGTCGGTAGCGCGAGCCGGCCCAGGACGCCGGCCGCGCAGGGCAGGACCACGCCGACGAGGGCGAAGCCGCCGTGGACCGTGCGCCCGGTGGCACTGAGGGTGTCCGCGTAGCCGTCGCTGAGGAGCGGCAGCAGGGTGGTGATGACCAGCGGGACGGTGAGTGGGCTGAGGAGGGTGGAGGCGAGGACGAGCCCCACCATGGTGGGCTGGTCGCCGTCGTCCTTGCCGGTCCACACGGTGGCTCCGGCGGCCACGGGCATCGCCACGATCAGGATCATCGCGGTGACCAGCCCGCTGCCGCCGTCGCTGTCGGGGGTCAGGTGCAGTCCGAACGCGACGACGGGGATGACCAGCAGCGGGATCACCAGGTGCAGGACCAGCCCGGCCAGCAGGGCGGTCGGGCTGCGCAGCAGACGGCCCAGTTCACGGACGGGCACCTGCAGTCCTGCGGAGAGGAGCACCAGGGACAGCAGCAGCGGGCCGGTGCTCAGCGGCAGGCTGGCCGTGGTGCCGAGCGGCAGGGCGTGCTCTCGGCGCAGCCATAGACCGGGACCGGGCAGGAGCAGGGCAGCGACATAGGACAGCACGACGGCCCGGCCGAGTCGGCGGCGCAGCCAGGTCGTCGCTCGGTCAGCGGGCGGGCGGGAGCCAGTCGGACGGTTCAAGGGGGTCTTCTCTCATAGCGGTGGAGGGGACGGGGCGGAACGCCGCTATGGGGGAGCCGTGATCATGAGTCGTCATGGCACTCATGGTGTTCGGGCGGGGTGGGATCAGGAGCTGATGCCGCACGGCAGTCAGGATGTGTTCAGGTATCCCGTGGCACGGTCGGGCCTCATGACATACGAGACCTCACAGACGCCTGCGGCCACGGCGGCCGACGGCCAGGTGGCGCCCTCCGGTCACCGACTGGGCTGGAACAAGGTGCCGGAAGTCACCGTCTTCTTCTGGATCATCAAGGTGCTGTGCACGACGGTCGGTGAGACCGCGGCCGACCTGCTCAACGAGAAGGCCGGGCTCGGCCTGACCGGCGTGTCGGTGCTGATGAGCGCCCTGCTCGCGGTCGTCCTCGTGGTGCAGTTCCGCACCACCGCGTACCGCGCGGGCGTGTACTGGCTCGCCGTCGCCCTGATCAGCGTCGTCGGCACGCTGATCAGCGACAACCTGACCGACAACATGGGGGTGCCGCTGGAGACCAGCACCACCGTCTTCGCGGTCGTTCTCGCGATCGTCTTCGTGGTCTGGTACCGGCGCGAGCGGACGCTGTCCATCCACCACATCGACACCCCGAGCCGTGAGTCCTACTACTGGCTCGCCGTCCTGTTCACCTTCGCCCTCGGTACCGCAGCCGGCGACCTGGTCTCCGAGCGCATGGCCCTCGGCTACTGGCTCTCCGCGCTGCTGTTCGGGCTGGCCATCGCCGCGGTCGCCCTCGCACACTTCAAGCTGGGGCTGGACGCGGTGTGGAGCTTCTGGATCGCCTACATCCTCACCCGTCCGCTCGGCGCGTCCATCGGCGACTACCTCTCCCAGCCCACCGGCGACGGCGGCCTCGGCCTCGGCACCGTCGTCACCAGCGCCGTGTTCCTGACGGTGATACTTGCCCTGGTCGTGTATCTCTCCGTGACCCGAAAGGACGTGACGGATCCTCAGCGCACCGCGCGGCACGCGGCCTGAGCAGGCACGCGGCAGGCGTTCAGGATGCGTTCAGGCTGAACCTGCCAAGGTCGGCTCCGGTGACCACCCTCACGGTCACCTCTTCTCACAGGGCGCTCGTCTCCGACGCGGGGCGGGCGCTCTGACGTACGACCGAACAGGAGCCCCCCACCTTGGAACAACCAGAACTCCTCACCGATTTAGACGTCGCGAGCACGACCAGGTCGGTGATGAACAAACTCCCGGAAGTGACGCTGGCGTTCTGGGTCATGAAGATCGCAGCCACCACCCTCGGCGAGACGGCCGGCGACCTCTTCGCGCAGACCCTCAAGCTCGGCTACTTCCTCACCACGATCGCGCTGTTCCTCCTGTTCGTGGTGACCCTGGTCGTCCAGCTCAGGTCCAGCCGCTACCACCCGTTCTACTACTGGACCGTGATCCTGTCGACCAGCATGGCCGGCACCACGATGTCCGACTTCATGAACCGCGACGCCAGCGCCAAGTACCTTTCGGGCGGCACCACTTCGCTCGGCTGGGGACCGCAGGGCCTGGGTCTCGGCTACCCCACCGGCGCCGCGATCCTCATCTCGATCCTGCTGGTCATCTTCGCCGTCTGGAAGGCGACCGGCATGACCTTCCAGATCCGCGACATCGTCACCTTCCGCGGCGAGGCCCTGTTCTGGTCCGCGATCCTCGTCTCCAACACCCTCGGCACCTCCATGGGCGACTTCCTCTCCGACAGCTCCGGCCTCGGCTACGCGGGCGGCGCGCTGCTCGTGACCGGGGCACTCGCCGTCCTCGTCGCCCTGATGAAGGCACCCGTCGTCCCGAACGTGCTGCTGTTCTGGATCGCCTTCGTCCTCACGCGCCCGCTGGGAGCCACCGCCGGTGACTTCCTGACCAAGCCGGTCGCCAAGGGCGGCCTGGACCTCGGTACCGCGGGTTCCTCGGCCGTGCTACTGGCCGTCCTGGTCGGCCTGATGGCCTACGCGCAGGTCCAGGAGCGCAGGACCGCCGCCCCGCGCAGACCGGAGCGGGAGACGGTCGCCCAGCAGGCCGACTGAGTCCGGTCACCCGGCGGGCAGGTCGACCAGGAAGCGCGCTCCGGGGGTGTGCCCGGGGTCGTGGGAGACCTCGCCGCCGACGGCGCGGGCCAGACGCCGCGCGAGCGGCAGCCCCAGGCCCGCGCCGTCGTGTCCGTCGCCAGGGTCGGCACGGCGGCCGGGCTGGAACAGGTTGTCGCGGAACGCCTCCGGAACGCCGGAGCCGTCGTCGGTGACGGCGATGCGGACGCCGCCGGGCCGCCGCCGCGCGGTCACGGTCACCGTGGTGCGGGCGTGGCGGACGGCGTTGGCCAGCAGCGGGCTGACGATGCGTTCGAGCAGGGCGGGCGCGACGCCCGCCTCCAGACCCGGATCCGGTGCGTCGACGGCGGTCTTCACCTGCTCGCGTGCGCCGAGGTTCTCGGCCAGCCGGCGCAGGACGGGTGCGAGGACGGTGGCGCCGACGGCCGTGGTGGTGTTCTGCGCGTTTTCGCGGGCGTCGTTCAGCAGCGTGTCGCAGATGGTGCGCATGGACTGGGCGGCCTCCGCTATCACCTCGTGGGTGGCGCGGGTCTCGGCGGCGGAGCGCGGGCGGGCCCGCCACCAGTCGAGCTCGATGATGATCCGGGTGAGCGGGGTGCGCAGTTCGTGGGACAGCTCGCCGGTCAGCTGCCGCTCGTGGCGCAGCACGGTACGGATGCGGTCCAGCAGCGAGTCCAACGAGGTTCCGAGGCGGGCCAGTTCGGCCGGATGCTCCTCGGCGCCGAAACGCTGGTCGGAGCCGACGGCGCTCCACTGGGTGGCCTGGTCGGTCATGGTGCGCACGGGGCGCAGCGCCCGTCCGACGGCCAGCCGCGTCAGCACGTAGGTGCAGGCGAGCATGACGGCGTCCAGTATCAGCGAGCCCAGCAGCAGGGTGTCCGCGGAGTTGCGGTACGGCGCGAGGTCCACGGCCGTGACGACGGTGGCGGTGCTGCGCCGGCCGGACACGGGTCGGGAACACATGCGGACCAATGGGGGGTTCTCGGCGTGCACGGTCGTGCAGACCGGTTTCCCCTGCGCGGCGAGCCGGCCGGCAGCTCGGGCCAGGGGGCTGTCGTCCGTAGTGGAAGGGGGCTTCTCCAGCAGCCGTGTCCCGGCGTAGATCCACACGTTCGCGTCGAGAAGGCTGTCGTTGACGGTCTCCAGGACTCGTACCTTGGGACCGCTGGTGTCGATGGTGGTGGCGACGGCGGCGGCGCGGTTGCGCAGTTCGTCGTCCGCCTGGTGCTGGAGGTGCCGGTCCATCACGGTGTTGAACACGACGGTCAGCACGGTCATCAGGAGCGCGGCGGTGGTCAACGCCACGAGCGAGAGCCGGCCGCGCAGAGTGCGGGGCGCCAGACGGCGCGGAAAACGGTTCATGCCAGCCGGTGCCCGATGCCGCGCGCGGTCGTGAGGCTCAGGCCGCTGCCGACCTCGCGCAGTTTGCGGCGCAGCCGGCTCAGGTACTGGTCGAGGGTGTTGTCGCTGACCTGGGCGCCGTCCGGCCAGGCGGCCCTGGCCAGGTCACGGCGGGGCACGAGGGCGCCGCCCGCGGCAACGAGCGCGGCGAGCAGGCGGAACTCCGTGGGGGACAGGTCGACGTGGGCGTCGCCGACTCTCGCGCTGTGCCGGGTCGGGTCCAGCACCAGATCTCCGGCCGAGGCCGGGACCGGAGGACCGGAACGTTTGAGCGCGGCGTGCAGCCGGGCGACGAGTTCGGCGAGATGGAAGGGCTTGGGCAGGTAGTCGTCGGCGCCGGCGGAGAATCCGGACAGGCGGTCGGTGATGTGGTGGCGGGCCGTCAGGAAGATGATGGGGGCGGCGAAGCCATTGGCGCGCAGCGCCTGGCAGACGTCCCGGCCGTCCGCGTCGGGCAGCCCGACGTCCAGGACGACCGCGGCGACGTCATCGGTGGCCAGCCGCAGCGCGGTGGCGCCGTCGGCGGCGAGTACGGGCGCGAAGTCCTCGTCCAGGAGGCCGCGGCGCAGCACGTCACGCAGGGCGTGATCGTCCTCGACGACCAGGATCTTGTGGCGCATGGTCCTCCGTCGGATTTTCCGATGTACCGGGTGTGTCGGGCGTGCCCGAGATGAACGAGTCGGGCAGCCACCGGGCCGTTGCATACAGGCATACGCCGAGCCATCCGGTGGCGAACAGCCCACCCCCGATGACGTCGGTGAACCAGTGCACACCGAGATAGACCCGGGACAGGCCCACCAGCACGCCCCAGCACCCGATGACGACGCGGAGCGCGGTGGCGCCGCGCGGGGCGCGCAGCGAGACCGCGACGATCAGCAGCCCCGCGGTGAGGGCCGCCGTGGTGGTGTGCCCCGAAGGAAATGCCCAGCCGCTCGCCGACGCCGCCCAGTCGGCAGGTGCCGGGCGCGGCCGCTGGACGAGAGCCATCACCCCGTAGCGCAGCGTCTGCCCCGCGCCGAGACAGGCCAGGCTCAGCAGGGCGGCCCGCACCCGCTGCCGCCCGGTTCGCCCCGTTGTCACGCCCGCCACCGCCGCGAGGACATAAGGGATGCTGCCGCTGCCGGTATCCGTCACCCCTCGGGCCACAGACACTGCCACGTCCGGCCGGTGGCCGAGCGACCAGACCAGGAAACCGTTGTCCCCCCACAGCGGAGCGCCGTCGTTGCCGATCACCACCCAGGTGAGGATGCCGAAGGCCAGGTAGGCGCCGAGACCGATGGTGCCCGCCAGGTCGGCGGCGTCGCGCCGGTTCACGAGGCCGTCAGCAGTGGACGCAGGCGGCCGGAGCCGATCCACCGGACCACCGACGGCGCCCGACGTCGCAGAACGAGCATCGCCCCCAGCGCGACGAGCCCACCGGCCATCACCCCAGCCACAACGTCGTGCGGATAGTGCGCGCCGACCCACACCCGGGAGACCGCCATCGCCACGGCGGCCACAATCGCGACCGCGCCCAGCCGGCGCGAGACGAAGAACAGCGCCACGGCAGCGGCGGCCGCGATCGCCGCATGGTTGCTAGGGAAGGACCAGTCACCGGGCGAGGGACACGCCTCCAGGGTCTTCACCCGGAGGCTCTGGCACGGCCGGTCCTCACGCACCGCCAGCTTCACCAGGGCATCCACGCCGTACGCCGCGACCACGACCGCCGGCACGCCAAGCGCCGTCACCGCCGCCGCACCCCCGGCACGCCGCGCGGACCACCAGCCCACGGCAGCCAGAACTGCGAACAGCGCGAGCCCGTACGTCGACCAGAAGGCCATCGCGGTGTCCAGCCAGCCCGGAGCGTGCCGGGCCGTATCCACCACGTCCGAGTAGAGGGAGCCGTCGACCGACGACCCGTCCAAAGCCATGATCACTTGAGCCCTCCCTCGGGCCGGGCTTCCCGACGAGCCCTGTACACCTCGGCGAGGAGCGGAACCATTGACACGAAAACGATCAACGCGACCAGTGGGAGCAGGTAACGGTCGACATTCGGGATCGAGGAGCCCAGCGCGTACCCCGCCAGAGTTAGGCCGAGGCTCCACACCAGCCCGCCGACGACCTGCCACAGCGCGAATGTCCGCACCGGCACCTCCAGTGCGCCCGCCACCGGATTGAGAACGGTCCGTACGACCGGTACGAATCGGGCCAGCACGATCGCCTTCGCGCATCCGTAGCGTTCCAGCAGCTCCTCGGCGCGTCTCGCCCCTTCGTGCAGACGTCGCGAGCGGCTGCGGGCCAGCAGGGCCCCACCCGCCTTCCGGCCGAGCACATACCCGCACTGCGCCCCGGCAAGGGCGCCGGCCGCCGCCGCGACCAGCAGCGGTCCCAGGGACAGGTGAACGCTCCCCTCGGCCGAACCCGTGCACAGCAGGCCGGCCGTGAACAGCAGCGAGTCGCCCGGCAGGAAGAAGCCAACCAGCAGGCCCGTCTCGGCGAACATCACCACCCCGACACCCAGCACGCCGAAGGCCGCCAGCAACGAGTGGGCATCCAGCACGTTGACGGCCAGAACCGAGGCGGAGTGCACCGGTGTGCTCATGGTCGGGAGCCCCTTCCTGGGGACAATGACGTAGCGGTTACGTATCGACTACATTCTTGTAGACGATGTGTAGGACTGCAGGTGATGTCCTCTGCCTTGATGCCGCACCTAGTCGAGCTTACCTCTACAAGATGTAGTAGGTGTCTGTGGGTGGGCGAGGGGTTCGCAGCTCCCGGGGGCGGGCGTGTCACAGAGGTCGGCCGCGGTCGCGCAGCGGGCCGACGCCGTAGCCGCGCTCCTCGCAGGCGTCGAGGATGCCGGGAAGCGCGCCCAGCGACGAGCGCCAGGCGCCGGGTACGGAGCTGCAGTCGGAGTCGTGCAGCAGGATCGTGCCGCCGCCGTCCAGGTCCGCGACCACGGTGCGGTGAACGGAGCGCGGCGTCGCGCATGCCGTCCAGTCCTCGCCCCAGCAGGTCCACAGCACCGGTGTGAGGCCAAGGCCGTGGCCGGCGAGGTGGGCCGCGGCGGACATGACGCCGTACGGGGGGCAGTACCGGGCGCTGTCCGGTGATCGTGCCGACGGTGTCGAGGGCCCGGCGGAGATCCTCGTGCGTGGCTCGGGGGCTGCGCAGCAGCAGGGGGCGGTGGAGCCAGCCGTGGACGCCGATCTCGTGACCGGATTCCGCGATCTCGTGGACGAGCCCGGGGTTGCGGTGTGCTGCGCTGCCGAGCAGGAAGAAGGTGGCGTGCGTCCGGCGCTGGGCGAGGAGGCGCAGGAAGTGCGGGGTGGAGCGGGGGTCGGGGCCGTCGTCGAAGGTCAGCGCTACGTGGTCCGCTCGGCCTCGGCCCGAGAGCCGGGGCATGACGTGGTTGCGCAGCGGCCCGAAGGTGGAGACGACGGGAGCGGTGTGCACGGCGACGAAGGCAGGCAGGGTGGCGAGCGCGGCCGTGCGCAGGGTCCGGGCGGCGTTCACGCGTGGTGGCCCCCGATCGGCGGCACGTGGGCGTCCGGGTCGAGGCTGTGGCCGAGAGTGCGGAGGAAATCCGGTCCGTCGTAGTCGGTCGCGACTCCCATGGCGACGGCGCTTGTCCACAGGGCGGTGGCAAGGGCGGCGATGGTGGCGAGCCGACGCAGGGCGCTGCGGCGCTGTGCGGCGATCTTACGGCCGTGGTCGGGGACGGTGGCGTGGTGAAGGCGGGCGATCTCGGCGGCCGGGCCGCTGTCCGGCGACCTGGCGAACAGGGCGAGACCGGTCTCCCGTTGCCGGTGTCCGAGCGGGCCGTCGATCAGGTCGTTCAGCGTCTGCTTGAGGTCGGCCGGGTTGCGGATCCACACGGCCGCCCCCGCTTCGTGAAGGGCGGCGGCGTTCATCAGTCCGTGCCCGGGTATGCAGCGGTAGCTGGCGACGGGCAGGCCCGAGGCGAACGCCTCCAGGGATGTCAGCCCGCCGGCGTTCTGGACCAGGACATCCGCGGCGCACATCAGGCCGGGCATGTCGTCGACCCAGCCGAACGCGTGCTCGACACCGTCGGCGTGCAGGTGTCTGGCCAGACTCTCGTTGCGGCCGCACACGACGACCGGAACGGCGGCGCCGCACTCGCGCAGCCCCCTGGCGACCTGCCGCACCGGACCGACCCCCCACGATCCCGCGACCAGCAGGGCCAGCGGCGCATGGCGCGGGAGCGCGAACCCCGCCCGCGCCCGGTCACGCTCTGCCGTGGTAGGGGGTGTGAAGAGCGGGTCGGTGACCGGACCGCACACCCGCACGTCCCGCGCGCCGGCGGCTCGTGCCTGGGCGGCGGGTATCGCGTGGGCGGCCAGGTGAACGTCCACGCCGGGTGCCACCCACAGTGGATACACCGAGAAGTCGGTCAGATAGGTCACGACGGGAACGTTCAGACGCCCCGCCAGGCGTAGGTTCCCCAGCACTCGGCTGGCCCCCGGGTAGGTGGAGACGACCGCCCCGGTACCCGGAGGCAGCGCGCGCAGCACCCGGTCCTCCGCCGACCGCAGCAGTGCCCGTGCCACCGGCCCGCCGCCTCCGGCCCACTCGGTGCGGGAGTAGATCCGCTGATAGGCCCACGGAGCCCGCACCAGCATCCGGTGATAGCCGTCCTGCACGGTGCGGCCCAGCCGGGCAGGCAGCAGATCCAGCAGGTCGAGGCGGTCCACCAGGTGGCCCTGAGTGGTGAGACGGCGGGCGAGTTCGGCGGCGGCGCCGTTGTGACCGGCGCCCAGGCTCGCGGAGACGAGCGCGATCCGCCGTTCGACGGGTGTCGTGGCGCGCTGACGTGGAATGGCGCCCGCGAGCACGGATCCGGACGCCGTGGATGCGGCGTGGGGCATGGGTTTCCTCCGCGCATGACGGGAGCGATGGAGCTCTACAAGTTGTAGTAGTTCGCGGCCTGAAGCCCGGAGCATACCTCCTACAACTCGTAGGAGGTGCCCGGGTAGGCTGTGCGCACGAACGGGCGGCGGAGGGAGGCATCCGGTGGATGCGCAAGGCGGCGAGGACGCGCACGAGGCTTCCGGGAGGAGGGCGCGCGGTGAACTGGAGAGCGATGTACTCGCCGCGCTCTGGGCTGCCGACGGAGCCCTGACCGCCCGCCAGGTCCGGGACTCGCTGCCGGGCGACCTGGCCTATACGACCGTTCTGACGATCCTTTCCCGGCTGTACGACAAGGGCATGCTGGTCCGGCACCGCGAGGGCCGTGGCTACGCCTACGAGCCGGCCCGGGACGAGGCGTCCCACACTGCTCACCGCATGCACTCGCTGCTGGAGGGCGGCTCCGACCGTGAGGCGGTCCTGGCCCGGTTCGTGTCGGAGCTGTCCGCGCAGGACGAGCAGGTGCTGAACCAGCTGCTGTCCGGACAGGCTCCCCGAGCTGATGACGAACGCTCCGAGGGGAGGCCGTGAAGCCGTGCTGATCAGCGTCTACGTCCCCTTCGCCGTCACGGCCGTGCTCACCCTGCTCGCGCCGCGGCTCGCGCGGCTCCTGCCGCCGCGCCCTGCGGCCTGGGCGCTGGCGTGCGCCGCGCTGGTGACAGCGGTCGGCTGGGCCGGGTCGCTCGCCCTGCTGGCCTTCACCGGCGTGGCGCAGATTCCCGAGATCGCTGAGGAGGGCCGCTGGTCGGTCGCCGCGCTGCGCGCCGAAGACCCCGTGTACCTGGTCGTCGCGGTCGGCAGCGCCCTGCTGCTCGTCTCGGGCGCCATCTCGTTGGGCGTGGCCGCGGTATCCCGGTTCCGGCACGTTGCCCGGGCGCGGCGCGAGTGCGCCCGCCTGCCGGAGAAGACCGAGCTGGCGGTACTGGACGACGATGCCCCGATCGCCTTCGCCCTCCCTGGAAGGCCCGGGCGGATCGTCGTCTCCCGCGGGATGCTGCGATGCCTCGGCAACCGGGAACGCGCGGCCCTTCTCGCACACGAACGGGCACATCTGCGCGGCCGCCACCACCTCTTCCAGACTCTGTGGCGGCTCACGGCTGCTCTGAACCCGTTGCTGCGTCCTCTGGCCGTCGCGGGTGACTACGTTCTGGAACGCTGGGCCGACGAGGAGGCCGCGCTCTGTGTCAGCGATCGCACGGTCGTCGCCCACGCCGTCGGGCGCGCCGCCCTGGCGTCAGCCGGAGCGGCCCGTCCCACCGGTCTGGCGGCAACGGGGGGAGTCGTACCGCAGCGGGTACGGGCCCTGCTCGCCCCGCCGCCGCGCCGCCGGAGTCTGCCTTTGGTGGCGGGCGGCCTCCTGCTGGTGGTGTGCTGCACGAGCCTCGCCAATGCCGCGTCCGACAGCGATCGGATGATGGACAGTGCGCAGTGCGCGACGCGAGCCGCCGCCGCGAACGCGCCGTCCACAGCGGGCGACCGGGACGGGGTCGAATTCTGCTGCGGCGGGCAGGGCCGCCCGGAAGGCTGTGAGCATCGCCCCTGATGCCGTGACGCGCTCGCGGCCCTCACACCGAAGGCGGCGGCACGGGCTCAGGTGGCGGGCAGCGCGAGGACGAGCCAGTCCTTGCTGTCGTGCACCCCGGGCAGGGCGAAGAAGTAGCCGCCGCTGGAGGGGGTGCTGGTGGGAGCGGGTGGTCAGCTGGCGTGAGGCCGCGGAGGAGGCAAAGGAACGGGCGGCGCAGGTCCAGTTTGCAGAGATCTCCCTCGAACAGGTCGCCAGGTGGCAGGAGGCGACCGCGCCGCGCGCGTGCTGCGATCCCGGGGACGCCGAATCGCGGAGAAGGCTGACGCCGACGAGCTTCAACTCGTTTTCAGCGCGCCGGTGGCTGTCCGGGGCGCGCCGACACGCGCAGTCCGGCACCGAAGAACCGGAGGAGCTGAAGCTGTTTCCGAAAGGCTGGATTCCGTACGGGGCCGATGAGGAACGGTATCGCTGGGGTGACAGGCGTTGACCCGGGTACGACGGTCCGCAGCCTGACTGGTTCAGGTCACACGAAAAGAGCTTTTCCTACTTTACGCGCCCCTGTGCGACCTCTCGCCGAAGACTCGACTTACCCAATTTCCTGGCGAAAGGAAGCATCGTGGTGTCCAATCCGGTTCACACGAACACGAACAATGCCCAGACCTGCTCGAAGCAGCCACAGGCCGCGCCTCAGCTGCGGGCTCACGACGCGTGGGCTCTGCCGGTCGAGAGCCTCGGAGAGCTCCTGGGCGTGTCCTTCTCCGAGCAGGAACTGATCGACGACCACCAGGCATGGCTCATCGTCCTCCGCGGCCTGATCGTCGTCGTCACCGTCCCCGGACTGTCCGACAAGGCGAAGGCGCGCCTCATCCGCAGGCTGTTCTCCGAATACATCCAGCACGGCTGGTCCGCCATCACGGTGGACTCGAAGGACGGGGTGACCTACGCCGAGACCGCCCTGGAGGACATCGGCCTGGAGGACTGTCCGGCAGTCGATCCACCCGAACGCCCGAAACAGAGCCAGAACGTGCGCGAGCTCTACGCCGGGACCGACTACGGCCCACTGCACGGCTGGCGCGGCGACGAGGAGGTGATCGCGGCAGTGCGCACGCTCATCACCGACGCGCTCGACGGCACGGCCGAGGACGTGCCGGAGGAGGCCTACCCCCTTCCCGAGGGCGTGGGGGCGGCAGTCACCATGGGCTACGACGAACAGGGCGCGCCGCATCCTCTCGTCTGGGTCCGCACGGACATTCCCAGCGGACTGCGGGCGGACCTGTGGGGGTACTGCGCCGCCCTGTCCGTCAGTTTCGACCGCGTGGATGTCGAACCCGACGAGGACGGGATCTACTACGTGGGGATGGAGCGTTCGCCGGTGACCGGTCCAGGTGTGGCACTGCTCGCGGCGCTCACGCTGCAGCGGATGGGCCGGCGCCCCGACGACTGTGCCTTCCCGCTCCTCGCGCCTCCCGCGGAGGAGGAAGCGGCAACGCCCTTGGCCGCGTGACGAGAACGCGCGCAGCCGACGTCGGGCGTGGTTCCGGCTGACCGGCCCCGTCGTGCGCTACCGCCTTCCGTGTCCGGTGACATCGCCGGGTACGGAAGGCGGTGCGTGAAGGCGCAGTACGGCAGCGCGTTGCCTGGTGGGGTGCGGCGTCCAGAGTCGTAGCGGCATCAAGGTGCGACGGCGTGGCTACTCGTCCGCACAGACGACATGGCGCGGAACTCGAAATTATGTTCGGAAATAGCTCGGGGGTAAGGGGTGGGAATGATCTGCAACCCAGATGAATCTGCCCTCTCGCCTGGCTTTTTGCGTTCTCGCGGCCGAGTCGGCCCATCCATTCGTCGACTCTGCAGAGTTCCGTTGTCAGTGGTGGCCTCTACGGTTTCTTGTGGTCGGCGCGGAATGCCTGTGCACGGCTGCATGGCCGGGGTAGTGAGAGGGCGGGGAGTATGGAGTTGGACTACGACCGTCTGGTCGCGCTGCGAAAGCAGAGCGCTGCTTGGCGGCTGCTGAAGGCCGACAACGCCGCGCTGATGCTGAGCTTCTTCAACAAGGTGTTCGTCGAGCAAGGGGCGCGTTCGATCGCCCGTGCGGAGCTTGTCGAACGGCTGGACGACGAGTTGTTCGCACTCAACGACCGGCTGGGGCAGGGCACGTTTCCCAAGTCCGCGAAGGCGTATCTGGACGACTGGTCGGGGCAGGGGATCGGTTGGCTGCGCACGTACTATCCGCCGGATTCGGACGAGCCGCACTATGACGCCACGGCTGCGGTCGAGAAAGCCATCGCGTGGGTCCGGTCGCTGGAAGAGCGTTCGTTCGTCGGTACAGAGTCGCGCCTGAACACGATCTTTGACCTGCTGAGGCAGATGACGTTCGGCACAGAAACCGACCCCGAGGCGCGGCTGGCGGAGCTCACTCGGCGACGGCATGAAATCGACCAGGAAATCGCGCGTGTTGAGGCCGGCGAGGTAGTCGTTCTGGAGAGCGCGGCGTTGCGGGACCGCTATCAGCAGGTGACGTCGACGGCGCATGGGCTGCTGGCCGACTTCCGCGAGGTCGAGGCGAACTTCCGGGACCTCGACCGGGAATTGCGGAGCAAGATCGCCGCGTGGGACGGGGCCAAGGGCGAACTCCTGGACGAGGTACTGGGCAGCCGCGAGAGCATCGCGGAGTCGGACCAGGGCCGGACCTTTCAGGCGTTCTACGACTTCCTCCTCGCCCCGAGCCGTCAGGACGAGCTCAAGAAGCTGCTGGCCGCGGTCGAGGCGATGGAGGCCATCGGAGAGCCCGATCCGAGGATGCGGCGCATGGTCCGGGACTGGCTGGAGGCCGCCGAACGTACCCAGATGACGGTGCGGCAGCTGTCGGATCAGCTGCGCCGGTTCCTGGACGACCAGGTGCGTTCGGAGGATCGCCGTGTGCTGCAGTTGGTGCGCGGTATCGAGGCACAGGCCCTGGCGTTGCGTGATGTGCCGGGCGTGGACCTGGTCGCCGAGATCGATGCGGCCGCTCCGGCCATCGTCCTGCCGATGGAGCGGCCTTTGTACGCGCCGGTGGTCAAGGCGGCGATCGACAGTACCGGGATCCATGCGGGGGACGAGGAGTTCACCGCCGACGCCTTGTTCGAGGCGGTGTATGTGGATCCGGCCAGGCTCACGGCCGCGGTGCACCGGGCGCTCGGCTCTCGTACCCAGGTGTCGTTGGCCGAGACGCTGCGCGAGTACCCCTTGGAGCAGGGGCTTGCCGAACTGGTCGCCTACTTCGCGCTGCCGGACGACGGTTTCACCACGGTGTTCGACGACCACCGCCAAGAAGAGATCACCTGGATCGGCGAGGACGACGTCCAGCAGATCGCCACCGTACCCGTGCTCACCTTCGCCCGCACCAGCCCCGGCATCGCCTGGGCGTCCGGCCCTGAGGAGGACCGATGACCACGCCGGCCACCCCCGCCCCGCACCAGCCGCACACCCTCTCACTACCGGTGAACCAACTGCTCAAAGGACCGGTCTTCCGCGACCAGCACGAGCGGGCCTGGGACGCCCTGTTGCGTCACAGTGCCGACGTGAAGGACTACGTCGACGTCATGGGGCTGCGCGTGGTGATCGACGAGATGGAGGGATACGCCTTCCTCCAGTCGAAACCCGACGACGAAGACGACGTCGTTCGCGATCCCCGCATGGCGCCGCCGCGGCTGATGCCCCGCCGCTCGCTGTCCTACCCCGTCAGTCTGCTGGTCGTACTACTGCGCAAGCGGCTCGCCGAGTTCGACGCGGGCGCCGACGGCACCCGCCTGATGATCACCCGGGACGAGATCGTCGAGATGATCAGCACCTTCCTCCCGGCCGGCAGCAACGAGGCGCGCCTGATCGACCAGATCGACGGCCACATCAACAAGGTGGCGGACCTGCAGTTCCTGCGCCGCGCTCGCGGGCAGGAGCAGCTGTTCGAGGTGCAGCGGATCATCAAGGCCTTCGTCGACGGGCAGTGGCTCGCCGACTTCGAATCAAGCCTGGCCCGGTACGCGGCCACCCGCACTCCCCAGGAGGAGCAGCAGTGATCCCGGACCAGTCCGGCCCCGCCGGCAAGACCACCTCCACCGACCTGACGGCGGCCGGCTTCCGGCTGGAGCGTCTGGAGGTCTACAACTGGGGCACCTTCGACAAGCACGTGTGGTCGTTCGGCATCGGCGGCGCCAACGCCCTGCTGACCGGTGACATCGGCTCCGGCAAGTCCACCCTGGTGGATGCGATCACCACCCTGTTCATGCCCGCCCGCAAGATCGCCTACAACAAAGCTGCCGGCGCGGAGAGCGGTGAGCGCAGCCTGCGCTCCTATGTGCTGGGCCACTACAAGTCCGAACGCAACGAGACCACCGGGACGACCAAGCCGGTGGCGCTGCGCAAGCCGGGCAGCTACTCGGTCATCCTGGGCGTGTTCACCAACCCGGCACTGTCTTCGACCGTCACGCTGGGACAGGTGTTCTGGCTGGCCGACGCGAACGCCACCAGCCCCGAGCGGCTGTTCCTCGTCGCCGACCGGCCGCTGTCCGTCGCCGCGGACTTCGCCGACTTCGGCACCGAGGTGCGCGCGCTGAAGAAGCGCCTCGAAACGGGCGGTGTCCGTGTCCACAAGACGTTCCCGCCCTACAGCAAGGACTTCCGACGCCGGATGGGCATCGAGTCCGAGCAGGCACTGGAACTCTTCCATCAGACGGTGTCGATGAAGTCGGTGGGCAGCCTGGACGACTTCGTGCGCAGTCACATGCTCGAACCGTTCGATGCGGCGGCCATGACCGACAACATCGTCAGCCACTTCGACGCGCTGAGAACCACCTACAACTCCGTTCAGCGGGCCCGCGCCCAGATCGAGGCCCTCACTCCGCTGCTTGAGGACAGCGACGCCTACGAGGGCCTGACCGCACGCATAGAGGAGGCCGACGCCCAGCAGGCCGCCCTGCGGTACTTCATCGCCCAGCACATGGCGGTGCTGCACGAAGCCCTGCGCGCCGAGTCGGATCGGATGCTCGCCCGTCTGGACAGCGAGAAGAAGTCCGCGAAAGACGAACTGGAGCGGCTGCGGGACCAGGAGCGCCAGTGGGAGCTGCAGCGTGAGGGTTTGGGCGGCGGGCGCCTGAGCGAACTGGAGCGCCAGATCGAGGCGACGGAGAAGCAGCGCGCCGCTCAGGAGAAGCGCGCCCGCCAGCACGCCGCCCTGCTGGAGCAGGCCGAGCTGGCCCCGGTAACCGATCAGGCCCAGTTCACCGACCGACTGGAGGAGATCACCCAGGCCCAGCACGACGTCGCAGCGGTGACACAGAAGACGCGCACGGCCCTGGAGACACTCGCGGTCGAGGCTGCACAACTGAATCAGCAGGCCGAGGACCTCAACGCAGACCTGATCAGCCTGCGCTCGCGCCGCAGCAACATCCCGCGGAAGCAGCTGGAAGTACGTGCCCGCCTGAGCCGCGAACTCGGCATCGAGGAGAGCGCCCTGCCGTTCGCCGGCGAGCTCATTCAGGTCCGCGACGCGGAACAGGCATGGGCCGGAGCCGCCGAACGGCTGCTGCGCGGCTTCGCCGTGTCCCTCCTGGTCCCCGGCGACGAGTACGCCCGCGTCTCCGACTGGATCAACGACCACCACCTGGGAACGAAGCTGGTCTACTTCCGCGTCCCGGATAAACTCCCGCCGCGGCGCCAGCCCACCGGCGCGTCCACGGCGATGTTCACCAAGCTCGAAGTGCGCGACGACTCGCCGTTCGCCCCGTGGCTGGCCGGCGAGCTCGAACGCCGCGCCTCCCACACCTGCGTGCCGACCATGGAGGACTTCCGCCACGCCGAACTCGCCATCACCGTCCAAGGTTCGATCAAGGGAGCGCGGGGCCGTCACGAGAAGAACGACACCACCCACATCGAAGACCGCAGCACCTATGTGCTCGGCTGGACGAACCGGGCGAAGATCGAAGCCCTGCTGGATCAGGCCGGCCGGGTCCACGGCGCCCAACGCGAGCTGGAGAAGAAGAAGGCCGAGCTGGGAGCCGCCCACGAGGACGCCATCAGCCGTGACAAGGTCCTCGACCGGCTGGCGGCCATGCAGGACTACAGCGAGATCGACTGGCGATCCGCAGTACGACGCATCACCGAACTCACGGGCGAGAAGCAGCGTCTGCAGACCGACTCCCATGATCTGGACGAACTCACCCGCCGTCTCGCCCGGATCGCCGACGAAATCACCGAACAGGAAGCCGCTTACGAAAAGGCCAGCCAGGGCTGGGGCCGGGTCTGCGGCGAACGCGATACCGCCGAACGCGCCCGCGACGAGGCCCGCACCGTACTCGACGAACCGACCGCCCGCGAGGCACAGGCCCACTTCCCGGCCCTCGAACAGCGCCTGACCACAACCCGCCTGGCGTGCCGGACCGCGCAGGAGTGCACGCAGACCGAAAATCGGCTGCGGGAGGAGATGACGGCGCACAAACGCCGCTGGGCGCAGGAGCAGACACGTCTCGGCCAGACGATCGCCGCCCGGATGAGCTCCTTCCGCACGGCTTATCAGGTCGAGGCCGGCGAACTCGACGCCTCCGTCGCTTCCGTCCCCGGATACCGTGCCCTGCACCAGCAGCTCGTCGCCGACGACCTGCCGCGCTTCCAGGACCAGTTCCGCACCTACCTGAAGACCAACGTGATCCGCGAAATCGCCGGATTCCACGCGCAGTTGACCATCTGGGCCGACGAGATCGGCGACCGCATCCACACCATCAACGAGTCGCTGGCCGGCATCGACTACAACCCGGGCCGCTACATCATGCTCAAGCCTGAGCAGACGCCCAACACCGAGATCCGTGAGTTCACCGCGGAACTGCGCGCCTGCACCGACGACGTCCTGTCCGGCGATGACTCCGATCTCTACTCCGAGGAGAAGTTCCACCAGGTCCAGCACCTGATCGAACGCTTCAAGGGCCGACAAGGCCACGCGGACAGCGACCGCAGCTGGACCAAGCGCGTCACCGATGTGCGGTACTGGTTCGTCTTCAGCGCCAGCGAACGACGCCGCGAGGACGACTCCGAGTACGAGGTGTACTCCGACTCCGGCGGCAAGTCCGGAGGTCAGAAGGAGAAGCTCGCATACACCATCCTGGCCGCCTCCCTCGCCTACCAGTTCAAGCTCGACACGACCAGCAGCAGAAGCCGTACCTTCCGCTTCGTGGTCATCGACGAAGCCTTCGGACGCGGCTCGGAGGAATCCGCCCGCTTCGCCCTGGACCTCTTCAAGCGTCTGGGGCTGCAACTCCTCATCGTCACCCCACTGCAGAAGATCCACGTCATCGAGCCCTACGTGTCCGCCGTCGGCTTCGTCGACAACCCCAGCGGACACCATTCGCGCCTGCGCACCCTGACCATCGCCCAATACCGCCGCGAACGCCTCGCCCATACCCTGGCGGTTCTGCAGCCCGCAGCCGGACCGGGAGACTGAGATGACGACGCATCAAAGCTCCCAATGGACTACGCCGCAGACTGTCCTCGAACGCCTCCGTAAACGCTGGAACACGGGTACCTATCTCACCCAACTCGCCGACGGGGCACCCTGGGAGCCCGTCGGGATTCCCCTGCGCGGCCCGAAGGCCGGCGACATCACCCGCCACTATGAAGAGGTCCTCGCCTGGACCGAATCGTGGGCACCCAGCGCACACCGGCACCTACGCATTGAATACCGCCGACTCGGCGGGCGCCTCGCGGGTGTGAACAGCATCCCCGACCGGGTCTGGATCGACGACCGCGACGGCCTCTGGCGCCTGCTCGGCGTGACCCCCTCGGTCGCCCGCTACCAAACCCTGCTGACCTCCACCCAGGAGTCACTGCCCGCGCTCATCGACTGGATGATCGCCCACCCCATGCAGGTCCTCCAGCGGGAAGCCGACTGGCCCCGCCTCCAGGCCACCATCCGCTGGATCGCCGACTACCGCGGCCCAGCCGTCTACCTGCGCCAGCTGGACGTACCCGGCGTGGACACCAAGTTCATCGAACGCCACCGCGCCATCCTGACCACCCTGCTTGAACAGTGCCTTCCCGACGACCGCATCGACACCGAAGCCGCACGCACAGACTTCGCCGCCCGCTTCCACTTCCTGCACAAGCCCGCCTACCTGCGGTTCCGCATGCTCGGGGGCGAGTCGCCGACGGGCTTCAGCGAACTCACGGTCCGCGCCGATGAGCTCACCGCCCCGCCGCCCGGCATCACGGCCGTGTACGTCGTCGAGAACGAAACCACCTACCTCGCCTTCCCCGACCAGCCCCACAGCATCGTGATCCACGGCGGCGGCTACGCCGTCACCCAACTGTCCGCCCTGAACTGGCTGCCCGGCATACGCCTCGTGTACTGGGGCGACCTGGACACTCACGGGTTCACCATCCTCGACCGGCTGCGTCGGGCCTTTCCGCACACGCAGTCCATCCTGATGAACCGGGACACTCTCCTGGAGCACCGCAGCCAGTGGGTGAAGGAAGACGCCCCCACCCACCAGCCTCTCGGCACGCTCACTCCGGACGAGGCCGATGTCTACGACAGCCTCGTGGACGGCGAGTTCGGCCCCAACGTACGACTCGAACAAGAACGCGTGCGGTTCCACCTGCTCGAAGAGGCCCTTAACGAGCTCCGCTAGGCACCGCACACACGGCCAGCTGGCTTGTCGGCGCCGATGAAGGGGCAGGTTCATCGAACCGCGGCGAGCAGTTCCTGATGCCTGGCGAGAGCCGTTGCGCGAAGGAGATCACGGAACTCGTCGGTCACTGTCCCACGGGTCTTCAAGGCATGACAGTTCGGGCACAGAGCGATCATGACCTCAGGAAGATCCGCGCCCCCCTTGGCGTGATCGTCTATGTGATCCACTTCCAACAGGAAGGAGCCATTGCGGCTGAATGCCGAGGTATAGCGGGGATCAGGGCAACGAGGGTTCTCGCAGCCCCCTTGGCTGCGCTCAAGCACCGCATGACGGGATGCGACGATGCGGCTCAGCCGCTGACCACCTCGGGGCAGGCGGCGGTGGCTCTTGCCGTCTCGCACGGCACGCTCCGCCCGGGCATTCAGCTCCGCGTAGCGCAGAGCCGGATCCGGATCTGCCATGCGACGCAGCAGGGCAACGGTCATCCTGCAGCGATCGAGTGCGTCGGTGGCCGGTTCTTCGGTCGGCAGCGCGAAGTGACCGGCGGCCAAGTCCCAGTTATTGTCGAACTCGCCGTGGCGCAGACGTGCGCACTCCCAGCGGCTTCCGTTCAACTTCGTGAGTGCGGTCGCGGTGTCCGGCCACAGGGCACCGTGGGGGAGGCCGTCCCGTAGCCAGGCGTACTCCAGCCCCGCGTAGATCGCGGCGTACTGGAGGTTGCGTCCGTAGGTGACGACGCGCTTGCCCTGGAGTCTGCGCAGCAGGGTGTCGGCTACCTCGCGGAAACGGGGGGCGGCTTCGAGGTCCGCAGGGCCGGCAGGGCCTAGTCGAAGCTGCCGCAGGAATGTCGCATCCCACTCGGGGTTGATGAATTGATGCCATCTCTTGTGGCCGCCGGTCGAGGTGAGTGCTATCTCATAGGGCACGGCCCGTTCCAGGGGCGGGGTGGACGGAGCGGGTGACCCGAGGGCTCTGACGGCCAGAATGACCGCATCGGGGTCGTCGAGGACGCCCCGCGCCCAACGGATCGCAGCATGGCGGATGGCTTGGGCTTCGTCGGCGTCGGGTGGCGCCGAGAAGGGGACAGCTTGGTCCGCGCGGTAGACAGGCGACGGCGGATATACGGTCTCTTCCCATCCCTGCGTCGTGCGCCCGGTGCTCGTGGTCACCCCGGCGACGGCGACCAGCTGCGGAGGCCCGAGCACGTAGGCGTCGGGGCGAAAGAGGTTGGACGCGCGCAGCCCTGCGGCCTTGAGCCGGCCCGCGGACTTCAACCCTTTCGGTAGCCGAGGGTAGCGCTGAAGCAGGCCCCTCAGGACGTCGTTCGGCTGTGCGT
The DNA here is from genome assembly GCF_040630405.1 of Streptomyces sp. NPDC005811. Lineage (NCBI taxonomy): Bacteria > Bacillati > Actinomycetota > Actinomycetes > Kitasatosporales > Streptomycetaceae > Streptomyces > Streptomyces sp. NPDC005811. Next base: position 56,537 of record NZ_JBEXXK010000069.1, read on the forward strand.
CCGGATTCTGGACGTAGACCGGCGCGCCGAATCCGGCGGGGGTGGCGCCGCACAGCACATGTTGCTCACCCTCGGGGCTGAACGAGACGGCATCGAACTGTACGGACATGTGAGGCTGGTGACTCCATGGCGACGGAAGAGGACCTGGAGTGAATCTAACCTGACAGGCTCGTGGCCTGAACTGTTGTGGCCCGGTCAAGGTCCTTTTCACATGAGCGTTGGCTCCGAGCCTGCGCCTTCGGTTCTCCGAAGCAGAGCGCGTGTCGTGGGTCGTCGGACGGCACCGCGCAGTCCGCGGGCGGGCCGAACCAGTCGAGGAAGACCTTCTGGCGACCAACCGGCCAGGCGCGCGACGGGTTCCGCCAAGCCGAGGCGGGTGGGAGGTGCCAGCGATCTCGGCGCAGACGTCACGGTATGGGACGGCGACGACCGCCTGGTGATCCTGCAGTGCAAGCAGTACCCCAGTCCCGTCGGCTCCGTTCACGTACAGCAGTTCAACGGAATCGTCGGGTCCCATCATGGAGCGGACGCCCGTCATGATCGCGTTGTACGGCTTCACGCAGCCAGCGACGGACTTCGCCCCAGGCACGCGCTCCTTCTCGTGAGCCGTCGGGAGTTGAGGCTCTGGGCTCACGGCAGCACCATTACGACATCCTGGGCATCGAGAGTACGGCGTAGCGTACGGACCACACGGGTCTGCTGCCTTGCGCAGGCGACAGACCCGGACAGTCAGGTCCGAGTCCTGGTTCACGGATGGGTGGTGCCTGAAGCAAACCAGTCGTGGAGCGTGGATTCTGCCCCGTCGGGGAGATCATTGATGAACACCACTGCAAGGCTGCGCTGGGCTCGCGAGCAGCACACGTAGAACAGGTTACGCGAGCGTTCGGTCCGGTCAGGTTTGTCAGTACCGGCGAGCATCTTGCCGATATTGTACCGGTTCCAGGCGCTGTCGTCGACCACCACGACGACGTTCTCGAATTCGTCGCCTTTGACACCGTGCTGGGTGGAGAAGGGTGTGAGTTCGTCGATGAAGTGAGTGACGCTGATGACCTCCCGGTAGGGCACGTTGCGGAGGTTGTTCGAGAAGTCCGCTCGTCGTTGGTCGCGCTCGTCCAGGTCCTTTGCGGTTCGCCGGCGTTCGAGGTCTTTGAGCTTTCCCGGTATGGCGAGGAGGCGGCCGTCGGCCATCAGGTCGAGCACATCCCCAACGGTGCCGGTCGTGCGCATGGCGTCGAGGGCACGGATCGCTTCGCTGATGGCGCGTTTGTGGGCATGGGTGGTGATGCGGGTTCGTCCCTCGTCCAGCAGGCTGGTGAGTTCGGCGAAGTCGTTGTTGCGGAAGGCTGTGCACACGGCCTCGATCCGTGTGAGGTACTGGATGTAGGGCTCGTTGCGTGCCATGAGGTCGTCGGGGCCGTAGCGGCCCAGCTGCCGGTACTGTTCGAGGAGGTTGGCGTACTCCAGGGTGCCGGCGATCCCTCGGTGGGTGAGCAGCAGGTATTTGCTGTTCTCTCGCGTCCAGCCGTTGCGGGCCAGTGTTGCTTCTGCGGCGGTGAGTCGCTCCGGGCCGGCCGGGATGCCGCTGTTGAGGAACAGATGGACCTCACCTGTCTGCTCTCTTGAAAATGGCCTGAGTTGATGCGCGTTGGTAGAGGTCAAGCGGTCTCTTCTCGCGGGGTGACGGTGATGTCGAGGCCGAGGGCGGC